>NZ_JACXWY010000004.1:0-436697 GCF_014764685.1 Allobosea spartocytisi
GGGCAGGGCGGGGCAGGGCTGGGATCACGAGATCACGGTGCCTTGCACGACGCTCGACAAGCTGATTGCGCGATACGGCCTGCCGCATCTGCTCAAGATCGATGTCGAAGGCTTCGAGGCGCATGTGCTGGCCGGGCTGACCAAGCCGGTGCAGGTGATCTGCTTCGAGTTCAAGACGATCCAGCACGATGTCGCCGAGGGCTGCCTGGCGCTGCTGGAAACGCTCGGGCGCTATCGCTTCAACGTCGCGCTCGGGGAAACCCAGAAGCTCGCGCTGGGGGAGGCCGTCACGGCTGAGGCGATGGGGGATTATCTGCGCGGGCTGCCTCGGACAGCCGGCTCGGGCGACGTCTACGCCATCTTGCAGAGCTGATTCCATCACCGCATAGGCTATCCGTCGGAACGCATCGCCGCCGTGTCGCGTTGGGTCATGACGCGGCCGGCTCGGCGCGCTAGCTTGCGCCGGTCGTTCAGACCTTGAGCGTTCCCGCGTTTCTCCGAAGCGTGGAAAGGTTCTCGATCCTTATCGTGTCGCATTGTCTTCAGGCGAACCGGTATCCGCTTCGCTCGAAACTGCTCTAAGTCTGCCAGAGGCCGTTCATGCCGCGCTTTGCCGCCAATCTCTCGATGATGTTCACGGAGTGGGGCTTCCTCGATCGTTTCAAGGCTGCGTCGGAAGCAGGGTTCGAGGCCGTCGAATTCCTGTTCCCCTATGAGCATGCGCCCGAGCAGGTCGGGCTGGCGCTGGCCGGCGGCGAGCTGGAGCAGGCACTGTTCAACCTGCCGCCGGGCGACTGGGCGGCCGGAGAGCGGGGCATCGCGGCGCTGGCCGGGCGCGAGGCGGAGTTCAAGGCTTCCGTCGATACGGCGCTGGCCTATGTCCATGAGACCGGCGTCCCACGCCTGCACATGATGGCGGGGCTTGCCGACCCCGACGACCCGACCGCACAGAAAACCTATCGTGCCTCGATCGCCTATGCCGCCGACAGGCTCGGCGAGCACGGCATCGACCTTCTGCTCGAGCCGATCAACGGCAAGGACATGCCGGGCTATTTCCTCAACGATTTCGACCGGGCCGCCGCTTATGTGCGCGAGGCCGGGCGGCCGAACGTGAAGCTGCAATTCGACATGTATCACTGCGCGCTGATCCATGGCGACGTGTCGGGCAAGCTCAAGGCGCTCTATCCACTCGTCGGCCATGTCCAGATCGCGCGGGCCAATGGCCGGCACGAGCCCGATGCCTCCGGCCCCGACTATCCCCGGCTCTTCGCCGAGCTCGACGCGCTCGGCTATGGCGGCTTCGTCGGCTGCGAGTACAAGCCGGAGCACGGGACGCTGGAGGGGCTCGGCTGGTTCGCGCCCTGGCGAAAGCCGCTCTGATGCGCCCGCCATCGATCGCCTATCCCGTCCTGCTCGCCGATATCGGCGGCACGAACTGCCGGCTGTCGCTGGCGGGGGATCCAGACAGCCCGCAGCGTGCCCTGGCGCGGATCGGCACGGGCAGCTACCCGACGCCGGAAGCGGCTTTCGAGAGCGTCATCGCCGAACTGCCGGAACGGCCGCGCTCGGCGATCCTCGCCGTGGCCGGGCCGCTCGATGGCCGCAGCGCCCAGTTGACCAATGCGAGCTGGCAGTTCGACGGGCCGCGGATCGCCCAGGCTCTCAGCTTGAACCAAGGGCTCCTGGTCAATGATTTCGAAGCCCTCGCGGCTTCCCTCGCGGTCTTGAATCCGGGCGATGTCGAGACGCTGGTCGAGGGTGATCCGGAGCCGGAGGGGGTGAAGCTCGTGCTCGGTCCGGGTACGGGGTTCGGCGCCTCGGCGTTGCTGACGCGCGGCGAGCGCGGTTTCCTGATCCCGACCGAGGCAGGGCATATCGGCATTGGCCCGGAAGACCCGACGGAACAGCGGATGTGGCCGGTGCTGGCGGCCGGGCTGCCGCGCCTCACGGTCGAGCATCTGCTCAGCGGCGACGGGCTCGTCCGCCTCCACCGCGCCGTGGTCGCAACCTCGGGCATGGCGGAGGCCGATACCAGCGCTGCCGATATCAGCCGCCTCGCGCTGGACGGAAATCCGGCGGCGCTGATGACGGTCGTCTGCTTCTGGCGCCTGCTCGCGCGCGTCGCGGGCGATCTCGCCCTCTCGTTCAAGGCGACGGGCGGGGTCTTCATCGCGGGCGGCATCGCGCCGAAGCTCCTGCCGCTGGCGGACCGCGCGACCGTCAAGGCCGTGTTCGCGGGCAAGCCGCCGATGGAGGCTCTGGCGGCGCGCTTCGCCCTGCATGTCATCACGGCGCAGGATGCCGCCGAGCAGGGGCTTGCGGCGATCGCGGCCAATCTGCCGCGTTTCGGCCTCGACGATCCCAAGCGGTTGTGGTTTGGCTGAGCGCCTTCCACAGACCCGTCCTTCCGAAAACATCGAGATCGCGTGCAGCCCATCCATTCCATCCAGGTCCTGCGCGCGCTCGCGGCGTTCATGGTCGCCGTGCACCATGTCCAGCCCGATGCCGCCATCGTGGCGGAGCGCGCGGGGCTCGCCTTCGCCCGCAACGACATGCTGCCCTGGATGGCCGGCGTCGACATCTTCTTCGTCGTCTCGGGCTTCATCATGGTCCATGCCTCGCAGGACCTGTTCGGGCGGCAGGGCGCTTCGCTCGCCTTCCTGAGGCGGCGCCTCGCCCGCATCGTGCCGCTCTACTGGGCGATGACGACGCTGTTCCTGCTCGTCGGCCTCGCCGTTCCGGCGCTGCTCAACTCCGGCGCGCCGAGCCTCGGCCAGGTCCTCGGCTCCTACCTGTTCTGGCCTGCAGTCTCGACGCAGGGGGTGGTGCAGCCGGTCTATTCGTTGGGCTGGACGCTGAATTACGAGATGCTGTTCTACGCCCTGTTCGCCGTCGGGCTCCTGCTGCCGGCGCGCTGGACCTTGCCGGCGGTCGCGCTGGCGCTGGCGCTGCTGGTCGCAGCGGAGAGCCTGGGCGGGCCGACGCCGTTGCCCTTCGCGTTCTGGGGGCAGCCGATCGTCCTCGAATTCGCCGCCGGCATGGGTATCGCGGTGTTGCGTGGGCGAGGCTTGCGCCTGCATGGCGCGGCGCGGATCGCGGTCGCGGCGGCCGGCGTCGCGGTGCTCGTAGCCGCCGCGCATGTTCCGGGAACCGATGGCGGCTGGAGCAGCGTGCTCTGGCGCGGATCGGCGGCCCTGCTGCTGGTGCTGGCGGCTTCCTGCGGCCGGGAGGGCATCGTACCGCTGCTGCCGGTCAAGGCGCTGGCGGCGGTCGGAGACGCCTCCTATGCGCTCTACCTCGTCCACCCCTTCGTGATCCGGGGCATGCGCGAGGCCAGCTTGAGGGTGGGGCTGGCCTGGCCGGCGCTTTACATCGTGCTCGCGCTGACCGGCGCGGTCGTCGCGGCGCTGCTGCTCCATCGCTGTTTCGAGCGGCCGGCGACGCGACTGGCGCGGCGCTGGCTCGGGGGCTGAGGCAGGCGTCTCAGCTCAGCTTCATGCCCTTGAGCGACTGGCCGACGACGCCACCGTCCTTGCGCCGCTGGGCGCGCCTGGACTTGATCGTCTCGACATGCTCGGGCTGCGGGTAATAGCCGCGCTCCATGATCTCGAGCGAATATTCCTCATAGGTCAGGCCGAGCGCCTCGGCCTTCTCCTGCCGGCTGATGGCGACCTCGCGCGGCTTCTTCCAGGCCTTGCGATGGGCGAAGCGCCAGTCGAAATAGCGGCCGATCGTGCCCTTGCCGGTTTCCGCGCGCCGCTTGCGTTCTTGCAGGGGCGGGCCGCCGTTATGGCCGATTCCGATGGGGCGCGGGCGGGCTGAAGGCATGGCTGGCTTTCGACTCGAGGCGAGGGCCACGATAAGGGCGCGATTTCGGCTGGCAAGCAGCATGCCATGTCCGGCGGGCGTGACAGCGGCGCCTGCACTCTTGTCTTCATGCAGCATCGGATCGATCCGAAAAGTGGTTTCCACTTTTCGGTCCGATGCTCTATCCCGCAGGCCAGTTCACAGGACGAACCATGGCCCCTTTGCTGCATCTGCGCGACGTCGCGCTCACCTTCGGCGGACAGCCGCTGCTCGAAGCGGCCGAGATATCCGTCTCGGCCGGCGAGCGGGTCAGCCTCGTCGGGCGCAACGGCTCGGGCAAGTCGACCCTGCTCAAGATCGCTGCGGGGCTCGTCGAGCCCGACCATGCCGAGCGTTTCGTGCAGCCCGGCGCGACCATCCGCTATTTGCCGCAGGAGCCGGATTTCACCGGCTACAAGACCTCGCTCGCCTATGTCGAAGCTGGCCTCGGGCCGGGCGACGACGCCTATCGCGCGCAATATCTGGTCACGGAGCTCGGCCTGACCGGCGAGGAGAACCCCGCCACCATGTCCGGCGGCGAGTCCCGGCGCGCAGCGCTGGCCCGGGTGCTGGCGCCGGAGCCGGACATTCTGCTTCTCGACGAACCGACCAACCATCTCGACCTGCCCGTCATCGAATGGCTGGAGCAGGAATTGAAGTCGTTGCGCTCGGCCATGGTGCTGATCAGCCACGACCGGCGCTTCCTGACCTCGCTGTCACGCGCCACCGTCTGGCTCGATCGCGGCGTGACGCGGCGGATGGAGAAGGGCTTCGGAGATTTCGAGGCCTGGCGCGACGAGGTGCTGGCTCAGGAGGAGCTCGACCGCCACAAGCTCGACCGCAAGATCGCGCGCGAGGAGGACTGGCTGCGCTATGGCGTTAGCGCCCGGCGCACCCGCAACCAGCGCCGGCTTGGCGAGCTGTTCGCGCTGCGCGACCAGCGCCGCACCGCACGCGCCGCCACCGGCAATGTCCGGCTGGAGGCGAGCGAGGCGCAGACCTCCGGCAAGCTCGTGATCGAGGCGGTGGATGTCGCCAAGGCCTATGGCGATAACGTCGTCGTCAAGAACCTGTCGCTCAGGGTGGCGCGCGGCGACCGGATCGGCATCGTCGGACCGAACGGGGCCGGCAAGACCACGCTGATCAATTTGCTGACCGGCGGGCTTCAGCCCGATTCCGGCACGGTGAAGCTCGGCACCTCACTGGAGATGATGACGCTCGACCAGCGCCGCGAAAGCCTCGATCCGGCGACGCCGCTGGGCGATGCGCTGACCGGTGGCGGCTCGGACCAGGTCATGGTCGGCGGCCAGCCGCGCCATGTCATCTCCTATATGAAGGACTTCCTGTTCCAGCCTTTGCAGCGTGGCACGGCGGTCGGCGCGCTCTCGGGTGGGGAGCGCGGGCGCCTGATGCTGGCGCGCGCGCTCGCGAAGCCCTCGAACCTGCTGGTGCTGGACGAGCCGACCAACGATCTCGACCTCGAAACCCTCGACCTGCTGCAGGAGCTGCTGGCCGACTATCAGGGCACGGTGCTGCTGGTCAGCCATGATCGCGACTTCCTCGACCGGGTCGTCTCGGCCGTGCTGATCTCGGATGGCGACGGGGTCTGGACCGAATATGCCGGCGGCTATTCCGACATGCTGACGCAGCGTGGGCGCGGCGTCGGCGCGAAGGCGAGGGCCGTCGAGAAGGCGCCCGCCGCCGCGCCGAAATCCGCTCCTTTGGCTGCGCCCGCCGCTTCGAGCGCGAAACGCAAGCTCTCCTTCAACGAGAAGCATGCGCTGGAAACCTTGCCCAAGAAAATCGAGGCGTTGCAGGCGGAAGCCGCCAAGCTCAACGCCGCCGTGGCGGGCGATCTCTACACCCGCGACCCGAAGCTCTTCGCCAAGGCGACGGCGCGGCTGGAAGAGGTCGCGCGCGAGATCGGCGACGCTGAGGAGCGCTGGCTGGAGCTCGAGATGCTGCGCGAGGAGATCGGGGCGTAACTCCTCGCCGTCATGCTCGGGCTTGACCCGAGCATCTCGTAAACCAGCGCTCTCTCGTCATGAGGTTCTCGGGTCTGCGCTTCGCTTCGCCCGAGAATGACGAGTAGCCATTCGATTTCCGTATCCGGCCCCGCCCAAAAGCGCATTTACGACCGCGCTCAATCGTTTCAAACATCGCGGCAAATCGAGATCACGAGGAACGACCATGAGACTGAAGGGCAAGACGGCGCTGGTGACCGGCGCGGCACAGGGTTTCGGCTTCGGCATCGCCGAGACTTTCGTGCGCGAGGGCGCACGCGTCGCGGTGCTCGATATCAACGGCGACAAGGCGAAGGAGGCTGCGAAGGCGATCGGCCGCAAGGCTTTCGCCGTCACCTGCGATGTCGGCAAGGCCAAGAGCGTCGACAAGGCGGTGGAGAAGATCCTCGCCAAGGTCGGGCGGCTCGACATCGTCGTCAACAATGCCGGCACGACCCATCGCAACAAGCCGATGACCGAAGTGACCGAGGAGGAGTTCGACCGGATCTTCGCGGTCAACGTCAAGTCGATCTATCTGATGGCGCGGGCGACCGTGCCGCATTTCCGCCAGCATGGCGGCGGCGTCATCCTCAATATCGGCTCGACGGCGGGCGTGCGGCCGCGCCCCGGCCTGACCTGGTACAATGGCTCGAAGGGCGCCGCGAACCTGATCTCGCAATCGATGGCGGTCGAGCTCGCGCCGGACAAGATCCGCGTCAACGCCATCGCGCCGGTCGCGGGCGAGACGCCGCTGCTGGCCACCTTCATGGGGGAGGACACGCCGGAGCGGCGCGCGCAGTTCACGGCCTCGATTCCGTGGGGCCGCTTCTCGACGCCGCAGGACATCGCCAATGCCGCATTGTTCCTGTGCTCGGACGAGGCCGACATGGTGACCGGCAGCGTGCTGGCCGTCGATGGCGGGCGCTGCGTCTGAGCGGGCCGGCTACAGCATCGGCTTTTCCCGAAAACCGCAGTCCGCTTTTCGGGCCGATGTCCTATTTCAGACCGCGCCGGCCGAATTCGGTTCGCCGGTGCGGCACCGGCGCCTGACGGGCCGAGCCGAGGAAGCCCGGTGGGCGGGCGGGGACGGGCACGATCGGGATCGGCCTCTCGCCGGCGATCGCCTGTTCCATGGCCAGCGAGAGCTGCGTATCGACGCGCGCCGGGTCGCCATCGGCCGAGATGAAGCGGCCGGGTGACGAATTGACGCCGCTGCGCGCCTCGGCGGGCGCGGATGGCGCGTACAGGAGATAGAACCAGAAGCCGCCCAGCAGGAGATAGACCAGGCCGGCATGTTCCGTGCCGTTCAGCGGGCTTTCGTTCGTCCGTACGATCAAGGCCTGGATTTGCAGGGCGAGCGCCGTGCAGGTGACGATCAGGTAGATGCCGGCCAGCAATTCGCCACCGCCGGCGTCGCGGTTGCGGCGGATGGCATAGCTGATGCGCTTGTATCCGAAAAAGGCACCGATCAGGAAAGCCGTCGCGGCCAGCCGGTAGCGCCCCTGTCCGGGTGGACCGAAGAAGGCCTCGTGCTGGACTGCGACGCAGGTCAGCAGGACCGCGGTCTCGGCCAGGCCGAGCAGACTTGACCTGACGAAGAACTGGCTGCGGCCGAGCGTTCCGGCAAACATCGCACGCTCCTTCCCTGAAGAGAGCCTACGACCTGCGCGTGAAAGACGGGTAAATGCGGAGGGAGCAAAAGTAACGTTGTGCCGGCGTTACACGGGCTTTGCGTGCAGCGCGATCGTCTGGCGGAGCATGACCGTTCCGTCAGGCTCGAAGCCGCGCTGCTCCAGCGTGATCTGCGGCTTCCCGGCGTGACCGTCGATATGGAGGAGATGCCAGGTGCCGAGTTCGCCATGGCCGAGCGGGCCGAGCGAGGCGGAGGGCACGCCGACGATCGGCATGTCGTGCTCCGGGCCCGGGCGCCAGGCCAGCGAGAACATGTGGTTGTGGCCGTGCAGGACGAGGTCGGCGCCCTTCTGCTTCAGCATGCCCTCGAAGGCGGCAGCATCGACCAGTTCGCGGCCGCGCTTGGCGCCGCCGACATAGGGCGGGTGGTGGATGAGGATGACGCGGATCAGCTTCTCGTCGCGGGCGCGGTCGAGCAGTGCGCCCGTCCTGGCGATCTGCTCGCCGCCGACGCGGCCCGTCGCCATCAGCGGCAGGGTCGGCACGGCGCTGCTGACGCCGATCAGGGCCACCGGCCCGCGGCGGCGATACCAGGGATAAGCGGCGACGCCGTCGTCGCTCGCCGACCAGGGCGCCAGCAGGCTGGCGAGCGCCTTCAGCGAGGAGCGCGCATAGGCGTCGTGATTGCCCGGCACGAAGCTGACCGCTTCGCGGGGCCCCAGCGTGTCGAGGAAGGAGACGGCTGTCTTGAACTCGTTCGGCAAGCCGATATGCGCGACATCGCCGGTGCAGGCGACGTGATCGGGAGCTTGCGCATGGATATCGGCGACGATCCGCGCCAGGATGTCCATGTCATGCGCATGCCGGCGCTTGCGGCGCCAGTTGACGTAACCGGTCGCGCGCTTGCCGAGAAGCTGATGCAAAGAAAACCCGGCCAGCGGGCCGAGATGCGGGTCGGACAGGTGCGCGAGCTTGAACACGCTCCAGCGCTTGCCCTCACGGCAGGCCCCCCGTCAAGCGCGCAATTCAGCGCGGTCGGCGGGGCGGACAGGTGATCTTAGTTGGCAGCGCCGGTGAGCTCGGACACGATGCGGGAATCGGTCATCGTGACGGCGGGCTTCCAGACATAGGCCGGCTTGGCCTTGAAGCGGGAGATGATGAAAGAGAGCAACATGGTTCGGGTTCCAGCGGACAGGCGTTTCTATGCACCCTCATTTGGGGCGCGTTTGTGACAGGGCCAGAGTTAATCTAACGCGTCCGTTATGCAGTTTTTGCATAGACAATTCATCTGGGATGGGAAAACGAGCCGATGGAGCCATCACCGCCCGAAAGGGCCATGCGTGAAGAGCCCGGCCTTTCATGGGCGCGCCGAATGCTGGGGCGCCTGCTGCATCTTTATTTCCGGCTGGTCCGCAGCGTCACCTTCGGGGTGCGGGTGGCTGTGATCAGCGAAGCCGGCGAGGTCTTCCTCATCCGCCACACCTATGTTCCCGGCTGGCATCTTCCCGGCGGCGGGGTCGAGGTGGGGGAGACGGTCCTGGACGCATTGGTGCGCGAGCTGCAGGAGGAGGCCTGCATCACGCCGACGGGCACGCCCCGCCTGCACGGCATCTATTTCAACCGCCGCGTCTCGCGGCGCGACCATGTCGCGCTCTATGTCGTGCGGGCCTTCCGGGTGGATAGCGTCAAGCGACCCGATCGCGAGATCGCCGAGGCCGGCTTCTTTCCGCTCGACCACCTGCCGGAGGGCGTGACGGCCGGGACGCGCCGTCGGCTGGAGGAGATCGCCAAGGATCTGCCGCCGGCCGCCGATTGGTAAGGCGGGCCGGAAGGCACCCGAAGGTCGTCAGTTCGCGCTCGTGTCAGTTGGCGCTTTTGGCGAGCGCGGTGAAATCCGCGTCGAGCCTGGCGAGAGCATCGGCGATCCGCGCGCGCTTCTCCTTGACCCAGCCATCCTGCTGGTCGAGGCGCTGCCGGGTCTCGCGCAGCATGCGCTCCATTTCAGCCGGCTGCGGGCCGCCGGAGGTGGCTCGGTTCTTCACGATGGCGACGGGATCGAGCGTCGCGCGAAACTCGGCCTCGCTCATCGGCAGCTCGGCCGGCGAAAGCTGCATTTCGGCGGCGGCCTTGCGATAGATCGCCTGGGCCTGCGCATAGGGGAAATCGGTCGGCTTGATGGCGTTGAGCTTGGCGTAATCGACGACCTCGGAGGCGAAATGGTGCCCGGCGCGGAAGGGCAGCTTGTACCTCCGCATCAGCACGTCGGCGAGTTCCTGGGAGGCGGTCCAGTCGCTGTTGAGCTCGTCCAGAGCCCGTTCGGGATCGATCGCCAGCGCCTTCAGGATGCGGTCGAGATCCTGAAGGGTCCTCGTGGCGCTGTCGATCATCGCGCTGTTGGCCTTGGCGTCCTTGGCGTCGGGCATGCCGGGCGGGATGTTGTGGGCCTTGAAGACCGGGCCCATCGCCAATGTGAGCGCTGTCGAGGCCTGCTCGCGCGTGCCGTTGAGCAGGCCGGGATTGCGCTTCTGCGGCATGGCGCTCGACACATAGGTGGTGCCGCCGCCGGTGGTGCCGCCTTCTTCGCGCAGGAGAATCCAGGGGCGTGGCTGCGCATATTGCGTCATCACGTCCTGAATATAGCCGCCGGCATGGAGCGCGATGCCGGTGACGATGGAGCCCGCTTCGACGGGCAGATCGGCGGCCGCGATCTGCGAGGCATCATAGGCGTTGTCGACGAGGGCGCCGAAGCCGAGATAATTGGCCATGCGCTGGCGGTCGAGCGGCCAGCTCGTGCCGTTGAGCACGGTCGTGCCCATCGGCGAATGGTCGAGCCGGGCGTAGAACTCGCGGATGCGCTGGGCGTCCCTGTCGAAGCCGGCGACGAGGCCGAGCAGGTAATGGCCATAGCTGTTGGGCTGGGCGGCGACGCCGTTGGTGTAGTTGGGGACGATGGTGCCTTGATGCGCCGCGGCCAGCTCGACCATCGTCCGCATGGTCTTGCCGAGCTGGTCGGCCAATGCCAGCAGCCGGTCGCGCATGATCGCCGCGCGATAGGTCGCGTGCATGTCCTGGCTTGAGCGGCCGGCATGGATCAGCGTGACCTCGACACCGGCCTCCTTGATCATCAGCGGCTCGAAGGTGATGACGGTCGAGGGGCGCCTGGCGCCGGGCTGGTTGCCGGCCTCGATCACCCGCGCGATGCCCTGTGCGATCTTGGGGGCGAGCGCCTTGTCGAGCAGGCCCGCCTGGCTGTTGATGACGGTGCTCGCCTTGTTGATCTCGCCGAGCCAGAAGAATTCGTCGCGCGGCGGAGCCTTGTTCGGCCCGCCTTGCTGCTGGGCTCCCGCAGGCAGCGCGCAGGCGACCGCCAGGGCCGCGATGCCCGCCCGCATCAGCTTGTTCATCATGAGGTTTCCTCCGTTTTCGGGGAGGCGTCTGCGCATCGGCACGCTCTGGCCCGCCCGCTTGTCGTTGCTCTTGCAGGTCGAGGAGGAGTTGAAACCAATCGCTGCGAGGCGGCAAGCCGGCCATGGCTGCGCAGGAAGCGATGGACGCCCATGCGAAGCTCTGCTAGAGGCGCGCTCGATGAACGACCTTCACAGCCAGAGCGACCTGCGACGACCGATGCGCTGAATGCGCCTCCCGGCCTGAGCGCCCGCGCGCCCGGCCTTCGTCATTATCCCGCCGCTGCTGTTTTCTCCGGTCGTCATGACATCCCTGCCTTTGACCATTCGCCACGAGCTTCCCGTGGACCAGGCCGCCATCGAGCGGCTGCATGAGCGCGCCTTCGGCCCCGGCCGCTTCGCGCGCACCGCCTTCCGCCTGCGCGAAGGCGTGCCGCCCGATCCGGCTTTGTCCTTCGCGGCACATGTCGGCACCTTCCTCGTGGGCTCGGTCAAGGTGACGCCGGTCGCCGCCGGCGGACATACGGCGCTGATGCTCGGGCCGCTGACGGTCGATCCGGCCTTCGAGGGCAGGGGGATCGGCGCGGCGCTGATGAACCGCTCGATCGAGGCGGCGCGCGCGGCCGGGCACGACCTCGTCATGCTGATTGGCGATGCGCCCTATTACGCCCGCTTCGGCTTCAAGGTCATTCCGCCGGGGCAGCTCATCCTGCCCGGCCCTGCCGATCCCTCGCGCTTCCTGGCGCTGGAGCTCGTCGAGGGCGTGCTGGCGCAGCGGCGCGGGGCGGTGAGCCCGCAGCGGGCTACGCCTCGCGCCTGAAGCGCCTTCCGCTCTCGCCGAGCCAGCCGGCGACGAGCGCGCCGAACAGGATCGCGAGCCCGATCAGACCGACGAAGAGCGGCGAGATCTGGACGCCGCGGACGATGCCGGAATCGCTGATCCTGAGGCCGATCCAGTCGGCGCCGGCGAACTGGCTGCCGGAGCGTACCGGGACGATGCGCGGAACGTTGACGCCGGAATCGCCTTCATGGCCGATGCGGCGCGAGGAGCCGCCGGTCGACTGGGCCAGCGCCTGCAGCGCGTTGGGATCGCTGACCACATCCATCAGCTCGCGCGGATTCTCCGGGCCGACGCTGGCGAAGGCGGTGAGGTTGTCGGCGGTGAGGCGATAAAGGCCCTGCTGGTCTGTCGGGATCCGGGCGGTGAAGAGACCGGGCTGTCCGGCTTCGAGCGCGACCTGCCGCGACCCGCCGTCGGGGCCGGTGATGGTGACGGGGGAGGGATTGTCACCCAGCGTCTGGCGCTCGACCTCGACGATGCCGTTGCGGGCGGTGGCGCGCAGCGCCTCCTCCTCCAGCTCCGGCTCCTTCATCAGCCAGTGGCTGAGGCGCCTGAGCAGGTCGAGATAGGGGCCGCCATTGCGGAAGCCGCGGGCCCAGAGCCATTCATGGTCGGAGAGGAAGAGCGCGACACGGCCCTTCTGCTCCCGTGAGAGCATCAGGAGCGGGCGGTCGCCGGGGCCGGTCATCACCGGGGCGGCACCGGCTCGCGCCTGCGCGCCGACCATGCGCAGCCACTCGCCCCAACGCGGCGGATCGACCTCCGAGCCTGGCAGGTCGCGGGTGACGGGGTGGCGCTTGCCGAGGTCGCTGACGCGGGCGCGATAAGCCTCGTCGATGACGCTGCCATCCGGCACGGCCGGCAGGATCTGGCCGAGCGGCGTGCGCGCGAGCGTCTGCCCGCCGGCATATTCGGGGCCGGCGGCGACGAGCAGCGCCCCGCCTTCGCGGACATAGCGGACGATGTTGTCGAAATAGACCAGCGGCAGGATCGACTGGTTGGCGTAGCGGTCGAAGATGATCAGGTCGAATTCCTTGATCTTGACCTGGAACAGCTCGCGCGTCGGAAAGGCGATCAGCGACAATTCGTTGATCGGCGTACCGTCCTGCTTCTCCGGCGGACGCAGGATGGTGAAATGGACGAGGTCGACATTGGCGTCGGCCTTGAGCAGGTTGCGCCATGTGCGCTCGCCCGGATGCGGCTCGCCCGAGACCAGCAGCACGCGCAGTTTGTCCCTGACTCCCTCGATGGTGATGACCGCGCGGTTGTTGGCGAGCGTCAGTTCGTTGTCGAGCGGGGAGGCCTCGATTTCGACGACGTTCGGCCCGCCGCGATCGATGCGCACCGGCACCTGCACGACCTGCCCGGTCGCGACCTCGCGGCGGGCGACGATCTCGCCGTCGCGACGGATGGTCAGCCCGGCGCGGCCGGGGCCGCCCTTGTCGACGACGCGCAGCCGGATGATCTGGTCCTTGCCGACGATGCCGAAGCGCGGCGAATCGACCAGCACGATGCGCCGGTCGATCTCGGCGTTGCGGCCGGTGGTCAGGACATGCAGCGGCGCGCGCAGGCCGAGCACCTCGGCATTGGGCGGCGCGTCATGGGCGAGGCCGTCGGTGATCGCGATGGCGCCGGCGACGCGTTCGGAAGGCACGTCGGCGAGGCTGTTGGTCAGCGCCTCGAACAGGCGGGTGCCGTCGCTCGTGCCCTGCGCGTCGCGGACGTCGACGATGCGGGTCTCGACATTCGGGATGCCGCGCAATTGCCGTTCGACATCGGCCAGGGCGGCGTCGGTCTGGGCCGTGCGGTCGGCGAGGCGGTTCGAGGCCGAGCGGTCGACCACGACCGAGACGACGTCCTTCACCGGCTCGCGGTCCTCGAAGACCAGGGAGGGGTCGGCGAGCGCGATGGCCAGCACCGCCAGCGCGAGCGCGCGCAGGATGGCGCTGCGGCCGGCCAGCACGATGGCCGCGCCTGCGGAGACGGCCGCCAGCACGGCGAGGCCGATCAAAAGCGGCAGCGGGATCAGCGGGGCGAAGGAGAAGCTCCACATGGCTATTGCCCCAGCCTCTCGAGCAGAGCCGGGACATGGACCTGGTCGGCCTTGTAGTTGCCGGTCAGCGCATACATCACGAGATTGATGCCGGCCCGCAGGGCGAGCTCGCGCTGGCGCGGATCGGAGCCCGAGAGCGGGACCAGCCCCTCACCGCGCCGGTCGATCGCCCAGGCGGCGGCGAGATCGTTCGAGGTGATGACGATGGGCGAGACATTGTCGCCGGCGCGCGCCGGGCGGCGGCCTTCGTCATCGGCGGGCGGCAGGGTCTCGACCCAGGTGGTGCCGGTGTCGTAGCGGCCGACGAGCCCGTTCAGGATGTAGAAGGTCTTGGTCAGGACGTGGTCGGCGGGCAGGGGCTCGAGCTCGGGAATATCGAGCGTCTGCAGCATGCGCTTGAGCTGGTCGCCCTCGGGCGTGGTGCCGCCGCCGGGCCGGGCGCTCATGGCGTCACGCGTGTCGAAGATCACGAGGCCGCCGCCCTTCATATAGGCTTCGAGCTTGCGCAGCGTCTCGGCCGAGGGGATCGGGCGGCCGGCGACGATCGGCCAGTAGAGCACCGGGAAGAAGGCGAGCTCGTCACGCTCGACATTGACACCCACGGGGTCGCCCGGTTCGAGCGCGGTGCGGGCGCCGAGCACGGTGTTCAGACCCGTCAGCCCGGCTTTCGAGATGTCGTCCACCGCCCTGTCGCCGGTGACGACATAGGCGAGCCGCGTCATCGCGCCATTGGCGAGGAGCTCGCGCGGGATTGGCGGAAGGGCGGCCGACTGCGTTGCGGAGGGAGGCTGCGCGGGGGCGGTCTGGGCCCGGGCCGGTTCGGGCGCGAGCCCGCCCCAGAGCCCGCCAAAGAGCGCCAGGGCGAGCAGGATCGCGGCCGGCGCGGCGGTGCGGCGGGCACGACCGAAGCCGAGACGTCCGCCGAGCCAGAGCGTCGCGAGCGTGTCGGCGACCAGCAGCAGCAAGGCGAGGACGAGCAGCGGCGGGCGGATGTCGCGCGCGATCGGCTCGTCGATCGGCAGGATGGGAGCGCCGAGGCTGGCAAGGTCGAGCGCGGCGATCCTGTCGTTCGGGGCAAGCGCATTCACGGCAAAGGAGCCTTCCGTGGGGCCGTAGAGGCCGGGCGGATGCAGCAGCGTCGCGCGCCCGGCGAAGTTGCGGGCGACCGGCTGGCTCGTCGCCGGCGGGCTGCGGAACTGGCCGAGACCGTCGAGCACGCGGGTCGGCGACAGCGTCTCGGCCCGGACTTCCTCGCCCTGCGTGTCGGCGGTCGTTCCGGCGCCGGCGAGATTGACGACCTTGCGCAGCATCTCGACGAAGAGGCCGGAGAGCGGCAGGTTCGACCAGGTGGTGTCGGCGGTGACGTGGAACATCGCGATGAGCCCGTCGCCGCGGTGCTCGCCGGTGACGACCGGTGTGCCGTCTTCCAGCGCCGCCCAGGTCTTGCGGGAGAGGTTCGGCTCGGGCTCGGCCAGGATCTGACGGTTGACGCGGAGCTCGGCGCCGATGGTCAGGCCGAAGAAGGGGCTCTCGCGGGTGAAGGCGGCGAGCTTGCGCGGCGTGTCCCAGGAGAGGCCGCCGCCGAGCGTGCGCCCGCCACGACGCAGCTTGACCGGGGTCAACTCGTCGGAGCTGGCCGCCAGGCGCGGGCCGGCGAAGCGCAGCAGCACCCCGCCGCGCTGCACGAAATCACCGATCTTCGCGGTCGTCTCGCGGTCGAGCGCACCGATATCGGCGAGCACCAGCACGGAGAGGTTCTGTGCCAGCAATTCGCCGATCGGATCGTTCGAGCCCTGGCGCGGCTCGCGGATCTCGGCGAAGGGCTGGAGCGCGCGCGAGACGTAATAGGTCGGGGAGAGCAGCGGCTGGGCGGTGTCGGCCGTGGTGCCCGAGACGATGCCGACGCGGCGGCGCTTCGAGCTCTCGTCGAGCAGGGCGACGGCTCCGGCGCTGCGGATGCCGGCGATCTCCAGACGCGAGACGGCGTTGCGCACCTCGATCGGCAGGGTCAGGCGCGCGGTGGTTTCCAGCGCCGAGCCCTCGAAGACGAAGGGGGCGTTACCGAGCGACAAGCCTTTCAGGTCGAGCGCGCGGACTGTGCCGGTGGCGGGAGCGGCGGCGTTCGGGCGCAGCACCTTCACGGTGAGAGCTCCAGCCTGGTTCTCGGGAGCCGCCAGCGCGAGCTGGACCGCCGGGCCGGCATGGATGGCGAGGCGACGGTTGCCGGCAACCTGCTTCAGCCGGGACAGGAAGGGGCCGGGGTCACCGATCGCGAGCCCGTCCGACACCCAGACGATCTCGGCCTCCGGCGCATTGCGCAGGACATTCTCGATGCGGGGCAGGTGAGCGGCGCGGTCCGGCGCATGCGGTTCGAGCGTCATGGCCCGCAGGCGCTCAAGAGCGGTGCGCGGATCGAGCAGCGAGATTTCCGCCGGGTTCTCGGCCAGGCCCACCACGGCGACGGTGCGGCCTTCGCGGGTCGCGGCGGCGATGCGGGATTCGGCGACGGCGATGCGCTCCGCCCAGTCGGGCGCGGCAGCGAAGCCGTTATCGACGAGGAGCAGCACCGGGCCGCGCGCCGGCCCGGCATCGCGGGGGGGATTCCAGACCGGGCCGGCAACCGCGAGGATGGCGAGCGCGGCCACGGCCATCCGCAAGGCGAGCAGCCACCAGGGCGTATGCGCCGGCGTCTCCCGCCTCGGGACGAGGTCGGCCATGATCTTGAGCGGCGGGAAGTCGATGCGGCGCGGGCGCGGCGGCGTCACTCGCAGCAGCAGCCAGAGCGCCGGCAGCAAGGCGAGCGCCGCCAGCGCCAGCGGTGCGGAGAAGGTCAGGGGCAGGGCGCCGAACATCTCGCGTCCCTCCCTAGAAGCCGGAAGCGCCGCGCGCGGCGGCAATGAGGCTCGCGACGCGCAGCACGCCCTCGCTCGCCGGCCGGTCGGTGCGGTGGAGCGTCAGGGTCCAGCCGGCCTTGCGGCAGGCCTCCCTGATCGCCTCGCGATGGGCGGCGAGCCGCTGGCGATATTCCTCGCCCCAGGAACCGGCATCGCCGACGCGCAGGGTCAGGCCGTCCTCGAGGTCGAAAAGCTCGGCCTGGCCGGTGAAGGGGAAGGTTTCCTCGATCGGATCGGCGATCAGCAGGATATGGCCGCGCGCACCGCTCGACGACAGGGTGCCGATGCGCTGCGCCAGCGAGGCGGAGGGCGAGAGCCCGTCGGTGATGATGATCGCATCGGCGAGCCTTGGCAGCGGCATGGCTGGCGGCAGATCGTCTTCCGCGCTCTTGCGGTCGGCGACGATGGCCTGGGCGAGCAATTCGATGATGTTGCGCGAGGCGAGCGGCCGGGTCAGCCCGAGATGGCCGACGCGCTCGCCGCCTTCGACCAGCGTCTCGGCCAGGGCGAAGCCGGAGACGAGGGCGCGGTCGATCTTGGAGGTCAGGGCGAGCGAGGAGGCGAAGCCCATCGACGCCGAGCGGTCGATCCAGAGCCAGACGGTGTGGGAGGCTTCCCATTCCCGCTCGCGCACGAAGAGGTGGCCGTCACGAGCGGAGCGGCGCCAGTCGATGCGCGAGGCGGATTCGCCGGCGACCAGCGGCCGGTATTGCCAGAAGGTTTCGCCCGGCCCGGCTCGGCGGCGGCCGTGAATGCCGTGGACACTGGCCGAGACGCGGCGAGCTTCGAGGATAAGGCGGGGCAGGCGCGCGGCAAGGTCGAGCGAAGCGGTGAGGACGGGCCTCGCCGGCTGTCGCTCGGTCTGACTCAGGACACGCGTGCGCAGCATCAGCCTATCCCAGCCGTTCCACCAAGCGGCCGATCACGCCCTCGACGGTCTCGCCATCGGCGCGCGCGGCGAAGGTCAGCGCGACACGATGCTTGAGGACGGGGGCGGCCAGCGCGACGACATCGTCGACCGAGGGGGCGAGCCGGCCCTCGACGAGCGCGCGGGCGCGGGCGGCCAGCGTCAGCGACTGGCTGGCGCGCGGGCCGGGGCCCCAGGCGAGCTTGTCGGTGATGGCCGCGTCGCCCTCGCCGGGACGCGCGGAGCGGACGAGGTCGAGGATGGCATCGACCACGGCATCGCCGACCGGCAGACGGCGGACGAGCCGCTGGATCGACATCAGCGTCTCCGCGGTCATCGCCTGCGAGGGCTTGTATTCGGTGGCGCCGGTGGTCTCGAGCAGGATGCGCCGCTCGGCCTCGCGGTCGGGATAGCCGACATCGATCTCGAGCAGGAAGCGGTCGAGCTGGGCTTCCGGCAGCGGATAGGTGCCTTCCTGCTCGATCGGGTTCTGGGTGGCGAGGACATGGAAGGGGGCGGGCAGGTCGTAGCGCTCGCCGGCGACGGTGACGTGGTGCTCCTGCATCGCCTGCAGCAGGGCCGACTGGGTGCGAGGGCTCGCGCGGTTGATTTCGTCCGCCATCAGGAGCTGGGCGAAGACCGGGCCCTTGATGAAGCGGAAATGGCGCTTGCCGTCGCTCGACTCGTCGAGAACCTCCGAGCCGAGGATGTCGGACGGCATCAGGTCGGGCGTGAACTGCACGCGCCGGGCCGAGAGGCCGAGCACCGTGCCCATCGCCTCGACGAGCTTGGTCTTGGCGAGGCCGGGCACGCCGACAAGCAGGCCGTGGCCGCCGGCCAGCAGCGTGATGAGCGAGAGATCGACCACCTTCTGCTGGCCGAAGATGACCTGGCCGATCTCCTTGCGGGCCGAGCCGATGGCACCGAGCGCGGCCTCGGCCGCCTCGACGATGCCCGTATCGAGGTCGATCGGCGAAGTGCTCTCGTTTGCCCGGGCTTGCGCCGCCATGTCGATCTCCTTCACCCTTGCATCCTTGCTGCTTTCGGGACGCACATCGCAGGACGCGAACCCGACGGCATGTTCCACCGTTGAATGTGGACGGGCCGTTTTGCAGTCTCAAGCGCCGATTGCGGCGGTACACATAAACTCGGCTTCACGATTATGTGGAGTTCAAGGCGGAAACACGATGCAACCAATATGCCGCGGACGAAAACGGCGGGGCTTTCGATGACGGCGCCGGGCAATGCGATGGAAAGGCTGATGGCGGCGCTCGGGGGCGGAACGCCCGGCAAACCGCGCGGCCTGCCGCCTGTCGAGCGCTGGAACCCGCCCTTTTGCGGCGATCTCGACATGCGCATCGCCGCCGACGGCACCTGGTTCTATCTGGGTACGCCGATCGGCCGGCCGGCACTGGTGAAGCTGTTCTCCTCGGTTCTCAAGCGCGAGGGCGACGAGCACTTTCTCGTGACCCCGGTCGAAAAAATCCGCATCCGGGTCGACGATGCGCCTTTCCAGGCCGTGGAGATGCAGGTCGACGGTGAGGGCGACGGGCGCACCCTGGCCTTCAGGACGCAGGTCGACGACCTGCTCAGCGTCGGGCCGGAGCATGGCCTGCGCTTCGAGCGGGCTGCCAAGGACGGGCTGAAGCCCTATGTGCATGTCCGGCGCGGGCTCTGGGCCCGGCTGACGCGGGCCTTGACCTATGACCTTCTGGCGCTCGGCGAGGTGCGGGAGGTCGCGGGCGAGGCAATGTTCGGCATCGCGGCCGCGGGGCATTTCTATCCGGCGCTGCCCGCAAGCGAGATCGAGGGCCTCGATATCTCATGACATCAGGGAAAGCCCTCAATCTCAGCGCCGAGGCCTTCGCGGCGCTGGCGCGGGAGCGCCTGCGGCCCGAGCCGCCTCTGCTCGGCGACGTGATCGCCCGGCCGCGCGGCGACCATGAGAACCAGCCGCAGCCCGTGCCCATTCCCGACGAGGAGCGGGCGGTTCCCGCCGCCGTGCTGATCGGCGTGGTGGCGCGCGCGGCGGGGCCGACCGTGCTGCTCACCCAGAGGTCGGCGGCCTTGCGCAACCATTCGGCGCAGGTCGCCTTTCCGGGCGGACGGGTCGATGCCGTCGACGGCTCGCCCGTCGTGACCGCGCTGCGCGAGACGGAGGAGGAGATCGGGCTTGCCCGCGAGCATGTCCGCACGCTCGGCTTCCTCGACGCCTATCTGACGGGAACCGGCTACCGCATCGTGCCGGTGGTCGCGCTGGTCGAGCCACCGTTCTCGCTGACGATCAACCACAACGAGGTCGACGAGGCCTTCGAGACCCCGCTCTCCTTCCTGCTCGACCCCGCCAACCACAAGCGCGAGGGGCGCGAGTGGCAGGGCCATATGCGCACCTACTATGCGATGTCTTTCGGGGATCGCTATATCTGGGGCGCGACCGCCGGCATCATTCGTAACCTTTACGAGCGGCTGGCGGGCTGAAGGACGAGAGAATGCTGCGCGCCATCATCGAAGAGGTTCTGCTCTTCGTCCTGCCCTTCTGCATCTTCGCGGGCTATCTCGTCGTCCGGCGGCGCAACCCCTTCGATGTCGAGCACTGGAGCCGCCATGCCTTCTGGCTGGCGGTCGTCGGGCTCGCGCTGGTGATCGGCATCCTCGCCGTCGAAGGCTTCATGACGAAGCGCAGCCAGGGCGCCTACGAGCCGCCGCATATGGAGAATGGCGTGCTCGTGCCCGGCCGGTTCCGATGAACGCTCCGGCACAGGACAGGATCGCGGCCTTCCTGGCGCGACCGGTTCTGGCGCGCCTGCTCGCCGCGCTCAACGGCGAGGGCGAGGAGACCCGCATCGTCGGCGGTGCCATCCGCAACCTGCTGCTCGGCGAGCCGATCAGCGATATCGATCTCGCCACGACCGCCCTGCCGAAGGAAACGATCCGGCGCGGCCGGGCGGCGGGCTTCAAGGCCGTGCCGACCGGCATCGCGCACGGCACGGTGACGCTCGTCGGTGGCGGCGCGAGCTTCGAGGTGACGACGCTGCGGCAGGATGTCGAGACCGACGGACGCCGGGCCAAGGTCGTCTTCGGCCGCGACTTCACCACCGATGCGACGCGACGCGACTTCACCATCAATGCGCTCGGGCTCGACCGGGACGGCCGGGTCCACGATTATTGCGGAGGCCTCGCCGACCTCGCCGCGCGCCGCGTGCGCTTCATCGGCGATGCCGCGACCCGCATTCGCGAAGACTACCTGCGAATCCTGCGCTTCTTTCGCTTTCATGCGCGCTATGGCGCAGGGGGCCCCGATTCCGAGGGGATCGCAGCCTGCATCGCCGGGCGCGAAGGCCTCGGGGGCCTGTCGCGGGAGCGGGTGCGGGCGGAGCTGATGAAGCTGCTGGTCGCGCCGGGCGCCTCGGCCACCTTGCAGGCGATGGCGGGGGCCGGGCTGCTGATGCCGGTGATCGGCGGGGTGCCGCATCTCTCCCGTTTCGCGGCTGTGGCCGGGGATGGCGGCGAAGGTGTCCATCCGGCGTTCCGGCTGGCGGCGCTGTCGGTCGCGGTGAGCGAGGACGCCGTAAGGCTGCGCGAGCGATTGAGGCTGTCCAACGAGGAGTTCGACCGGATCGAGCGAATCGCCGCCGCGCTGGAAAGCCTCGGCGGGCAGCCGGGCCTGCCTCCCGTCGTCTCGCTGCGCCATGCCGCTCAAAGCACGGGGAGCGATGCGGTCGCCGCCGCACTGGTCCTGCTGAGCGCTTCGGCCGGGAAAGAGGCCGGACATGACGTGCAGCAGCTCATCGCCGAGCTCGCCAGGACGCCGCCCTTCCTGCCGACGGGCAAGGACGTCGTCGCGCTTGGCGTCCCGCCCGGGCCTCGTGTCGGACGGTTGCTGGAAGCAGCCCGCCGGGGCTGGATCGAGGCCGGCTGCCCGGCCGGCATGGATGAGCAGATGGGGTTTGTCGGAGAGATCGTAAGGTCAGCCCGGTAAGCGCCGGTTCCCCCATGCCCCGCTTGGCGAGGCTGCGCGCCTTACGGCCAGCGCACCGTCGGCGGCATCGAGGACAGGATGGAATCGACGTTGCCGCCGGTCTTCAGGCCGAAGATCGTGCCGCGGTCATAGAGCAGGTTGAACTCGACATAGCGGCCGCGCCGGACCTGCTGCTCATGGCGCTGCGCCTCGGTCCAGGGCTTGCCGATGTTGCGGCACAGGACGTTCGGATAGATGTCGAGAAACGCCTCGCCGACGGCGCGGGTGAAGGCAAAGTCGGCTTCGGCATCCCCGGTCCAGACATAATCGTAGAAGATGCCGCCGATGCCGCGCGGTTCGTTGCGGTGCTTCAGGAAGAAGTACTCGTCGCACCACTCCTTGAAGTTCTGATAATCCGCGACCTTCGGGAAGCGATCGCAGGGCCGGCGCATCGCCGCGTGGAAGTCGCGGCTGTCGGGATCGTCCTGCGTGCGGCGGGCGTCGAGCACCGGCGTCAGATCGGCGCCGCCGCCGAACCAAGGCCGCGTCGTCACCACGAAACGCGTGTTCATGTGGACGGTCGGGGCGTTCGGGTTCCAGGGGTGGGCGATCAGCGAGATGCCCGTGGCGTGGAAGCGCGGATCGTCCGCAGCGCCGGGAATCTGCGCGGCGAAGTCGGGATGGAAGCTGCCATGCACCGTCGAGACATGGACGCCGACCTTCTCGAAGACGCGGCCCTTCATGATCGACATCACGCCGCCGCCGCCCGGCGCGCCGTCGTGATTGGTGCGCTGCCAGGGCTTGCGGGCGAAGCGGCCGGGCGTGGCATCGGCCTCGGGCGCGAAGGGACCGGCGGCCTCGTCCTCGATCTGCTCGAAGGCGGCGCAGATCTGGTCGCGCAGATCCGCGAACCAGGCCGCCACGCGTGGCTTCAGCGCGGCGACGGCGGCAGCATCGACGGGAGCGGAGGTTTCAGCGGGGCGGCGCGTGCTCATGATCGGTCCGGTTGGCTTCTGCGCGGCCGGGAAAGCCGCCTGTCTGTCGCAATGCCTCGCCCATTACCATCGCGGCGGCCAGCGCGACATTGATCGAGCGCAAACCGGGGCGCATCGGGATATGCAGGCTCGCCTGCGCCGCCTCGCGCACCTCAGGCGTCACGCCGGCGGATTCGCGCCCGACCATGACGATGTCGTTCGGCCGGAAGGCGAAATCCGGCAGGGCGACATCGCCATCCGTCTCGGCCAGCACGAGCCGGCGTCCTTCCGCCCGGCGCCATTCTTCGAAGGCCCGGAAGGAATCATGGCGCGCCACGGTGGCGCGCTCGAGATAGTCCATGCCCGAGCGGCGGAAATGTCGGTCCGAGACATCGAATGCCGCCGGCTCGACGATATCGACGGCGAGGCCGAGACAGGCCGCCATGCGGATCATCGTGCCGGCGTTCTGCGGAATGTCCGGCTGGAAGAGCGCGAGGCGGAGAACAATGGCTGTCATCGGGCTGCTGTCATGGGCTGGCGGGCCGACATGCGTCAAGCAGGGTGGTCTTCGGTCTGAATCGAACCCATATCTCGCTCTGAATTTCGCCGCGATATCGACCCAGAGGAGGGCGGTTCATGTTCGCATCGCTTTTCCGCTGGCTCGAGAGTCGCATCGACGTCTTCGCTCCCTTCGACGAGCGGGAGACGCCGCCGCGCGGCGTCTGGCCGTTCATGTGGCATCACATCAGGGGCGTGAAGGGCTGGATGGCGGTGATCATGATCACCGGCCTCGGCTTCAGCGGCATCGAGGCGGCGATGTATCTGATGGTCGGCTGGTTCGTCGACCTGCTCTCGACCCAGTCGCCCGAGACGATCTTCCGCGACCATGGCTGGGTGCTCGCGGGCGCGGCCTTCCTGCTCATCGTGGTCCGGCCGCTGATCTATTTCGCCAACCACGCCATCGTCGACCAGGTTGTGGTGCCGCAGATCACCAACCAGATCCGCTGGCGCAACCATGTCTACACGCTCGGCCACGCGCTTTCCTATTTCCAGAACGATTTCGCCGGGCGGCTCTCGGCCCGCGTCATCCAGGCCGGGCAGTCGATCCGCGGCGCGACCATCGAGGTCATCGACGATCTCTGGTACGCGCTCGTCTTCGCTTCGGTCGCGATCGGCTTCTTCGGCAAGACCAGCCTGTGGCTGGCGCTGCCGGTCGTCGCCTGGCTCGGTGCCTATGTCGCGCTGCTGGTCTATTTCGTGCCACGGGCCAAGAAGCGCTCGGAGGCGAATTCGCTCGGCCGCTCCAGCACGACCGGGCGCATCGTCGATTCCTATACCAACATCCTGACGGTGAAGCTGTTCGCGCGGGCCGATGCCGAGCGCTCGGCGGTGCGCGAATCGCTCGGGTGGTGGAACGAATCCTTCCTCAATCTCTCGCGCCTGATCACGGGCGTCAGTGTCATCCTGCAGGCGATGAACAGCCTGCTCGTCGTGGCGACGGCGTGGCTGGCGCTCTGGTTGTGGAGCCATGGCGAGATGACGCCCGGCGCGGTCGCGGCGGCCATCGGCCTGGTGCTGCGCCTCGTGCAGATGTCGAGCTGGCTGATCCATCTCGTGCGCGGCATCTTCGAGAATATCGGCTCGGTGCAGGAGAGCATGGAGACGATCGCCAAGCCGCACGACCTGCCGGATGCACCCGGCGCCGTGCCGCTGGTGATCGACGAAGGGGCGATCCGCTTCGACAAGATCCGCTTCAACTACGGCAAGGGGGACGGGCTGTTCGACGGGCTCGACCTGTCGATCAAGCCCGGCGAGCGCGTCGGGCTGGTCGGACCCTCCGGCGCGGGCAAGTCGACCCTGGTGAACCTTCTGCTCAGGCTCTACCCGCTCGAGGGCGGGCGCATCCTGATCGACGGGCAGGACATCGCCCATGTCACGCAGGATTCGCTGCGGGCCCAGATCGGCATGGTGACGCAGGACAATTCGCTGCTGCATCGCTCGATCGGCGACAACATCGCCTATGGCCGCATCGGCGCGGGCGAGGCCGAGATCGCGACCGCAGCGACGCAGGCCGAGGCGCACGACTTCATCGTCGGCCTGCACGACCAGGACGGCCGCAAGGGCTTCGATTCGCGTGTCGGCGAGCGCGGGGTGAAGCTCTCCGGCGGCCAGCGCCAGCGCATCGCGATTGCCCGCGTACTGCTGAAGGATGCGCCGATCCTGATCCTCGACGAGGCGACTTCGGCGCTCGATTCGGAGGTCGAGGCGGCGATCCAGCAGCAGCTGGCGGCGCTGATGCAGGGCAAGACGGTGATCGCGATCGCGCACCGGCTCTCGACCATCGCGGCGCTCGACCGCCTGATCGTGCTCGACAAGGGCCGGATCGTCGATACCGGCAGCCATGAGGAGCTGATCGCGCGTGGTGGGCTCTATGCCCGGCTCTGGGCCCGCCAGTCCGGCGGATTCCTGGCCGCAGCCGATCCGGAGAAGCTCGCGGTCTGAGCCCTCGCCAGCCGCCTGTGCGCCATGCGCTGACGGGACGCTCGCGACAGTAGACTTCGTCAAATCTGCATGTCAAAGAGCCCAAGGTGACGCACCGCCGCATTGCGGAGGTTGCGACGCGCCCCTATGAGGGCGACAGGCGACAATTTCGAGCTGTTCCAGCTCGCAAGACGTATGAGGGATTGGATCGTGGCGCACGCGACCGATACATCGACCGGAACAACCCGCCGCGACTTCCTGCTGCTCGCGACCGGCGCCGCCGGCGCGGTCGCGGCCGGCTCCATCGTCGTTCCGCTGATCAGCCAGCTCGCGCCCGACGCCCAGACCATCGCGGCCGGCGCGCCGGTGGACGTCGATCTGGCGCCGATCGCGGCTGGCCAGGCGATCAAGATCTTCTGGCGCGGCAAGCCCATCTTCGTGCGCCACCGCACCAAGAAGGAGATCGACGAGGCGCTTGCCGTCGACGTCAGCACGCTGCGCGATCCGCAGACCGACCAGCAGCGCACCAAGGCCGGCCACGAGCAGTATCTCATCGTCTTCGGCAACTGCACCCATCTCGGCTGCATTCCGCTCGGCACCGCTCCGGGCGAGTCGAAGGGCGATTTCGACGGCTGGTTCTGCCCCTGCCATGGCTCGCACTACGATTCCTCCGGCCGCATTCGCAAGGGCCCGGCACCGCTCAACCTGCCGGTTCCGCCCTATGCCTTCACGGCGGACACCAAGATCAAGATCGGCTGAGCGATGCGCTCGACGCTTTCCCGACAGATTGAGACAGCCTTGAGGCATTCTTCATGAGTGGTCACAGTTCATACGTTCCGAAGACCGGCATCGAACGCTGGCTCGATGCGCGCCTGCCGATCATCCGGCTGGCTCATGATTCGGCGGTGTCCTACCCGGTTCCGCGCAACCTGAACTACCTGTGGACCTTCGGCGGCATCCTGGTGTTCATGCTGGTGGCGCAGATCATCACCGGCGTCATCCTGGTGATGCACTACACGCCGCATGCGACGATGGCCTTCAACTCCGTCGAGCACATCATGCGCGACGTGAACTACGGATGGCTGCTGCGCTACCTGCACTCCAACGGCGCCTCGATGTTCTTCGTCGCGGTCTATGTGCATATCTTCCGCGGCATCTATTACGGCTCGTACAAGGCCCCGCGCGAGGTGCTCTGGATCCTCGGCGTCGTCATCTTCCTTTTGATGATGGCCACGGCCTTCATGGGCTACGTGCTGCCCTGGGGCCAGATGTCCTTCTGGGGCGCGACCGTCATCACCAACCTGTTCTCGGCCCTGCCGGTGGTCGGCGAGACGATCGTGACCTATCTCTGGGGCGGCTACTCGGTCGACAACCCGACGCTGAACCGCTTCTTCTCGCTGCACTACCTGCTGCCGTTCATGATCTTCGGCGTCGTCGGGCTGCACATCTGGGCGCTGCACGTCGTCGGACAGAACAACCCGACCGGCGTCGAGGTGAAGAACGTCGAGAAGGACACCGTTCCGTTCACGCCTTATGCGACCATCAAGGACGTGTTCGGCATGGTCGTGTTCATGATCGTGTTCGGCTGGTTCGTGTTCTATCAGCCGAATTTCATGGGCCACGCCGACAACTACATCCAGGCGAACCCAGCCGCGACGCCGGCGCATATCGTGCCCGAATGGTACTTCCTGCCGTTCTACGCGATCCTGCGCGCCATCCCCGACAAGCTCGGCGGCGTCCTCGCCATGGGCTCGGCCATCGTGGTGCTCGCCTTCCTGCCCTGGCTCGACACCTCCAAGGTCAAGTCGATGAACTACCGGCCGATCGCGCGCCAGCTGTTCTGGGCCTGGGTCATCGTCTGCATCGGGCTCGGCTATCTCGGCGCGATGCCGCCGGAGGGCGGCTACGTCATCGCCTCGCAGATCTTCACCGTGCTGTATTTCGGCTTCTTCGTCGCGCTGTTCGTCGTCGGCCTGTTCGAGCGTCCGAAGGCGCTGCCGACCTCGATCGCCGACTCCGTGCTGGCCTCCGCCAAGAACGGCTCGGCCGTCCGCATGGCGGCCGCCACCGCTGCCGAACCGAACGTCAAGGGCTGACGGAACCATGAGCAGAACATCGTTTCGTCTGGCCCTGACGGGTCTCGCCGCCGGCCTTGCCTTCACGGCACTGTCGCTTCCGGCCGCCCGCGCGGCGGAAGGTCGTGTCGAGCCGCCGCAGCTCAGCTGGAGCTTCTCGGGCCCGCTCGGCAAGTTCGACCGGGCGCAGCTCCAGCGCGGCTTCAAGGTCTACAAGGAAGTCTGCTCGAGCTGCCACGGCGCCAGCCTCGTCGCCTTCCGCAACCTGTCGGAGCCCGGCGGCCCCGAATTCACGCCCGGCCAGGTCGCGGCGCTCGCGGCGACCTACCAGATCAAGGACGGCCCGAACGAGACGGGCGAGATGTTCGACCGGCCGGGCCGCCCGGCGGATCGCTTCCCCTCGCCCTTCCCGAACGAGCAGGCGGCCCGTGCGGCCCAGGGCGGCGCCTATCCGCCGGACTTCTCGGTTCTGGCCAAGGCGCGCACCTATGAGCGCGGCTTCCCGCGCTTCATCTTCGACATCTTCACCCAGTATCAGGAGCAGGGGCCGGACTACATCCACGCCCTGATGGTCGGCTACAAGGAGCCGCCCGCCGGCTTCCAGGCCCTCCTGCCCGGGCAGAACTACAACGAATACATGCCCGGCCACCTGATCGCGATGCCGAAGCCGCTTTCGGATGGCCAGGTCGAATATCCGAAGGGCGCGGACGGCAAGCCGCAAGTGCCCGAGACGGTCGACCAGTACGCGCGCGACGTCGCCGCCTTCATGGTCTGGATGGCGGAGCCCCATATGGAGCAGCGCAAGCGCATCGCGCTGTGGTTCATGCCCTTCCTCGTGATCCTCGCCTTCCTGCTCTACTTCAGCAAGAAGAAGATCTGGTCGCGCATGCCGGATGGCTCGCCCGCCCATTGAGGCAACAGGACATCCTTCTGGAAAAGGCTCCGCTCGGCGGGGCCTTTTTCTTTTGGGACCTCCGTTTCCACCCATCTGGCTGGTCCTGTATTGCGAGCGTCATCGAAAGGTGATCCCTTCCGCGCCCGCACCGGAACGCCGCGCGTCCTGTCGGACGCGGCAACGGCGATCGACCTATTTGTTACCGCATCGGATTCCCCCGAAAAGTGGCTTCCACCTTTCGGCCGATGTTTGAGGGACGCATTCATGAGCGAAGCCGTACTCGGAATCATCGGCGGATCGGGCATCTACGATCTGCCGGGCCTGACCGACATCCGCGAGGAGCGGATCGAGAGCCCCTGGGGCGAGCCTTCGGATGCGCTGCGGATCGGCCGGATCGGCTCGACGAAGATCGTCTTCCTGCCGCGGCACGGGCGAGGCCATGCGCTCTCTCCCTCCGACATCAACTACCGCGCCAATATCGACGTACTGAAGCGGGCGGGCGTGACCGATCTCGTCTCGCTCTCGGCTTGCGGCTCCTACAAGGCCGAGCTCTATCCGGGGCTCTTCGTGCTGGTCGACCAGTTCGTCGACCGCACGAGCCGGCGCGAGAGTTCCTTCTTCGGCAAGGGCTGCGTCGCCCATGTCTCCGTCGCCCATCCGGTGGGGCCCGGCCTGCAGAACCGGCTCGCCGAGGCGGCTGAAGCGGAGGAACTGCCCTTCGTGCGGGGCGGCACGCTGGTGACGATGGAAGGGCCGCAATTCTCGACCTATGCCGAATCGATGACCTATCGCGGGCTCGGCTATGACCTGATCGGCATGACGGCGATGCCCGAGGCCAAGCTCGCGCGCGAGGCCGAGATCACCTACGCCACCGTCGCGATGGTGACGGATTACGATTGCTGGCACGAGCTGCATGGCGCGGTCGACGTCGCCTCCGTCGTCGCGGTGCTGCATGAGAACGCCGACAAGGCGCGCCGCCTCGTCGCTCGCCTGGCCGCGGACTTCCCGGCCGAGCGCGAGCCTTGTCCTGCCGGCTCGCACAACGCCCTCGACAACGCGATCATCACCGCGCCTGCCTTCCGCGATCCGGCCCTGCTGGCCAAGCTCGACGCCGTCGCCGGGCGGGTGCTCAAGAGCGCGTGATGGCCGCACCCTTGACGAAGCGGGCCGGGCGTCCGACCAAGGCGCTCGACCACGCGCCCGGGATGCCGCCCATGAATCTCGCCGACACGATCCGTGCCATCCCGGATTATCCGCGGCCCGGCATCATCTTTCGCGACATCACCACGCTGCTCGGCGATGCGCGTGCCTTCCGGCGCGCTGTGGACGAGCTGGTACAGCCCTTCGCGGGCTTGAAGATCGCCAAGATCGCCGGCATCGAGGCGCGGGGCTTCATCCTCGGCGGCGCGGTGGCGCATCAGCTTTCGGCCGGCTTCATCCCGGTGCGCAAGAAGGGCAAGCTGCCGGGCGAGACGCTGCGCGTGACCTATGCGCTCGAATACGGCACCGATGAGATCGAGGTGCATCGCGACGCGGTGCAGCCGGGCGAGCGCGTCTTGCTCGTCGACGATCTGATCGCGACTGGCGGCACGGCGGAAGGCGCGGTCAATCTCCTGACGAGGCTCGGCGCCGAGGTGGTGGCGGCGTGCTTCATCGTCGACCTGCCGGAGCTCGGCGGGGCCGACAAGATCCGCCGGCTCGGCGTGCCGGTCCGGACGCTGGTCTCCTTCAGCGGGCATTGAGCGCAGACAATGAAGATCAATGGCCAGCATTACCGGACGATCTGGCTCGCACAGGACGGCTGGCGCGTCGTCGTCATCGACCAGACGCGGCTGCCTTTCCGCTTCGAGACGGTGGCGCTCGGTTCGTCGGAACAGGCAGCCGACGCGATCCGCAACATGGTGGTGCGCGGCGCGCCGCTGATCGGCGCAACGGCCGCCTATGGCGTGGCGCTGGCGATGCGGGCCGACGCGTCCGACACGGCTCTGGACGCGGCGTTGGCCCTCCTTGGCGCCACGCGCCCGACGGCGGTCAATCTGCGCTGGGCGCTCGCACGCATGCGGCGCGTGGTGACGCCGCTCGCTCCGGCCGCCCGCGTCGAAGCAGCTTATGGCGAGGCGGCTGCGATCTGCGACGAGGATGTCGCGCTCTGCCGCGCCATTGGCGGGCACGGCTTGCCGTTGGTCCGCGAGATCGCGGCGCGCAAGCCGGCGGGCCAGCCCGTCAATATCCTGACCCATTGCAATGCCGGCTGGATCGCCACGGTGGACTGGGGCACGGCGCTGGCGCCGATCTATCTGGCCCATGATGCCGGCATTCCGGTCCATGTCTGGGTCGATGAGACGCGCCCGCGCAACCAGGGCGCGGCGCTGACGGCCTATGAGCTCGGCGCCCATGGCGTGCCGCATACCGTGATCACCGACAATGCCGGCGGCCATCTGATGCAGCGGGGGCAGGTCGATCTCGTCATCGTCGGGACGGATCGCACCACGGCCGCCGGCGATGTCGCCAACAAGATCGGCACCTATCTCAAGGCGCTGGCGGCGCATGACAACGGCGTGCCGTTCTATGTCGCGCTGCCCTCGCCGACGATCGACTGGAGCATTCGCGACGGCCTGCGCGATATTCCGATCGAGGAGCGCGCCGGTCGCGAGGTCACGCATCTCGCCGGGCTGGCGGAGGATGGCGAGGTGAGGGCGGTCAGGGTCGTGGCGCCGGGCAGCGCGGTGGCGAACCCGGCCTTCGACGTCACGCCGGCGCGGCTGGTGACGGGGCTGATCACCGAGCGTGGGGTCTGCGCCGCGAGCAGCGAGGGGCTGGCGGGGCTGTTCCCGGATCTGGCGTGTGGAGCGGCGGCATGAACGAGCAGGCGTTGCGGGCAGAGATCGTCGCGGTCGCGCAGGCGATCGACCGTGCGGGTTTTTGCCCCTCGAAATCCGGCAATGTCTCGGCGCGCTTCGAAGGCGGTTTGCTGATCACGCCGTCCGGGCTGCCCTATGCACAGACCAAGCCGGAGGATCTGATCCATCTTTCGCTCGACGGTGCGGTGCTTTCGGGCGCGCGCAAGCCGTCCTCGGAATGGCCGTTCCATGTCGAGATCTACAAGGCGCGGCCGGATGCGCAGGCGATCGTGCACACCCATTCGCCGCGCGCGACGGCGCTCTCCTGCACGCGGCGCGGCATTCCGGCCTTCCACTACATGATCGCGCTCTGCGGCGGGGCGGATGTGCGTTGCGCCGATTATGCGACCTTCGGCACGCCCGAGCTTGCCACCAATGCGGTGCAGGCGCTGGAGGGTCGCAAGGCCGTGCTGCTCGCCAATCACGGCGTCATCGCGCTCGGCGGCTCGCTTGCCGGCGCGCATCAGATCGTCGCCGAGGTCGAGAACCTCTCCGGGCAGTATCTCGACATCCTCGCCGCGGGGCTCGAGCCGGTCATCCTCGACACCGAGGAGATGGCGCGGGTCTCGGCGAAATTCGCGGGCTACGGCAAGGTCGGCTGAAGGCGCGGCGGCTTTCGCAAAGCCGGAGCATCCGCACGAGCTCGCGCAAGCCGAGCCCGTGCGGGGCGTTGGGGCTCAATCGTGGATCGAGCGATGCTTGATCACCAGGACCGCGATGATCGTCAGGGCGCAGCAGGCCATCAGATAGGCGGCCACCAGGGTCGGCTTGCCGCCGGCGGCTGCGACCAGCGATGCCGCGATCAACGGCGTGGGGCCCGCGACGAGCACGCCGTTGAGCTCACGCGACATGGCGAGACCGGAAAAGCGATAGCGCGTCGGGAACAGGTTCGCCAGGAACGCGCCCTGCGCGCCCGCCATCGCCCCGAAGCCGATGCCGTAGCCCAGGCCGATGCCCACCGTGGACCAGACCACGCTATGCGTGTCGAACATCCAGAACAGCGGATAGGCCAGGAGGAGCACGAACAGAGCCCCGCCGGCATAAACCTTGGCGCTGCCGATGCGATCGGCCAGCGCCCCCATGATCGGCACGCCGGCGATGCCGAACAGCGAGCCGATGGTGACGGCGACCAGGCCCTCGGTGCGGGACATGCCGACCGTGTTGATCATGTAGCTGAGCGAGAAGGCGCTCAGGATATAGGCGTTGGCATTGTGGCCGGTGACGCTCAGGAAGCCGAACAGGACCTCGCGCGGGCTGTTGCGGAAGAGCTCGCCGAGCGGCACGCGCTGCTCATGGCGCTTCGCCTCGGCGCGGGCCATCGCCGCGACATATTCCGGCGTCTCGTCGAGATGCTTGCGGATATAGAACGCGACCAGGAACAGCGCACCCGAGATCAGGAAGGGAACGCGCCAGGCCCAGCCCAGCAGCACATCCTCGGGCAGATAGGAGATCAGCAGGAAAGAGAGCGTCGCCAGCATGATGCCGACGAGCGTCGCGGCATTGGGCAGCCCGGTGTAGAAGGCGCGCTTGCTGGGCGGCGCGTATTCCGCGACGAGGACGATGGCGCCGGCGAGCTCCGCGCCCGCACCGAAGCCCTGGATCAGGCGCATGAGCACGAGCAGGATCGGTGCTGCAAGGCCGATGCTTTCATAGGTCGGCAGCAGGCCCATCAGCACGGTCGCCAGACCCATCAGGGTGATGGTCAGGATCAGGGCCGGCTTGCGGCCGAACGTGTCGCCGATATGCGAGATGACGATGCCGCCGACGGGGCGCGCGAAATAGCCGACCGCGAAGGTCGCGAAGGCGGCCAGCACGCCGGTCGTCGGCGAGAGGTTTGGAAAGAACAGCTTGTTGATGATCACGCCCGAGGCAGCGCCGTAGAGCGCGTAATCGTACCATTCGATCACCGTGCCGACCGTCGCGGCGGTCACGGCCTTGCCGAGATTCGCCCGGCCGGCCTCGGTCGCCGCCGGCGTGGAAGCGTCTGTCGTCGTCATATCTGTGGGCGTTCCTCTTTTGATTCTGTCCGTTCGCGGTGCCCGCTCACATGATTCCGGTCTTGGCGAAGATCGCGGTCGTCGTCTCGCCCGCCAGGATCATGTCCCGGACATCGTTCTCGCCGCGCACCTTGTCGAAAGCCGCCGCCAGAACGTCCTTTTCGTGCCTGGCCGGGACGATGACGACACCATCGATATCGGCGACGACGAGGTCTCCGTTCTCGACGCGGCAGCCATTGCCGAAGCGCAGAGGGCAGCGATAATCGATGACGCGGCCGCGCACACGCTGGTCCTGCGCATAGCTGCCCGCCGAAAAGATCGGGAAGCCCAGACCCAGGATCTCGCGGGTATCGCGGTGATATCCGTCCAGCACGGCGCCGACCGCGCCGAGCTTGGCGGCACGCGTGCTCATCAGGCCGCCCCAGAGCGCATAGGTCGGCGAGGAGCCGGTGCAGATATAGATCTCGCCGGGCTTGAGGTCGTCGAGAGCCTCGAACATCAGGCCGAAGGGCTCGGCGCCGCCGCGCACGGCGGTATCGCCGGCGCAATCGGCCTCCTGAACCGTCATGGCCCTGCCGGCGATGACGGTTCCGGGCACCAGAGCCCTGATTTCGGGCGGAAGGAACTGGCTCGTCAGCCCCATCGCGTCCATCACGTCGCCGAGAACGGCGGTGTACAGCTTGGCCTTGATCTCGGCGAACAGGGCTTCCTCCGGTGAGGCGATAGCGGGATTGGCAGCCATGATGGTCCTCAGTTCTGGGTGAGTGCGCGCTCGAAGCGGCCTATGGCAGAGGCGAAATGCGCGGCCATGCCGGCGCGGGCACGTCCGGGATCGCCGGCTACGACGCCGGCAGCGGTTTCGAGGTGGACCTCGATGATCACGCCCCATTCCTCGGCATTGCGGGCGAGGCTGAGGCCGCTGCGGGTCGACCGGCTGGCGACCTCGCTGATGCCGGCGAGCAATGAAGCGAGCAGATGATTGCCGCTCGCCTCGGCCAGGGTCTTGTGGAACTGGATATCGAGGCGCCAGAAGGTCTCGACATCGCCGCGCGCTGCTCCGAGCGCCGCTGCCAGCCTTTCCAACTCGGCAGCCTGCTCGGGGCTACGGTTCAGCGCGGCAAGCTCGGCCGCGACCTCCTCGAGCCCGCGCCGCACATTCATCACGTCCAGCATCCTGACCTGGCCGATCGCGAGGCCATGATTCATCAAATTGGCGAACGGCGCCTGCGCCAGGGCCAACACGGTCGGGCTGCGCCCGCTCGACACGGTGATGAGGCCGCGCCCGGCCAGCGCATTCGTCGCCTCGCGAACGGCCGGCCGGCTCACTTCGAACTGGCGTGCAAGCTCCGACTCGCTCGGCAGGGCGTCGCCGGGGCCGAGTCCTTCCTCGAAGATCAGCCGGACGATGTAGTCGGCGACCTGATCTGAAATGCGTACCTGTTTCACGCGATCGCGCCCGGAGTTTCCGGGCGTGAGTTCTCGTTTGAGCTTGCTTGTCTGTCAAGCTGTATGACAGGTTTGGCGCGACTTTAATGTGAATGGCGCTCGGCGGGGCTGAGAAAGCCCAGTGCTGAGAAGTCGGCTGCCGCAAAATTGCCGATTGGGGCGATGCGGGGGAATCTGCCCGCGCGCTTCGGACCCGCGACCGAGACGATGCGCTTACGCCGGCTTCCGCTCGACGAACACGCAGCCGTCGAAGCTGAAGACCTCTTCGCCGCGCTGGTTGATGCCGGTGTTGCGGTGGAAGAACAGGCCCCATTGCGGGCGCGAGGCGCTTTCGCGCTTGTCTGCGACTTCGGAAAAATAGGTGATGCGGTCGCCGGCGAGGACCGGCTTCGACCAGCGCAGGTTCCTGAAGCCGGGCGAGGGACCGAGACGCGCCGGGCGCCCAGTCGTCATGGCGAGCTGACGCTTGCGATGCGAGACCATGGTCGCCATCCAGACCGCCGCCGTATGCCAGCCCGAGGCCGCGAGCTGGCCGAAGAGGCTGGTGCGCGCCGCCACCTCGTCCATATGGAAGGGCTGTGGGTCGAAGCTGCGGGCGAAGGCGACGATCTCGTCGGGCGTGAAGACGAAGCTGCCGAGCTCGTAGCGCCGGCCGATCTCCAGCTCCTCGAAGAAGCGCGTCGGTTCGGGGGCCTCGGCCGGCGCGATCAGCGGGCTTTCCGAGGCGGGGCGTTCGTAATGCGGCGCATGGGCTAGCCAGTCGCCGCTGGGCTGGGCTGCGACATCGGAACCCCTGCGGCCGAACATGATCCAGTTGGTCTGTTCGAGGACGGGCTCGTCGCGCTGGTTGAGCAATTCGAAGCGGAAGCGCACCAAACCCATCTCGGGACGGGAGCGCGAGGCCTTGGTTTCGAGCACGGTGCGCCGGGCGCTCAAGACATCGCCGGGGAAGACGGGCCTGAGCCATTTCACCTCGTCGATGCCCGGCGCGCCCATCGCGGTCGAGCCGAGCAGGAAGTCCTCCGCGATCAGCCGCATCAGCAGCGCGCAGCTATGCCAGCCCGAGCCGATCAGCCGGCCGACGAAGCTCGCCTTCGCCGCTTCCGGGTCGGTGTGGAAATCCTGCGCATCGTAGCGCGAGGCGAAGGCGATGATGTCGTCCTGCGAGACGGCGATGCCGCGCGTATGGACGCTTTCGCCGACGACGAAATCCTCGAACTGCAGCATCGGCCGGCCCCCTGCTCGCGCCTCAGTTCGCGAAGCGGAAATGCAGTACGTCGCCGTCGGCGACGACGTATTCCTTGCCTTCGAGCCGGAACTTGCCGGCCTCGCGCGCGCCGGCCTCGCCCTTGTTGGCGACATAGTCGTCATAGGCGATGGTCTCGGCGCGGATATAGCCCTTCTCGAAATCGGTATGGATCACGCCGGCCGCCTGCGGCCCCTTGGTGCCTTGCTCGATCGTCCAGGCGCGGGCTTCCTTCGGGCCCACGGTGAAATAGGTCACGAGGTTGAGCAGCTTGTAGCCGGCGCGGATTACGCGGTTGAGGCCGGGCTCGTCGAGGCCGACCGCTTCGAGGTAATCCGTCTGCTCCTCGGGCGGCAGCACCGCGATCTCGCTCTCGATCTTGGCGGAGACGACGACGGCGACGGCGCCTTCCTCGGCCGCGCGCGCCTTCACCAGTTCGGAGAAATGATTGCCCTTGTCGGCGCTCGCCTCCTCGACATTGCAGACATAGAGCACGGGCTTGGAAGAGAGCAGGCCGAGAAGCTCGAAGGTGCGACGCTCGTCGGCCGCGACCTGGACGAGGCGGGCCGGCTTGCCGTCCCGCAGCAGCACGAGGCAGCGATTCATCAGATCGGCCAGTTCCTTGGCCTCCTTGTCGCCGGACTTCGCCTTTTTCTCGAGCGGCTGGACGCGCTTCTCCAGGCTTTCGAGATCGGCCAGCATCAGCTCGGTTTCGATCGTCTCGATGTCGTCGATCGGCGAGATCTTGCCCTCGACATGGGTAATGTCGCCATCCTCGAAGCAGCGCACGACATGGGCGATGGCGTCGCATTCGCGGATGTTGGCGAGGAACTGGTTGCCGAGACCCTCGCCGCGCGAAGCGCCGCGCACGAGGCCGGCGATGTCGACGAAGGTGAGCCGCGTCGGGATGATCTCCTTGGAGCCGGCGATGCCCGCGAGCTTCTCTAGCCGCTCGTCCGGCACCGCGACGTCGCCGACATTCGGCTCGATGGTGCAGAACGGGTAGTTCGCGGCCTGCGCCGCCGCCGTCTGCGTCAGCGCGTTGAAGAGGGTCGACTTGCCGACATTCGGCAGGCCGACGATTCCGCATTTGAAGCCCATGATCGCCTATCCGATGCGCTGCTGCGGCCGAAAAGGCGGGCGCGCGCGATGTTGCAGAAATGATGGCGTCTTATTGGGGGGAGAGCGCCGTAAACACAAGGGGCAGGGCCGAATGGCGGGGCAGCGGCCTCACGGGAACGTGCATGGCGGCCGGCCGACGGCGCGTGCTGGATCGCTCAGCCGAGACATCTCGATAGGATCGCTCCCATGCTTCGCCTGCCATCCGTTGCCACCGTCGCGTTGCTGGCCACCTCCGCAGTACTTGCCCAGACGCCCGGCACGCGGCTGCGCGGCGAGGTCGAGGCCATGAGCGGTTCGGTGCTGACGCTCAAGACCTCCGATGGCCGGGAGGCGAAGGTTGCGCTGGCCCCGGGCTTCTCCGCCGGTGGCGTGGTGCCCGCCAAGGCCTCCGACATCGCCAAGGGCGCCTTCATCGGCGTCGGTGCCAAGCCGCAGCCTGACGGGACATTGCTGGCGGTGCAGGTGATGATCTTCCCCGAGGCGATGCGCGGGACCGGTGAGGGGCATCGGCCATGGGGCGTGCTGCCGGACGCGACCATGACCAATGCGACCGTGGCCGATACGGTCTCGCGGGTCGATGGTGCCAATCTCGTGCTGAGCTATCCCGGTGGCGAGCAGAAGGTGACGATCACGCCGGACGCTGCCATCCTGATGGCCGCGCCGGCCGATGCGGCGGAGCTCAAGCCCGGCGCGCAGGTCGCGATGACGGCGAGCCGCCAGGCCGATGGCAGCTACAGCACGAGCCGGATCACCATCGCCAAATCGGGCGCCAAGCTGCCTTACTGAAAGAGATTATCTTTTCGGCAGGACCCCCCGTCGTTCCGGACAGGCGGCGAGGCCGCGCTGATCCGGAACCCATCGGAGGGTTCGGCGCTCTACGATGGATTCCGGCTCTGCGCTTCGCTTGCCCGGAATGACGAAGTCATTTCCGGACTAACGACGGCGTTCTTCGGATCCGGACGTCAGCCCTCGCTCTTCTCGCCCAGCCGTTTCACGGCGGCGTGGCCGCGCGCATCCATGAAGAGATGCACCTTGTTCTGGAAGCCGGCATCGTCATGGGCGGCGAGGAGAGGGGCGAAGTCGGCGCAGGCGGTGCAGAGATCCTCGACCCAGGGCTGCTCGGCCTTGCCGAAATCGTTCAGCACATAGCCGTGGACCAGCTCCTTCAGGCCGGGATGGCCGATGCCCATCCGCACGCGGCGATAATCGTTGCCGATGGCCGCGGTGGTCGAGCGCAGGCCGTTATGGCCGGCATTGCCGCCTCCCAGTTTGATCCGCAGCTTCGCGGGGGCGAGGTCGAGCTCATCATGGAAGACGACGACATCGGCGGGCGCGATCTTGAAGAAGCGGGCGGCCTCGCCGATCGCGCGGCCGGATTCGTTCATATAGGTTTGCGGCTTGAGCAGGATCACCTTCTCGGTGCCGATCGTCGCCTCGCAGGCCTCGGCCTGGAAGCGCGAGCGCCAGGGGGAGGCGCGATGCAGGCGGGCGATCTCGTCCACGGCCATGAAGCCGATATTGTGCCGGTTGCGGGCATAACGCGCGCCCGGATTGCCGAGGCCGGCGAAGATCAGCATGGCGGGACTCCGGCAGGCTTATCGATTCAGCATGGGGCTGGGCCGAAAAGCGCAAAGCACTTTCGGTCCGATGCCATAGCAAAACGGCCGGGGGAGCCCGGCCGTCTCGTGATCGTTCCAGGTGAACGGCGCCGGGCGGCGCCGTTTCATCAGGCCTTGGCTTCGGGAGCGGCTTCCGCGGCTTCGGCAGCGACGGGCTCGGCCTCGACGGTCGGCGCAGAGATCGTGACGATCGTAGCGTCAGCGCCAACGGTGAGCTTGGCGCCCGCCGGAAGCTTGATCGCGTCGGCATGGATGGAGTCGCCGACGTTCAGGCCGGCCACCGACACGTCGATGGACTCCGGAATGCTGTCGGGCTCGACGGTGACTTCGAGGGCGTGCTCGACGATCTGGACCAGGCCGCCGCTCTTGACGCCGGGGCTCTGCTCCTGACCGACGACGTGAACCGGAACCTGGACCGTGACGGTCTGGCCCTTGGCGACGCGCAGGAAGTCGACATGGATCGGGAAATCCTTGACCGGGTCGAGCTGGTAATCGCGCGGAATGACGCGCTGCTTCTTACCGGCGACTTCGATCTCGAAGATCGTGGTCAGGAAGTGGCCGCCGAAAATCAGCTGGCGGGTCTTGTTGGCGTCGAGCGCGATGGCTTCGGGAGCGGCGCCCCCACCATAGATCACGGCAGGCGTCTGGCCCTGGCGGCGAACAGCACGGGCGGCCCCCTTGCCGACCTGTGCGCGCGCCGAAGCCTCGATTTGCTTCACGGCGGTCATGTTGGATGTCCTTGACTTGTAAAATGACAAGGCCGCCTCGTGGCGGCCATCGGATGGCGCGCCCAGAGCCTCCAAGGGTGTCAGCCGGGCGCGAGGCTGCTCATAGGCGAAAACCATCGCGATCTCAAGTCCGTTCAGGCCGCGGTCTCGAACCGGGGCGGCCTGAACGATGGAAAGGTCAGGCGGCGACCAGGCCCAGGCGTTCGTCGCGACGGCGCAGGAGCTGCATCAGGGGCAGGGCGATCACGATCATCCAGGCCTTGCCGATCACCTGGCCGGCAAGGAAGTCGAGACTGCCGAAAGCCAGATGCAGGAAGATGACGCTGTCGACGACCAGTCCGACGAAACCGGAAGCGACGACCGCGGTGACGAAGCGCCGGCGCTGCAGCGGCGTATAGACGGCGAAATCGGCGAGCTCCGACAGGGTGAAGGCCGCGACGGAGGCGATCACGATCGCCGATGGCGCCAGCAGCGCCGAAATCAGCGTGCCGATCGCGATGGCGGCAAGGCCTGCGGCCGGGCCCAGGCGCCGCTGAACGATGTCGCGCAGCACCAGCGCGAGCCCGATCATCAGCACGCCGCTCGGGGCGCTGATGCCGGGCCAGACCGGGACGAGGCAAGGGCCCTGCGGCACGCAGACCGTGCCGACATTGCCGATCATCCAGTTCGCCGCCGGGATGGTGAGGCCGAACAGGACGAGCGCGATGACGCCCTCTGTCAGCCGCTGACGATCACGTGTCATAAGATGGTCCGCTGTTGCCGGGTGCGGCCAAATAGGCCGCAAAGCCTTTCGCACGCAAGTCGCAGGCCGGGCAATGCCCGCAGCCATAGCCCCAGCCATGCCGCGTCGCCCGGTCGCCAAGATAGCAGCTATGGGTCTCTTCGAGAACGAGGTCGAGCAGGGCCTGGCCGCCGATCTCGCGGGCGAGAGCGAAGGTCTGGGCCTTGTCGCGCCACATCAGCGGCGTGTGCAGGACGAGCCGCCGGTCAAGGCCCAGGCCGAGCGCGACCTGCATCGCCTTGATGGTGTCGTCGCGGCAGTCGGGGTAGCCGGAATAGTCGGTCTCGCAGACGCCGAGCACGATGTGGCGCAGGTTGCGCCGGTAGGCGAGCGCCGCCGCGAAGGTGAGGAAGATCAGGTTCCGGCCAGGAACGAAGGTGGTCGGCAGGCCCGTCTCGGCGAAGACGATCTCGGTCTCGCGGGTCAGCGCCGTCTCGGAGATGGCGCCCAGCGCCGCGAGATCGACGACATGATCCGGTCCGAGCCGCTCGGCATAAGTGGCAGCGAGGGCGGGCAGCTTCGCCCGGATCGCCTGCCGGCATTCCATCTCGACGCGATGACGCTGGCCGTAGTCGAAGCCGATCGTCTCGACCGCGTCGAAACGGTCGAGTGCCCAGGCCAGCGCGGTGGTCGAATCCTGACCGCCGGAGAACAGCACGAGGGCGCGCGACTCTCCCAAGGCGGGCTCAGTCGAACAGGCTGGAGACGCTGGTCTCGCTCGCCGTGCGCTCGATCGCCTCGCCCATCAGCGCGGCGATCGAGATGACGCGGATGTTGCGAGCGACCTTCACCGCCTCGGTCGGCATGATCGAGTCGGTGATGACCAGCTCCTTGAGCTTGGAGCTGGCGATACGCGCCACCGCTCCGCCCGAGAGCACGCCATGGGTGATGTAGGCGAAGACTTCCTTGGCGCCCTGCTCGAGCAGGGCCTCGGCGGCGTTCACCAGCGTGCCGCCGGAATCGACGATGTCGTCGATCAGGATGCAGGAACGGCCCTCGACGGAGCCGATGATGTTCATCACCTCCGACTCGCCCGGCCGGTCACGGCGCTTGTCGACGATGGCGAGCGGCGCGTCGATGCGCTTGGCCAGCGCACGCGCACGCACCACGCCGCCGACGTCCGGCGAGACGACCATGGCGTTCTTCCATTCCAGCCGGTCCTTGATGTCGCGCGCCATCAGGGGCGCGCCGAACAGGTTGTCGGTGGGGATGTCGAAGAAGCCCTGGATCTGGCCGGCATGGAGGTCGAGCGTCAGCACGCGGTCGACGCCGGCATGGGCGATCAGGTTGGCGACGAGCTTGGCCGAGATCGGCGTGCGGCCGGAGGCGCGCCGGTCCTGCCTTGCATAGCCGAAATAGGGGATCACTGCCGTGATGCGCTTGGCCGAGGAGCGGCGCAGCGCGTCGGTGACGATCAGCAGCTCCATCAGGTGGTCGTTGGTGGGGAAAGAGGTGGACTGGATGATGAAGACATCCTGCCCGCGCACATTCTCCTGAATCTCGACGAAGACCTCCATATCGGCGAAGCGCCGGACGGACGCCTTGGCGAGCGGAATGCTGAGATGGTTGCAGATGGCTTCGGCGAGCGGCCGATTGGAATTGCCGGCGACGACTTTGAAATGAGAGGCCATGCCGTGGCGTACCGTTGGAAGAGGCGGGGCGCGAGCCAGCAGGGCGGGCTCAGTTGGAAGCGCTCTTAACAGCGCCGCCGCATGGAGTCGACCGCTGCGCTGCAATATCCGCATGCAAAACATATGACAAAGAAGGGCCGGCGGCATGTCCGGCCCGCGGAGCGGGGAATGAAGCCCTCGGATGCGGCTGTTGGGGAGGGCCGGTTGGCTCAGTCCCCGGAGGCGATGTCAGAGCCGCTTGCCGTTGCCTGCCGAGGCGGTGTGGGTCGCGGTATCCTTGCCGCCGGCCTTCGCCTTGCCGCCGCTCTTCTCGGCCGGCCCCAGCGCGGCCTCGGCGGCAGGCGTCGTGACGAGGAAGCCCGCGATCGCGTCCATCGAATCCGAGGCGGCCTTGGCGACGACGGTCTGGTCGATGCCGGCCCAGGGATCGGAACCGCCGCCGCGCTTGCCGATGCTCTCGCCCTGGACGCGCTGGGCGCGCTGCTTGGTCGAATCATAGACGTCCCAGACGAAGGCGAGCGCGGTCTGGCCGTCCTCGGTGGGCTGGGCGGTGAGATAGCCCTTCACGCGGAAGCGCGCCGGCTTGTCGCCCGGCACGATTTCCATCTTCCGCTCGGCCGCCGCCTCGCCGAGCAGGCCGGCGAAGTTCGTCGTCACGTCGTCGGGCGCGCCGGAGATGCTCTGGACCGAGACGGGGACGCCAGGCGCGTCGACGCGGGGGCGGGCCGCGGTCTGGGTGGTTTCCTGGCAGCCTGCGAGGGCAAACGCGAAAACCGGCCCCAGAGCGAGGCCGCTCAAACGATGAAACATGACGCCTCCCGCCCTTTGGGCTGTGGATCGCTGCGAACTACCCTGTGCGCTCTTTCTAGGCGCATCGCCGGGCAAGGTCCAGATCGGGCGGTGAGGCGATCCGTCCGTCGCCGGCCGTGGCTTTCGATTGCGATGCGGGCGGGCTTCTCCCATATAGGCCGGAAAGCGGGTGCCCCATCCGCCCGGGAGACAGCCATGGCCAGCACCAGCAACCGCTTCCTCGACGATATCGCCCGCCTCGCGACCGATGCGGCCGGCGCCGCGCAGGGGGTGCGCCGCGAGGTCGAAACCGTCGTCAAGACGCAGATCGAGAAGCTGCTGCGCGAGCTCGACGTCGTGAGTCGCGAGGAGTTCGAGGCGGTACGCGAGATGGCCCTGATCGCCCGCGAGGAGAACGACAAGCTGGCGGCGCGCCTGGCGGAGCTCGAGGCGAAGCTCGCCAAGTCCTGACCGGGGCACCCTGACCTAAGGTTTGCGTGTCCACAGCCAAGTGCTGTGGACAGAGCCTGCGAGGGATTGAGCCCGGCGCCCGAATCCGCGGAGCTTCGGCGCTGTGTTGGGAGCGTCACAGCGCCTGCGCTATCGTCGGTGGAAAGAATTGATTCGCTAAGCAGATTCGCTCTGCCGAGGCGGACGGGAACGCTCCTCCCCGGAGCGTTGCGGAGGTGAGTTGCGTTCCTTCGGCTTTCCAGTCGCCGTGTTCCTCTTCTCGAACGCGCCGGATGCGCCTGCATCCGGATGGTGGACCTAGGGCATGATGGATCTCGATATGGATGCCGATGCGGATCGGCCCTCCAACCCTCTCGACCTGTTCGAACGACTCGCTTCCCTCAACAACTGGACCTTCGATCGCGACAGCGAGGACGAGCTGTCGGTCTCGGTGACCGGCGGCTGGGCCGAGTACCATGTCGCGATCACCTGGCTCGCCGAGGTGGAGGCGCTGCACATCGCCTGCGCCTTCGACCTCAAGGTGCCGGAACGGCGCCGCGGCGAGGTGCTGCAACTCGTCAGCCTGGTCAATGAGCAGCTCTGGCTCGGCCATTTCGACCTCTGGAGCAGCGAGAGCATCGTGATGTATCGCCATGCGCTGCTCCTCTCCGGCGGCGCGGAACCGACGGACGAGCAGGCCGCGGCCCTGATCAAGAGCGCGATCGACGCCTGCGAGCGCTACTATCAGGCCTTCCAGTTCGTCGTCTGGGCCGGCAAGACCGCCAAGGAAGGGCTCGAAGGCGCGATGCTGGAAACGATGGGCGAGGCCTGAGGGCACCGCACCGCGCGTCATGGCCGGGCTTGACCCGGCCATCTCTTGCAGGCTCTGGTCCTGAAATGCCTGGGGCAAGCCCAGACATGATGTTTCGTTCCCAGCCGCCGAGGGCCTGCCATGACCGCTTCCTTGCCGCAATCGCTCGTTCTGATCGGCGCGGGCAAGATGGGTGGGGCCATGCTGGAAGGCTGGCTGCGCATCGGGATCAATCCGGCCGGCATCAGCCTGATCGACCCCAAGCCGTCGGATGAGATCGTCGAGCTCGCGGGCGAGAAGGGGATGCGGCTGAACCCCTCGGCGAAGGAGATCCCGCCGGTCGAGGTGCTCGTGCTGGCGACCAAGCCGCAGATGCTGGACACGGCCGCTCCGGCCGTGCAGGCTTTCATCCATCCCAAGACACTGCTGATCTCGATCCTGGCGGGCAAGACGCTGAGCGACCTCGCCGCGCGGCTGCCAAATGCGGGCGCGATCATCCGCGCCATGCCGAACCTGCCGGCCTCGGTGCAGCGCGGTGCGACGGCGGCCGCGCCGGGCAAGGGCGTCAGTGCGGCGCAGCGCGCGACCGCTGACGCCCTGCTCGCTAGCATCGGCAAGGTCGAATGGCTCGACGACGAGGCGCTGATCGACGCGGTCACGGCGGTGTCGGGCTCGGGGCCGGCCTATGTCTTCCATATGGTCGAATGTCTTGCCGCGGCCGGCGTCGAGGCGGGGCTTCCGGCCGATGTCGCCGAGCGGCTGGCGCGCGCCACCGTCGAAGGGGCGGGGGAATTGCTGTTCCAGTCGCCGCTGCCGCCCGGGACGCTGCGCCAGAATGTGACCTCTCCCGGCGGTACGACGGCGGCGGCGCTCGAAGTGCTGATGGCCGAGGACGGCCTCAAGCCGCTGATGCGCAAGGCCGTCGCTGCTGCCAAACGTCGCGCCGGCGAGCTTTCCGGCTGATGCCGTTCGGTTTATTGTTGAAAGGCGAGCGATTTCAGCCTCTTGCGTGAGGGCTTCTCTTCGCGCGATCCGGCGTCCGCATCGCCCGAAAATGCGCCGGGCGGTCTTCCACCTGCCACGATGGCGGCTTACCTTCTCTTGAGAGCGAAGCGAGAGGAGCAGAGCCATGGCCCGCAAACCCGTTTCCACCAAGGCCGAAGCCGCCGAGGCGACGGCCAAGGAAGCCACCAAACCGGCCGATCCGCGCAAGCGGGCTGTCGATGCGCTGATGAACCTGGCCGCAAGCCGGCCATGGGGCGAGATCGAGCTTCCTGATATCGCGACCGAGGCGGGGCTGACGCTGGCGCAACTGCGTGGGCTTTTCCCGTCCAAGCTCGCCATGCTGGGTGGCGTGACCCGTATCGTGGACGATGCCGTGCTCGCGGGGGTGTCGGACGATCTCGCCGGCGAGCCCGTCCGCGAGCGGCTCTTCGATCTCGTGATGCGTCGGCTCGACGCGATGGCGCCCTATAAGGCAGCTCTGCGCAGGATCGTGCCGGTCATCCGCCGCGACCCGCTGACGCTGGCGGCGCTCAATCGCGGTGCGGTGAATTCCTGGCGCTACATGCTGGCCTCCGTCGGCATCCCGACGGAAGATTCGCTCGGGGCCTTACGCGTGCAGGGCGCGGTGCTGCTGATGGCGCGCGTCTCCGACACCTGGCTGGATGATGACGAGCCGGAGCTGTCGAAGACCATGGCGCGGCTTGACCGCGAGCTGAAGACCGCTGGCCGCATCATGGCGCGGGTCGAGGATGTGCACCGGCTGACGGCGCCGTTCCGGGGGCTGGCGCGGGCGATCTGCTCGGGCCGCCCGCTGAAGGCGCGGCGGCGCGAGCGGGCTTCCGAGCGCGGCGAGGACAACGAGGATTACGCGCCGGCGATCTGACCGGCGCTGCCCCTGCCGAAAGGTCCGCGGGCGGGCGTCGCTTCCGCCTGCGCCGGCGACCCCGGAACATGGCCGAAACGCGACGATTTTAAGCGCGCTTTAGGCAATTCATGGGAAAGGACGACACTTCTCCTCGCGTGCAGGACAGGCGATGTCGTTCTTCCGGAAAATTGCGACCCTATCGATCGGTCGTTCCTTCGCCCTGATCGCGGGCCTGGCCGTCATTATCGCGGCCGGAGGCGTCGGCTACACGCTGAACGCCGCGCACACCGAAATGCTCGCCCTGAAGCGCGCCGAGATGAAGAACGCGGTCGAAGCCGCGGCGACCACGGTGAAGAGCTATCTGGCGCGGGCCGAGGCCGGCGAGCTCAAGGAGGACGACGCCAGGAAGATGGCCATGGAGGCCATCGGCAATGCGCGCTTCGACAACGGCAACTACTACTTCATTGTGAATTACGACGGCATCAGCGTGCTGCATGCCAACAAGAAGATCCAGTCGACCGACATGAAGCCGCTCAAGGATGCGGACGGCAAGTTCTTCGTGCAGGACATGGTCGCGCTGGCGAAGGCGAAGGGCGAGGGCTTCCTCGACTATGGCTGGCTCAAGATCGGCGACAGCCAGCCTTCGCTGAAGATCTCTTACGTCATCGGCATTCCGAAGTGGCAATGGGTGGTGGGCACTGGCGCCCATGTCCAGGATGTCGACGCGGCTTTCCTCGGCATGGTCGGCGGCGTCGCCAAAGTCCTGGTTCCGCTGGGCCTGCTCATGCTCGGTCTCGTCATCGTCCTCAGCCGCCGCGCCTCGCGGATGCTGACCGCTTTGTCGTCCTCGATGAACGAGCTCGCGGCGGGCGATCTCCAGGCCGAGATCGCGCATCAGCAGCGGCCGGACGAGATCGGCTCCATGGCGCGCGCGCTCGTCGTCTTTCGCGATCAGGCGCTGGCCAAGGAGGCGATGGAGGCGGACAAGCTGCGCGCCGAGGAAGAAGCGGCCGGACACCGCAGTGCGGCCGACACCGAGAGGCGGCGCAACGAGGCCGACCGCGTGGAGCAGGCGCGTGTGCAGGCCGATGTCGTCCAGGCGCTGGGAGCGGGGCTCGAGCATCTGGCCGGCGGCGATCTGACCTACCGGATCGACGAGGCGTTCTCGGCCGAATACGTCAAACTCAAGGACGATTTCAACGCCGCCATCGCCAAGCTGCAGGACGCGATGCGCCAGATCGCGACCAACACCGAGAGCATGAAGGCGGGCTCGGTCGAGATCAGCCAGGCGGCGGACGATCTCGCCGGCCGCACCGAGCAGCAGGCCTCCTCGGTCGAGGAGACGGCTACGGCGCTCGACCAGCTCACCGCCACCGTGCGCCAGACCGCCGAGAGCGCGCGCCTCGCCAACCAGGCCACCGAGCAGGTCAAGACCGAGGCCGAGCAGTCGACCAGCATCGTGCGCGATGCCGTGACGGCAATGGGCGGCATCGAGAAATCGGCCCAGGAGATCTCGCAGATCGTCGGCGTGATCGACGAGATCGCCTTCCAGACCAATCTGCTGGCGCTCAATGCCAGCGTCGAGGCGGCGCGCGCCGGCGATGCCGGCAAAGGCTTCGCCGTCGTTGCCTCCGAGGTGCGCGCCCTGGCGCAGCGCTCGGCTTCCGCGGCCAAGGAGATCAAGGGGCTGATCGACGCCTCGACCCTCGAGGTCGAGAAGGGGGTCGCGCTGGTCGGGCAGACCGGCGGGGCGCTGCAGCGCATGGCCTCCGAGATCGCGCGTGCCACCGGCCTCGTCGCCCAGATCGCGGGCGCGGCACAGGAGCAGGCCTCCGGCTTGCAGGAGGTCAATGCCGCGGTCGGCGAGATGGACCAGGCGACGCAGCAGAACGCGGCCATGGCCGAGCAGTCCACCGCCGCGGCCCATTCGCTGTCGCAGGAGGCCGACCGGCTCTCGGCGCTCGTCGCCCGCTTCCAGATCGGCGGCGACGCTGCCAGGCTGCAGGCGATCGCCCGGACGATGCAGGCGGCGGTCGCTCCGGCCACACGGGCACCGCGCCCGGCTGCGCCACGGGTCGCAAAAGCTTCCGCCGGTGTGGCAGCTGCCGCCCGCAAGCCCGATCTCGATGCCCATGACAAGGGGTGGGAGGAATTTTGAGCGCGTCCCAGGAAACAGCCGCGACGATCGGCTTTGACGATTTCCTCAAGGTCGATATCCGCGTCGGTACGATCGTCGAGGCGGAGCCTTATCCGGAAGCGCGCAAGCCGGCGATCAAGCTGGTGATCGATTTCGGCGGCACGATCGGGCGGAAGAAATCCTCCGCCCAGATCACCAAGCATTACCGGCCGGAGGATCTGCCCGGCCGGCAGGTGCTCGCCGTGGTCAATTTCCCGCCGCGCCAGATCGGCAAATTCATGTCGGAGGTGCTGACGCTGGGCATGCCCGACGCCGATGGCGAGGTCGTGCTGATCGGCCCCGGCCATGCCGTGCCGGATGGCGGGCGGCTGTTCTAGACAGCGCTGGCCAAAGCGGGTTGGTCCCAGAGGCCGGTCTGCAAGGTGGTCGGCGCGTAAGCCGGTGCTGACCAGCGCAGCGGTAGCGCATTTTCACGACGCCAGCCGCGCCTGACATGAAAGCGCCAGAGCCGCTCCGCGCCATCGAGGCGGGCGGCTTCGGGATCGTTCCAGAGAATCTCGACTGCACCCTGGAGCTGCAGCACCGTGCCCGTGCGGAAATCGACGAAGAGCAATGCGGCGCGCGGTTCACGCAAGAGATTGCCCAAGGTGTTGAAATAGCTGTTCCCGGCGAAGTCCGGCACCGTCAGCGCATCGTCGTCGATGCGGACGAAGCCGGGTCTGCCGCCACGGTGGGACATGTCGATACCGGCGGCCGCACCTGCATCCGTCCCGGCAGCGCTCGCCACAAAAAAGGTATCGGCTGCCGCGATCAGCTGTCGTGCCGGTGCGTCGAGACGGGTGAACTCTACCGCTTCAGCCGATCCCGGCACTGTCCAACCTTCGATCGTGCGGGTCTGGATGTATTTGGCGCAATTTCCGAAACTCTGAGTGACGGCGACGGAGAAGCCGGTTTCTCCGACCGCTGCGATCGTTCCGTTGGCGCGATTGCGCCGCCGCGTCTCGAACTGGATGCCGAGAAGGCCGATTCCCGCTCCAGCTTGGAAGGCCTCGGCGGCAGGGTCCTGCGTCGAGGGCAGCGCCCTGACGATGAGGGTGTTCGGCGTCGGGCTCTCGATCAAACCTGGAGGTCCGGTCAGCACTGTCGCGAGCGGCCAGCCCTGCGCGTCCAGAATGCCGGCGAAGAACCAGGGCAGCTCGGCGAAGAACAGGCGGTGCTGATCCGGCATGAAGCCACGGATGCCGCCGCCGCGCGAGAACTGGCCGGCGTGTGCCTGCGCCTCCAGCTCGCCGCCATGGAAGGGCGTGAGGGACGCGTCAATCATCGCTGGTCTCCTCGGGCAAGGGCGAAGGCGGGATTGGCTTGAAGAAGGACAAGGCCTCGATGCGGGCGAGCCAGGCCCGCAGGGACGGATAGGACGCGAGCGACAGCCCGCCTTCCGGCGCATGAGCGACATAGGAATAGCAGGCGAGGTCGGCCAATGTCGGATGGTCCGCTGCCAGGAAGCTTCGCTTGCTGAGATGCGCCTCCATGAAGGGGAACAGGCGCTCGGCAACGCGCCGGGCCCTTGCCTTGTCGTCGCACAGGCCGAACTGAACGATCATGCGGGCCGTCGCCGGACCGTGCATGACCTCGCCTGCAGCAATGGACAGCCAGCGCTGGACCTGGGCGGCTTGCAGCGGGTCGAGCGGTAGCCAAGGACCCTGTGGATCATAGCGCCGCGCGAGATAGACCATGATCGCGTTGCTGTCGGCGAGAGCGAGATCGCCGTCTTGAAGCACCGGAATCTGGCCGAGCGGATTGAGCTGGAGAAAGGCCTCGCTTCGGCGGACATCGGCCGGGGCCGCCTCGAAGCGATAAGGCAGGCCGAGTGCCCGCAGCAGCAGCTCGACGCGGTGGGTGTGACCCGAGAGGGCCGTGCCGTGAAGCGTGATCTCCGTGTGCATCGCCGATCTCCCTGCAGCCGCCATATGCGCCGGGGATAAGATCGTCATTTCACCATTCGGGCGAAATCTGCTATTGATTGAAATCAGAATTCCAAAATCTGAAACAGTGACATGGACCGGCTGGACGAGCTCGCCATCTTCGTCGCGATCATCGAGGCCGGCAGCCTTGCCGGCGCGGCGCGACGCCTGCGCCGCTCGCGCCCGGCCGTGACCCGCGCGCTCGCGGCGCTGGAGGATCGCGTCGGACAGCGGTTGATCACGCGCTCGACCCGCCGCTTCATGCCGAGCGAGGCCGGCCGTGAACTCGCTATTGCGGCGCGCCGCGTGCTCGGCGATTACGCGGCTTCGCTCGGCGGCGTCTCCGAGGCGCCGGTCAGCGGACTGCTGCGCATCACGGCGCCGCTCTCCTTCGGGCGACGCCATGTCACGCCGCTGGTCTCGGAATTCCTCGATCTTTATCCGCAGGTGCAGGTCGAACTGGTGCTGGCCGACCGCAATCTCGACCTGATCGAGGAGGATCTGCAGGTCGCCGTGCGGATCGGGCCCCTGCCGCATTCGCGTTTTCGCGTGCGCAAGGTCGGCGAAGTCAGGCGTATCCTGGTGGCTTCGCCGGCTTATCTGGCAGGGGCGCCGCCGTTGCGGCGGCCCTCGGACATCGCCGCCCATGAGACGATCGTCAGTGTCGCCGCGACCCCGATCATGACCTGGCAGTTCGGCGGCGCCGGGCGGCGCAGCCGTGTGGCGCTCACGCCCAGGCTGATCGTCAACGAGGTCGAATCGGTGCTGATCGCGGCACGGGCAGGGCGAGGCCTGGCCCGCCCGCTCTCCTATCAGGCGGCCGACGACATCGCCGCCGGAACGCTGGTGCGCCTGTTGCCGGAATTCGAGCCAGAGGCGCTGCCGGTGCAACTGGTGACTCCCGGCGGCCGGCATCCGCTGCCACGGGTGCGTGCTTTCATCGACCATGCGGTCGAACGTCTGCCGAAGCTTGCGCCGATCGGCGCCGCGTAAGGCGCGCAGACCGCTCCGGCATCGGAGGCTCTAGCGCAGCGAGCCGGCGAAGCTCGCTATCGCCGAAACGACCTGACCCTCGCGGCCGATGAAGCCGTGATAGGCGCGCGCCTGGCAGGGATTGCCCGTCGAGGATCCGCCGTCGATCCAGAGCAGGCGCGCCTTGCCGCCGGTCCATTGCTGAAAGGCGACAGCCGATTCCGGCAAGGTGACGCGGCACGTGTCCTGGCGGTGATGAATGATCAGGGTCGGTGGCAGGCGCCCGGGATCGCCGATCATGCCGCGCGCCTCGTCGAGCATCGACGAGGCGAAGACGATGCCGTCCGGCCGCGCCGGCAAGGTTCCCGCGACCTTGAGCGCGCCGCGGCTCATCGCGACGACGATCACCCGCGGCGCGATGGCGCGCATATATTCGACCGCCTTGGCCGGGTCGGCATTGGCGTCGAGCGTGATGCTGGCGATGCCGCTGCGCAGATAGGCGCTGCGTGTCCTGACGATCCAGTTGCCGTCACGTGCGACGCTGCCATCCGAGCCGATGCCGACATAACCGTCGCCGCCCGTGAGGAGCACGAGGCCGGCGCGGGCCTTTCCGGCCGGCTTGTCCAGCAGGGCCCGGCCTCCGCCGAACAGGCCGCCGCCGAGATCGACGACCTCCTCGGCGCGGGCTGCGGCGATCGAAAGGAGGAGCGACGCCACCAGAAGCGCTGCAACGGTCCGGAATGTCTGCATGGCGAGCCCCAGCAAGCAAATTTTGAGACCAGTTACGGCTCCGGGCCGATAAGTGTCGAGTCGCTTTCCGCTGCGTCAGACCGGCAGCCGCACCGTCGCGCGCAGGCCGCCGAGCGGGGAATCGCCGAGCATGATGTCGCCGCCATGGGCGCGGGCGATGTCGCGGGCGATGGCGAGGCCGAGGCCGGTGCCGCCGCCATCGACGTTGCGGGCCTCATCCAGGCGGAAGAAGGGGCGGAAGACCTCCTCGCGCTGGTCCGGCGGAATGCCGGGGCCGTCATCATCGACGGTCACGATCAGATAGCGCGCGTCATGGGTGGCGCGGATCGCGATGCGGTCGCCATAGCGGGCGGCGTTGGAGACGAGGTTGGTCAGCAGGCGGCGGAAGGCATCGGGCCGCACGACGACCAGCGGATCGCCCATCACCTCGAGCGCAGTCTGGTGCCCCTGCCGCTCGGCATCGGCCTTCAGCTCCTCGAGCAAGGCGCGGATATCGGTCTCGACGGGGACCTCGCCGGCATCGCCGCGCGCGAAGGCGAGATAGTCCTCCAGCATGCGGCTCATCTCGTCGACATCCTTCTCCAGCGCTTCGATCTCGGATGATCGTTCCAGGAGCGCGAGCGAGAGGCGGAAGCGGGTGAGGATGGTCCGAAGGTCGTGGCTGACGCCGTTGAGCATCGTGGTGCGCTCGCCGATGGCGCGCTCGACACGGCGCTTCATCTCGATGAAGGCATTGCCGGCCCGGCGGACCTCGCGGGCGCCGCGCGGGCGGAACTCGGCGTCGCGCCCCTTGCCGAAAGCTTCCGCCGCGTCGGCGAGCTTGAGGATCGGCCGGATCTGGTTGCGCAGGAACAGCACGGCGATGGTCAGGAGGATGAGCGAGGTGCCGATCATCCAAAGCAGGAAGATGTGGCTGTTCGAGGCATAGGCCGCGTTGCGCCGGGTCAGGATGCGCATCACGTCCTTGCCGAGCTTGATGCGGATCTCGATCAGGCTGGAGCGGCCGACCGTGTCGAGCCAGAAAGGGCGCGCGACCTGCTGGCTGAGTTCGGTCGAGAGCGCATTGTCGAGCAGCGAGAAGAAGGGGCGGGGGCCCGGAGCGGGCAGGTCGGTATCGGGAATGATGTCGACATCCATGCCGAGCCGCTCGGCGGCGATGCGCGAGAGCGTCGTGATGTCGGCATCCTGCGGATAGCTTTCATAGACGTCGATCAGCATGGCGATGTCGGCCGAGACGGCGGCGGAAAGCCGCTGCGTCACCAGCTGCCAATGGCGCTCCATGAAGACATAGGCGATGACCGATTGGAGCAGCACGACCGGCGCGATGACGATGACCAGCGCGCGCGGGTAAAGCCCCTTGGGCATGTAGCGCGCCACGATGTGGAGCGGCCGGCCGATCTGTCTCAGGACCGGCTTGATGGCGCTGTTGGCCCGGTGTGCGAGGCGGGGCAGGGCGGAGCGGGCGCGCGCGAGCCACGTCGTCGCGACCTGCAGCGCGCCTCGTCCTTGTCCGTCCTGCTGAACCGGTGTCACGTCCTGTCCGTCAACAGCCTGTAGCCGACGCCGCGGACGGTCTGGAGGTAGAGCGGATCGGCCGGGTCGCGCTCGATCTTGCGGCGCAATCGGTTCATCTGCACGTCGACGGTGCGGTCATTGGCGGCGGAACCCTGCGCGGCCAGCTCCTCGCGCGGCACGACCTCTCCGGCGCGCTCGGCCAGCGCCGTCAGGATTTCGCGCTCGCGCTCGGTCAAGCGGATGGTCTCCTCGCCCTTGCGCAATTCGCCGCGTGCCAGCCCGTAGAGGAAGGGGCCGAAGCGGACGAAATCCGGCCGCGTGCCGGATTGCGCGGCCTCGACGACCACGGTGCGCTTCAGGATATTGCCGAGGCGCAGCAGCAATTCACGCGGTTCGAAGGGCTTTGCCAGATAATCGTCGACGCCGATCTCCAGCCCGTTGACGCGGTCCTTGCCATCCGCGCGGGCGGTCAGCATCAGGATCGGCACGGCGGAACCGCCGCGGAAGCGGCGGGCGAAGTCGAAGCCGTTCTCGCCCGGCATCATCACGTCGAGCACGATGGCGTCGAAGACGAGGTTGTCGAGGCGCGTATCGGCTTCCGCGGCATTGGCGGCCGTGGTGACGCGGTAGCCGTTGTCGCCGAGAAAGCGCGCCAGCAATTCGCGCAGGCGCCGGTCGTCGTCGACGACGAGCACATGCGGGGCCTCATCGGGCAATATCTTGCGGGCCGGCTTCGCCGGGGCTTCCATTGCGATCATCCGAGCGTCTCTATTCGTCGCGCATCCCTTGGCGCGACCCTCCGGCCCTCATAGCACAGGGCGATGACGGGGTCGTCAATCGATCGCAGGAGCCCGGCTGCCCGGTGGCCGCAGGGCCGGCGCGGCATCGCGGCTCAGGCGCCGGAGAGCAGCCCCTGCACCTTCGGACGTTCGGACGGATCGATCAGCGCGGCGAGATAACGCGCGATGGTCTCGGCCGCTTCGGGGCCGACATTGTCGAGCGCCGCCATGATCCGCTTCGACTGGAGCTGGACGAGGCGCTGCGCCAGATCCTGTCCGGCCGGCGTGGTGTGGAGATGGCGCTGGCGCTTGTCCTGGCGCCCGGTGCGCTGCTCGATATAGCCCTTCTCGACCAGCTCCTTCAGCACGCGGTTGAGGCTCTGCTTGGTGATCTGGAGGATGTCGAGCAATTCGGCGATGGTCAGCCCCGGCCGGCGCTGCACGAAATGCAGCACGCGGTGATGGGCGCGGCCGAAGCCGTAATCGGCGAGGATACGGTCGGGATCGCCGACGAAGTCGCGATAGGCGAAGAAGAGCAATTCGATCAGGTCGAAGGGGACGGGCGCAGCCGTCGCCGGCAAAGGGGCTGCCCCCTTTGGCACGATCGGTTCCGAGCGGGTCTGGCTCTGGGCCAAAAAAGCTCTCCAGAAATTTAGGTCAACGTTATTGACATATCTCAGACGGAAGATTACCAGTCAAGCGCGCTGAGCGAACGATTATTTCAAAGCGTGTCGTGGCAGCGCAGCTTTAGACCCATGCTTGCGTTCCGGATTCGGCTGTGCCGGAGTTCGGATGAGGAAGCACCCAGGAGAAGGTCCCATGTCAGTCATTCCTTTCGACCAGCGCGATGGCGTCATCTGGTTCGACGGCAAGCTCGTGCCCTGGAAGGACGCGAAGATTCACGTACTGACCCATGGGCTCCATTACGGCTCCTGCATCTTCGAGGGCGAGCGCTCCTATGACGGCGTGATCTACAAGTGCACGGAGCACTCCAAGCGCTTCCACAAGTCCGCCGAGATCATGGATTTCACCATCCCCTATTCGGTCGCCGAGATCGACGAGGCCAAGTATCTCTGCCTGAAGGAAAACGGGCTCAAGGACGCCTATATCCGCCCGGTCGCCTGGCGCGGCTCGGAGATGATGGCGGTGTCCGGCATCAACAACACCATTCATACCGCGATCGCGGTCTGGGAGTGGCCGAGCATGTTCGACATGGCGGCGAAGCTGAAGGGCATCCGCCTCGATATCGCCGACTATCGCCGGCCGGACCCGGCCTGCGCGCCGGTCCATGCCAAGGCGGCGGGACTCTACATGATCTGCTCGCTCTCCAAGCACAAGGCGGAGCGCGCGGGCTATGCCGACGCGATGATGCTGGACTGGGAGGGCAATGTCGCCGAATGCACCGGCGCCAACATCTTCTTCATCAAGGACGGCGTGATCCACACCCCGTTGGCCGACCGCTTCCTCAACGGCCTGACCCGTCAGTCGGTGATCGAACTGTGCCGGCAGCGCGGCTTCGAGGTGGTGGAGCGGCGCATCCGGCCGGAGGAGCTCGAAGGCTTCAGCGAGTGCTTCATCACAGGCTCGGCCGCCGAGGTGACGCTGGTCGCCGAGGTCGGTCCGTACAACTTCATCACCGGCAATATGGGCAAGGTGATCATGGAAGATTACTCGGCGGCGGTGCGCCCGCAGTCGAAGGCGGCGTGAAACAGCGCCCTTGTGCCCGGGTCTGACCCGGGCCTCTCCTTCAGAATATCCCGGTGCCGGCGTTTCAGCCGGCTCCGGGAATGGCATCCTCAGCGGTTCGCGCTGCGATACAGCGTGATCCAGTCTTCGGGCGCGATGCCCCGGCATTCGCCCATCATGGCGAGTTCGGTGCGCGCGAAATCCTTGCCGGTCCAGGCATAGCCGCCGCTCACGCCGCAATCGCCGATGCCGCGCCCCTTGGCGAAGAAGGCGAGATGGCCGGTGCGCGGATCGAAGCTGGCATTGGTCAGTTCGTTGCCGTCGTTGCCGTCGCCATCCGCGAAGCGCAGCGGCGTCGCCTTGGCGGGCTCGTTCTCGGGCATGACGAAGAACGACGACGACAGATTGTAGGCTCCGCGCGAGCAGGCGAGCGCCACCAGGGTCCGCTTGTCACTCAGCGCCCAGGCTTCGTCATCACTGGCCGCAGCATCCTCGCAGGCATCGGGGCTGCGTTTCTTCAATTCCGCGCGCAGCCGCGCGGCCTGCTGCTTCGCCGCCTTCATATCGAGCATGGGCGGCGCCGGCATGGCCGTGACCACCGGCAGGGCGGGAGCAGGCGGAACGGTGGCATTCGCGCCCTTGCGGACGAGCGCCGTGGTCGTGCCGAGCCGCCCCTGCTGCTCGTCGATCCAGAGCATCGCGGCGACGGAGCCGGCGAGCGAGATGCTGCCGGCCACGCCGGGTGCGGTTGCCGTCAGCTTCGCCGCCTTGCGGGCAGCTTCGATCAGCGCGGCGGTGTCCTCGGCCGAGAACGTCACCGTGACCACATCGCCATCCGCCGTTGCGGAAAGCGGCTTGCCGCCGGCCGGGAAGGCGGCGCCGTCGAGCTTGAGCTGGATCGTGGCGGGCGGCTTCTTCCAGTCGCCGCGAAGCCTGAGCAGGAGGCGGGCCCTGCCGTCGGGGCCGGCAGGGCGTTCGAGCCGCAGATAGGCGACCGTCTCGGCCGCCTCGGGCGGCAATGACATCGCCGTGCAGGTCTTGACGTTGTCGCAGCCGGCCATCCAGTCGCGGAAGGTCTTGGGATCGTTCGCCGCGACGGCCGCGGTAACGGCGCTCAGCCACAGCCCGGCCGCAAGGGCGAGCCGGCCGGGGCTCTTCGTCCTGTTCGGAGCTTTACCGGTTCCAGCGCTCTGCCGCATCGTCGTCACCAGCCTTGGCTTCGACCCAGCCGCCGAGCGTGCCGTCGGCGCGGTGCTCGCGCTTCCAGAACGGGGCGCGGGTCTTGAGGTAGTCCATCATGAAATCGGCGACCTCGAAGGCGGCGCGGCGGTGTGCGGAGGCCGCCAGCACCATTACGATCTGCTCGCCCGGACGGACCAGGCCGTAGCGGTGGATCGCGACGAGGCCGAGCAGCGGCCAGCGCGCCGCCGCCTCGGCCGCGACACGGGCGATCTCGGCCTCGGCCATGCCGGGATAATGCTCCAGCTCGAGCGCGGCGAGCGTGCCGGCTTCATCGCGGCAGAGCCCGATGAAGGACACGACGGCGCCGATATCGGCGCGGCCGTAGCTCAGCGCCGCGATCTCGTCCGAGAGGTCGAAATCCTCGTGCTGAATGCGGATGATGGGCGTCATGGCGGCCTCAGCCGCCGGTCATCGGCGGAAAGAAGGCGATCTCGCGGGCACTGCCGAGCGCGGCATGCGGCTTGGCGTGGACCTGATCGAGCGCGGCGCGCACCACCGCCTCATTGGCGAAGGCCGCCTCGTAGTTCTCGCCACGCGTTTTCAGCCAGCGCACGAGATCGGCGATCGTGGCGAGATCGGCTGGAATGTCGAGCGTCTCGCTGGGCACTCCGACGCGTTCGCGCATCCAGGCGAAATAGACGAGCTTGACGGTGCGGGTGGCCGCCAGGGGCGCGGTGGCGTTCATGGCATGCGCTCGTCCTGCTCGACGAGATGGCGGATACCGGCGTTGAAATAATCCCAGCCGGTGTAGATCGTCAGGCCCGCCGCTGCCCAGAGCAGCACGATGCCGATCTGCGTGTTGCCGGGCAGGACCTTGTCGCCGGCCGGGCCCACGACGAGAAAGCCCAGCGCGAAGAGCTGCGCCGTCGTCTTCCATTTCGCGACCTTACTGACGGGGACGCTGACCTTGAGATCGGCCAGGAACTCGCGCAGGCCGGAGACCAGGATCTCGCGGCAGAGGATCACGATGGCGGCCCAGAGCGTCCAGCCCTCGATCTGGCCGGTATAGACCAGCATCAGCAGCAAGGCGGCGACGAGGAGCTTGTCGGCGATGGGGTCGAGCATGCGGCCGATCGCCGATTGCTGGCTCCAGGCGCGGGCGATGTAGCCGTCGAGATAGTCGGTGATGGCGGCGACCGTGTAGATTCCCAGCGCGAGCCAGCGCATCCAGTCGTCGCGCGGCCAGAACAGGATCGCCACCAGCGCCGGAATCGCCAGGATCCGGCCGTAGGTGAGGAGGTTTGGCAGCGACCAGGGGCCGCGCCGCCTGATGGCGTCTGGAAGAATTGTCACGGCGAACACCAAAGCAAGGCCGCGGTCGCAGCGTCAACACGCAAAACCGCGAGGGCGTCAGAAAGCTCAGGCATCGTGAAAGAAATCATGCACGGCCTTGGCGGTGGCGGCGTTGACGCCGGGGGTGCGCATGAGGTCGTCGAGCTTGGCGCGCTGGATCGCCTTCACCGTACCGAAATGCAGCAGCAGCGCCCGCTTGCGGGAGGGGCCGATGCCGGGGATCTCGTCGAGCGGGTTCTTCATCGTTTCGCGCTTGCGCTTGGCGCGATGGGTGCCGATGGCGAAGCGATGGGCTTCGTCGCGCAGGCGCTGGATGAAATAGAGCGCGGGATCGCGGGGCTGCAACTTGAACGGCTCCTTGCCGGCCATGTGAAAGGTCTCGCGCATGGCGTTGCGGTCGGCCCCCTTGGCGATGGCGACAAGCGGGATGTCGATGGCGCCGAGCTCGGCCATGATCTTGCGGGCCGCCTCGAACTGGCCCTTGCCGCCATCGACGATGACGAGGTCGGGGCGGGACGGGAAGCCATCCTCATCCTTGCGCGGCTTGGCCGCCTTTCGTTTTTTTCCGCCCGAGCCCTCATCCTGAGGAGCGCCGGCAGGCGCGTCTCGAAGGATGGTCGTCGAGGCTCCGTCGCCCTCTGGAGCATCCTTCGAGACGGCCGCGTCGGCGGCCTCCTCAGGATGAGGGCTGAGGATGATGCCTTCTTCCTTCGCCAACTTCGCGAACCTTCGCGTCAGCACCTCGCGCATCATGCCGAAATCATCGCCGGCGATGGTGTCGGTCGAGATGTTGAAGGTGCGGTAGTGGCTCTTCATGAAGCCGTCGGGCCCGGCGACGATCATGCCGCCGACGGCGTTGGTGCCCATGATGTGGGAGTTGTCGTAGACCTCGACCCGGCGCGGGGCACTCTCCATGCCGAAGGCCGCCCCGAGCGCGGCGAGCAAGGCGCTCTGGCCGGCATTGTCGGCGAGCTTCCGGGAAAGCGCCTCGCGGGCATTCTTGACGGCATGGGCCATCAGGTCGGCGCGCTCGCCGCGCTTGGGATGGGCGACCTCGACCTTGCGGCCGGCACGGGCTGAAAGCGCCTGGGCGATCAATTCGATCTCCTCGACCGGATGCGAGAGCAGGACGAGGCGCGGCGGCGGCTTGTCGTCGTAGAACTGGGCGACCACCGAGGCGAGCACCTCGGCCGGGGTCAATGAGCGGTCGGCGCGCGGGAAGAGGGCGCGATTGCCCCAGTTCTGGTGGTTGCGGAAGAAGAAGATCTCGACGCAGAACTGCCCGGCCTGCTCGTCGATGGCGAAGACGTCGGCCTCCTCGACGCCCTGCGTATTGATGTCCTGCCCGGCCTGAACGGCCGAAAGCGCGGCAAGGCGGTCGCGGTAGCGCGCCGCTTTCTCGAATTCCAGTTCCTCGGCGGCGGCTTGCATGCGGGTTGAAAGCAATTGCTTCACCGCCGAGGAGCGGCCGGAGAGGAAGTCGCGGGCCTGGCCGGCCAGCGCCTGGTATTCGGGGATCGAGACCTCGCCGGTGCAGGGGCCGGAGCAGCGCTTGATCTGGAAGAGCAGGCAGGGGCGGGTGCGGTTCTCGTAGAAGGAATCCGAGCAGGTGCGGATCAGGAAGGCCTTCTGCAACGCGTCGATGGTGCGCGTGACCGCCCAGACCGAGGCGAAGGGGCCGAAATAATCGCCTTTGCGATGGCGTGAGCCGCGATGCTTGAGGATCGCCGGCGCCTCGTGATCGCCTGTCAGCAGAATATAGGGGAACGACTTGTCGTCGCGCAGCAGCACGTTGTAGCGCGGCCGGAGTTGCTTGATCAGATTCGACTCGAGCAGCAGCGCCTCGGTCTCGGTGCCGGTGGTGACGAACTCCATATTCGCCGTCTCGGCGATCATCCGGGCCACGGCGTTGGTATGCGCCATGCCGCGGGCGTAGGAGGTCACGCGGTTCTTCAGGCTCTTGGCCTTGCCGATATAGAGCACCTCGCCGGCGCGATCGAACATCCGGTAGACGCCCGGCCTGTTCGGCAGGTGCTTGGCGAATTGCTGGATGACCTCGATGCCGGCTTTGAGCGCGCCGGGGGCGGCCTCGGCAATGTCGAGCGCCGGCTCGGCGGGGAGGGCGTCCTCCTCGTCCTCGAACTCGTCCTGCGGTAGATCGTCCTGACGTTCGCGACTCATGGGGCTCATGTAGGATGCACGAGCCGTTTCGTCATGTCAGGAGCCGGCGTCTTCCCGCGATATCGCTTGGATCACGCCGCCGCGATGCAATCGATCTCGATGTCGAAGGGACCGAACCACTCGGGCACGCAGAGGAAGATGCGGGCCGGAGGATCTTTGGGAAAGTAGCGTGCGTAAACCTGGTTCACCGTCGCGAAATGAGCGGCGGAGGTGCAATAGACGTTGCATTTGAGCACGTTGCCGAGCGATGAGCCGGCGGTTTCGAGACACAGCTTCATCTGATCGAGGACGATCTCGGTCTGACGCTCGATCGGCGCCTGGACGATCTCGCCGGTGGCGGGGTCGAAAGGCGGGATGCCTGAAACATAGAGCGTGTCGTTGTGGCGGACGACTGTCGAAACCGGCACCTTCAGACGTTCTCCCCAGCTCGAAAACGGCTCGACTCGGATGGTGTCTCGACTCATCGGGCGGGGCTCCTGTCTTGCTTTCGGCGGCGTGCTGCAAAGCTTAAAGGGAGCCGTGTGCGCTGCAACGCGGAACGCTACGGAACCGACCGAAGGATCATGCGGAAGATGGCGATGACGACCTGGCAACCGCCGCGCCGCGGCCGCATCATCCTGCTCAACGGCGCCTCCAGCAGCGGCAAATCCTCGCTGGCGCGGGCGCTGCAGAGCCGGATCGACACGCCGTTCTGGCATATCTCGATCGACCATCTGCGCGATTCGGGCGTGCTGCCGACGGCGCGCATCCGCAGCAAGGAATTCGACTGGCGCACCATGCGCGAGCCGTTCTTCATCGGCTTCGAGCGCTCGCTGCTGGCCTATGTCGAGGCGGGCAACGACCTGATCGTCGAGCATATCGTGGAGAACGCGGCCTGGTTCGAGCGTCTGGTCAGGACGCTCGCCGGGCAGGACGTGTTCTTCGTCGGCGTGCATTGCGCGCTCGAGGAACTGGAGCGACGCGAGATCGCGCGCGGTGACCGGCCGCTCGGCGATGCGCGGCGCGATTTCTCGCGCGTCCATTCCTACAGCTCCTATGATTTCGAGGTCGACGGCATGGCCGAGGTTTCGGACAGCGCCGACAAGGTGATCGCCGCCTGGCAACAGCGTACGCGACCATCGACATTCGAACTGGTGAGGCGACAGCTCCGATTTTGAGCTGTCGATCCGGCGGGGCGGCGCCATATTGGCAGGCTATGGCGCTTCGTCGTTCGTCAGGGAGGATCGCAATCCATGTCGCAATTCGAAAACACCCGGATCGTCCTCGCCTCACGACCGGAGGGACGTCCGACGCCGCAGAACTTCCGGCTCGAGCAGGCCGCCATCCCGGCGATTTCCGAAGGGCAGGTGCTGCTCAAGATCCTCTATCTCTCGCTCGACCCCTATATGCGCGGGCGGATGAGCGCGGCGAAATCCTATGCCGCCGCGACCGAAATCGGGCAGGTGATGGAAGGCGGCACCGTTGCCGAAGTCATCGAAAGCCGCGACCCTGCCTTCAAGCCCGGCGATATCGTGCTGTCCTATTCCGGTTGGCAGTCGCATGCCGCGGCCAGCGCCGCGCAATTGCGCAAGCTCGACCCGGCGAACGCGCCGGTGACGACGGCACTCGGCGTGCTCGGCATGCCGGGTTTCACCGCCTATGCCGGGCTGCTCACCATCGGCCAGCCCAAGCCGGGCGAGACGGTCGTCGTCGCGGCGGCGAGCGGGCCGGTCGGTTCGGCCGTCGGGCAGATCGCGCGGATCAAGGGTGCACGGGCGGTCGGCATCGCCGGCGGACCGGAGAAATGCGCTTTCGTGCGCGAGACCTTCGGCTTCGATGCGGTGATCGACCATCGTGATCCCGACATGGCCGGCAAGCTGGCGGCTGCGTGCCCGAACGGCATCGACGTCTATTTCGAGAATGTTGGCGGCCATGTCTGGGATGCGGTCTTTCCGCTGCTCAACACCTTCGCGCGCATTCCGGTCTGCGGCCTTGTTGCGCAATACAATGCGAGCGGGGAATTTCCGGGACCGGACCGGCTGCCCATGCTGATGCGAGAGGTGCTGTCGAAGAGCCTGACGATCCGCGGCTTCATCCAGCGCGAATTCGTCGCAGCCCAGGGACCGGCCTTCCGCAAGGAGATGGCGAGCTGGATCGCGGATGGCAGCGTCAAATACAAGGAAGACGTCGTTCAGGGGCTGGAGAACGCGCCGGAAGCCTTGATCGGCCTGCTGGAAGGCAAGAACTTCGGCAAGCTGATCATCAAGCTTTGAGGCGCGGCGCGCCACGCGCCAGCCTTTTTCCTTGACCATTGAGCGGGCGCGCGGCCATCACCATGCGCCCGCCATCGGACCTCGCCATGCCCGTCTTCGCCATTCCCTTCCCGATGATCGACCCCGTCGCGGTCGAGATCGGGCCCCTCGCGATCAAATGGTACGGGCTCGCCTATGTCGTCGGGCTGCTCGGCGGCTGGTGGTATGCCCGGCTGCTCGTGGCGACGGACCGGCTCTGGGGCAAGCGGCCGCGGCCGAAACCGGTCGAGCTCGACGACATGCTGCTCTTCGTCGCCTTCGGCGTCGTGCTCGGCGGCCGCACCGGTTTCGTGCTGTTCTACGATCTGCCACGCTACATCCAACGGCCGCAGGACATCCTGGCGATCTGGCAGGGCGGCATGTCCTTCCATGGCGGGCTGATCGGCGCGACGCTCGGTTTGTGGCTCTTCGCCAAAAGGCGGGGCTATCCCGTGCTGTCGGTGTTCGATCTGGCCGCAGCGGTGGTGCCGATCGGGCTTTTCCTCGGGCGCATCGCCAATTTCATCAATGGCGAGCTCTGGGGCCGGGTGGCACCGGATTTCCCGCTGGCGATGGTGTTCCCGAATGGTGGCCCGTTGCCGCGCTATCCAAGCCAGCTCTTCGAGGCTTTCTCCGAGGGCATCCTGCTCTTCGCGCTGGTCAACCTGCTGGTCTGGACGGGCTGGTTCCGCAGGCCCGGCTTCGTCGCCGGCGTCTTCGGCATCGGCTATGCGCTGGCTCGCATCGCCTGCGAGTTCTTCCGTGAACCCGATCCGCAGCTCGGCTTCCTGTTCGGTCGCTCGGTCGATGCGCTCTCGGGCGGCATCACCATGGGCATGCTCCTGTCCCTGCCGGTGCTGGCCGCCGGGATCTGGCTGATCGCGACGAGCCGGCGCGAGGCGGCGTGACCACGCTCAAGGCGGAGCTCATCCGCCTGATCCGCGACGAGGGGCCCTTGCCCATCTCGCGCTTCATGGCGCTGGCGCTCGGCCATCCGCGCCATGGCTATTACATGACGCGCGATCCCTTCGGGCAGGAGGGGGATTTCACCACGGCTCCCGAGATCAGCCAGATGTTCGGCGAGCTTATCGGCCTCTGGTCCGCGCATCTCTGGCAGGCGATGGGTACGCCCGCGCGCTTCCGGCTGGTCGAGCTCGGGCCGGGGCGTGGTACGCTGATGGCGGATGTGCTGCGGGCGACGCGGATCGTGCCCGGCTTCCACGCCGCGCTCTCGGTCCATCTCGTCGAGACGAGCCCGGTGTTGCGGGCGAAGCAGGCCGCGACATTGAGCGGAACCGAGCCTGTCTGGCACGATACCGTCGCGACGGCGCTCGACGGGCCGGCGATCGTGCTGGCCAACGAACTCCTCGACGCGCTGCCGCTCGACCAGTTCGTGATGACGGCGGAAGGCTGGCATGAGCGGCTGGTCGGGCTGGATGATCATGGAGGGCTTGCCTTCGGACTGGCGCTGGTCGGCGAGGATTCGCTGAAGATCGCCGCGCCGGCCGGCAGCGTTTTCGAGCAGCCCTTTGCCGCGCTCGACGTCGTTGCGGAGGTTGCGCGCCATCTCGCGAATGCGGGCGGCGGTGCCTTGTTCATCGATTACGGCTCGATGCATTCGGGTCTCGGCGACACGCTGCAGGCGATGAAGCGGCACGCCTTCGTCGATCCGCTGGCCGAGCCGGGCGAGGCGGATTTGACGGTGCATGTCGATTTCGAGCGAATGGGGCAAGCGGCCCTGAAGGCCGGTGCGGCGCTGCACGGGCCGGCGACGCAGCGCGATTTTTTGCTGGCGCTCGGGCTGGCGCAGCGCGCGCAGACCCTGTCTCAGAAGGCGGACACTGCGCAGCGCCAGGCGATATCGGATGCGTTCGACCGGCTGATTGCGCCGGGCGAGGCCGGTATGGGCGATTTGTTCAAGGTTGTGGCGTTCTCTCATCCAGCCCTGCCGCTGCTGCCCGGATTTGACCTTCATCGGCTGCCAGAGCAGGGCTGAGAGCTGCGAAGGCCGGGGTACCCGGGATTCGCGCCAGACGGGACGACGCCATGTTCATCACCTCCGCCGAACTCGCCGCCGAAGCCGGTATCCGCCACGCCTTCTTCACACGCGAGGGCGGCGTCTCGACGGGCATCTACGCTTCGCTCAACGGCGGGCTCGGCTCCTCGGATGATCCGGCTGCGGTGCGGGACAACCGGGCGCGGATGGCGCGGCATCTCCATGTCGAGCCCGACCAGCTCGTCAGCGTGCATCAGGTGCATTCACCCGATGTCGCCGTTGTCACCGGCCCTTGGCAAAGCGAAAAACCCCGGGCGGATGCGATGGTGTCGATCTCGCAGAATGTCGCGCTCGGCATTTCGACGGCCGATTGCGGACCGATTCTCTTCGCCGACAGCGAGGCACGTGTCATCGGCGCCGCCCATGCCGGCTGGAAGGGCGCCTTCGGCGGCGTCGTCGGCGCGACCGTGAAGGAGATGGAAAAGCTCGGCGCACGGCGCGAGCGCATCCTTGCCGTGCTCGGGCCGACGATCAGCGCGGCGGCCTATGAGGTCGGGCCGGAATTCATCGAGCGCTTCAAGGCCGAGAACCGGACCTATTCGCGCTTCTTCACGCCATCCGAGCGCGCGGCCCATGCGATGTTCGACCTGCCTGCCTTTATCAGGCTCAAGGCGCAGGAGGCTGGCATCGGCCGATTCGTCGATCTCGGACTGTGCACCTATGGCGACGAGCGGCGCTTCTTCAGCTATCGGCGCACGACGCATCGCGGCGAGCCCGATTACGGCCGGCTGATCTCGGCGATCACCCTCGACTGAGCAGGAAGCGGTTGAGGAAACCGCCGCGCCGCTTGCCGACAACCCCAGGTCGAGGCATCATCGTCGTTGCAAGCTGGCTGGAATGCATCGCTTCCCCGGCTCAGAGACGTTCTTGGCGCGGTGCATTCGTCTGCGGGGGCCGATATGGAACAAATCCTGATGAACCTGATCGCCGGTGCGATCGGTGGCAACGCGGCCGGCAAGGCCACTCCCAGCTTCGATCTCGGGACTCTGGGCAACACGATTTCCGGGCTGGTCGGCGGCGGCGTGCTCGGCCAGCTCATCCCTCTGGTGCTGCCGGCCATCAGCGCGGCCGCGCAAGGCGGAAACCTCAGCGTCGGCGGCATTCTCACCAACCTGATCGGCGGCGGCGTCGGCGGCGCGGTCCTGACCGCGATCATCGGCGCCGTGAAGAACAAGGCGGCCTGAGGGCGCCGGCACATCGGCGTCCCCGTTCGGGGACGCTGCGCGGAGCGGGGTTGCGCGGCCAGGCGTTGCGCAACCGCAGGGACGGCTGCGAAGCTGCGGCGTTTCCGCTGCTCCTGCCGGGTGTCCCGTCGTGCCACGCTCAATCCAATATTACTTCTCGCTGCATTCGCCCTGGACCTATCTGGGCAACGAGCTCTTCCACGAGATCGCGCGCAGGCATGGCGCGAGCATCGTCTACCGCCCAATGCCGCTGCGCTCGGTCTTCGACGAGACCGGCGGATTGCCGCTGCCGAAGCGGCATCCCGTCCGCCAGCGCTATCGCCTGGTCGATCTGCAGCGCTGGCGCGAGCGGCGCGGGCTGCCGCTCGTGCTCGAGCCGAAGCATTTCCCGTTCGATCCCTCGCTGGCGGACCGCGTCGCTGTCGCGATCCTCGCGGCCGGCGCCGATCCGGCCGGCTTCATCGCCGATGTGATGGCCGGCGTCTGGGCGCGCGAGGAGGATATGCGGGAACCGGAGGCGATTCGGGCCTGCGCCGTGCGTGCGGGCTTCGATGGCGAAGCCCTGCTGGGGCAGGCCGCGAGCGAGCCCGTGCGGCAGCGCTATGAGGCGACGCTCTCGGAGGCCGTGGCGGCCGGTGTCTTCGGCGCGCCGAGCTATGTGCTCGACGGCGAGGTGTTCTGGGGGCAGGACCGGCTCGAACTGCTCGACTCGGCGCTGTCGAGCGGGCGTGCGCCCTATCGGCCGGACGGCGCGGTCTGATCAGTCGACGATATCGGGCGTGCGCCAGCCCAGATGCTGGCCGGCATCGACGGCGATCATCTGCCCGGTCACCGAGCGGGCGCGGGCCAGATACAGCACCGCCTCGGCGATCTCCTCCGCGGCGACGCGGTGGCCGAGCAGCGTCGCCGCCGCTTCCTGCTCCATCAGCCGCTGTCCGTCATGCGGGTTGGGAAAGGTCGGGCCGGGGCCGACGGCGTTGACCCGGATGCGCGGCGCCAGCGCCTGGGCCAGCGTGACGGTCGCCGTCAGCAGGGCAGCCTTGGTCAGCGTGTAGGAATAATATTGCGGCGTCAGTTTCCAGACGCGCTGGTCGACGATGTTGACGACCGCCCCGTTCGCATCCGGCGGCAGGCGCTCGGCCATGGCGCCGATCAGCAGGGACGGCGCCCGCAGGTTGACCGCGAACTGACGATCCCAGATTGCGACGTCGAGCGAGCGCACATCGTCGATAACGAAGCTCGAGGCGTTGTTGACCAATAGCGTGACCGGCCCGAGCGCGGCTTCGACCGACGGCAGCAGAGCGCGAACCGCTTTGGCATCGGCGAGATCCGCCTGAAAGACGCCGCAGGAACGCCCCGCCGCCGTCAGGCGATTCGCCAGTTCCTGCGCTTCGCCGCGGCCGCTGCCGTGATGGATCGCAACGGCATAGCCGGCATCGGACAGCCGCTCGACGATGGCGCGCCCGATTCGCCGCGCGCCGCCGGTGACGAGCGCGACCTCAGTCATCGTTGGCGCGTTTGCCGACGGAAGCGCCCGGCGGCGTGATGCCGGCGTCGCGCTGCAGGCGTCTTTCCCAATGCTTGGCGGCGCGCAGATAGCGGTAGAAGGCGAAGTTCATCGCGGTCATAAAGCCGTAGAGCCCGCGCAGCGCGTGCCGGCGGCCGATATAGGCCTTGATGAAATTCGCCGGGAACTCGGCGAGGAGGCGGAAGACTGAAATGGTCTCACCGCGCGCGTCGAGGTCGTCCGCCTGAGCGTCGCTATAGGCGTTGAGCTTCTCCATCTGCTCGCCGAGCGAGCGCACCGAGAAGTGATGGATCGTGCCCTTCAGCTTGCCGACCCGCGCATCGGGCTCGAGATCGACGCGATCATGGACCGGGGACAGCGAGTAGCGTCCCTTCGACTTGCGGTAGAGCCGCACGGGCGCCAAGGCATAGGCGAAACGATGCGGGGCCTTCTCGCCGGGAAAAATCTCCGCGATTCGCGTCTTGTAGGCGTCGGCCGGCGGCATCCCGGCCTGGAACAGGGCCGCGATCTCGGCAGCGAGATCGGGCGGCAGCACCTCGTCCGCATCGAGATTGAGCAGCCAATCATGGCGGCACTGATCCTCGGCGAAGCGCTTCTGGCGGCCATATCCGGGCCATGGATTGAAGATGACGCGAGCGCCGAGCGCCTCCGCCACGGCCTGCGTGCCATCGGTCGAGCCGGAGTCCACCACGACGATGTCGTCGCTCAGGGAGCGGGCCGCCGTGATGGTGTGGCCGATGCGGTCGGCTTCGTTCAGTGCGATGATGAAAATGGAAAGAGGCGGCACGGTCTCGTTCGATCCCTGAGATTTCAACGCTTAAGCACGCTTGACGAAGGGCGGCAAGACGAGTGCGCCGAGGTTCTTCGCGCATGAAAAAAGATTCGTACCGGTCGAGGAACCTTGCGCAAGCCGGGGCGTTTCTCGACCGGTTCTCCATGGCCGCCGAGATGCCAGCGGCGTTCTATTAGTATTCGATTTACCATGCTGGCTTTCACGGCCGTGGTTAACTCGGCTTTACCTATTTGCATTCAGTTATCGCATTCGTGCCGCATTTCTGCCGCGGTCTGCAAGGTAGATGTGCTTCCGGTGCAACAGACAAAAGCGACGACAGGTTCTATACCATCGTCATCGAAATCACCCGCCGGGCTTTCCGGCGACCGCGACGACTAAGGAGTTTGTCATGAAGAAGTATCTGCTCGCGAGCGTTGCCGCTTTCGGCATCATCGCTGCCGGCGCCGCCTCGGCTGCCGACCTGCCGTCGCGCAAGGGCCCGGTCGCTGCCCCGGTCTACATCCCGCCGGTTTTCACCTGGACCGGTTTCTACGTCGGTGGCAACGCCGGCTACGGCTGGGGCAACGTGAACGCCGACGGCTTCGCCAACGTTGGTGACGTCGATGGTTTCACCGGCGGCGGCCAGATCGGCTACAACTACCAGATGGGCCAGTTCGTGCTCGGCCTCGAAGCCGACCTGCAGTACGCTGACCTGAGCAGCGGCAACAGCTTCAGCGGCATCAATGTCAAGACCGACTACTTCGGCACGGTCCGTGGCCGCGTCGGCGTCGCCTTCGACCGGTTCCTGCCCTACATCACCGGTGGTTGGGCTTACGGCAACGTGAAGACCTCGATCCCGGGTCTCGGCTTCTCGTCCGACAAGACCCACACCAACGGCTGGGTCATCGGTGGTGGTCTTGAGTACGCTGTCACCAACAACATCATCGCCGGCGTCGAGTACCTCTACGTCGACCTCGGTGAGAAGAGCGTGCTCGCCGGCTCGGGCACCAAGGTCGGCACCGACTTCTCGGTCGTCCGCGCCCGCCTGAGCTACAAGTTCTGATCCGATCACATCGGATTTGAGCAACCCGGTGGCCTCGGCCACCGGGTTTTTTGTTGTGCGCGAGACATGCGCTTCGACAAAGCCACAAGAATAAAGCCCGGCGCTTTCGCGAGCGCCGGGCTTCTTTCGATCGGGGGAGCGTTGGCGAGCAGAGCAGGACCGTCTTGGAGCACGCCGATTGATAACAGAGCTACGTGGTCATCCCGGGCTTGACCCGGGATCCCCGCCGGAGCGTCCGATCAAGGTTCAGGCATGGATCCCGGCTCTTTGCTTCGCTCCGGCTGGGATGACCCGCGTTTCCATGAAACGCAGCAGACACTAGCCCTTGAAGCGCGTGCTTTCGAAAGCCGGGACGCGGGCCGCGAAATCATCGAGCCAGGCGACCAGCTTGGGATAGTCGGCGCGCCAAGTGCCCGCGAAGCGTAGATCGAGATAGCCGAGCGCGCAGGCGAGCGCGATCTCGCCGATGCGCGGGCGGTTGGTGAAGGCGGGCGGGGCCGTCTCCAGCGTGGCGAGTGCCCGCGAGACCTTGCCGGTCTGATGGGCGAGCCAGTCGGCGTTGCGGCCCGCTTCCGGCCGGAAGCGTCCCTCATAGACTTGCAGCAAGGCCGCGTCGCAGATGCCATCGGCGAGGGCCTGCAGGCGGAGCTGAGCGAAGCGGGCCTCGCCGGCCGGGATGAGCTTTCCGCCGCCGGCGAGATGGTCGAGATACTCGACGATCACGCGCGAATCGAACAGCGTCATGCCGTCTTCCAGCACGAGTGTCGGAATCTTGCCGAGCGGATTCTGCCGGCGCAGCGGCTCCGCCGGATCGGTGGTGTCGGCCACGACGATCTCGATACGGTCCATCAGGCCGAGTTCGAGGGCCGCGATCTTGACCTTGCGGCCGAAGGGCGAGGCGGGGGAGGAGCGCAGGACGAGCATCGGTCGGGAATCCTGGAGGAAAAGGAGAGGGCGGTCAGCCGTCGGAGCGGAGCGGCTCGCATAGATAGCGCGGCCGCTGGCCCTGTGCGAGCCGCTCGGTCAGCGCGGGCAGCAAGATCTGCATGTCCTCGGCGAGCTTCCAGGGCGGATTGGCGATCAGCAGGCCGGTGGCGCCGAGACCGCCGGCGGCTTCGGGGCGATCGACGTCGATCTCCAGCCGCAGCAGGCGGCCGATATCGGCATCCAGCACCTCCTCTACCATCGTCGCGACGGCGCGCCGGTCCTTGATCGGATACCAGAGCATGTAGATTCCCGTCGGCCATTTGCGATGGGCGGCGATGAACTGCGTGGTCAGCGTGGCGAATTCGTCCTTCTCCTCGAAGGGCGGGTCGATCAGCACGAGGCCGCGCCGTTCCTTCGGCGGGGTGTTGGCGCGCAGCGCCGTCCAGCCGTCGATGGCCAGAGCCTTGCTCCGCGAGTCCCGCCCCAGCACCTCGGCCAGCTTGCGATAGGTCGGCGGATGGAGCTCGGCGGCGATCAGCCGGTCGAACGGGCGCATGGCGTGGCGGCAGAACCAGGGCGAGCCCGGATAGGCATCCGGCCCATGCTCGGCGCGGACCGCGGCAAGGACTGCCCGGTAGGGCGCGAGCAGCGCCTCGGCGGCGGGGGCGAGCGGCGAGCGGTCGAGCCGCGCCACGCCATCCTTCCATTCATGCGTCCGCAGCGCCTCTTCCGAGCCGAGATCGTAGCGGCCGACGCCGGCATGGGTGTCGATGACGCGATAAGGCGTCGGCTTGGCGTCGAGATGCAGCAGGATGCGCGCAAGGACGGCGTGCTTCAGCACATCGGCGAAATTTCCGGCATGGAAGCCGTGGCGGTAGTTCATGCGCCGCTTCTAGAGCATCCGCCCGAAAAGTGGGATGCGGTTTTCGGAGACGCGGAGGCGATAATCCGTATCAGCGCGGCGCGACGACGGTGAGCTCGCGCGCCCGGCAGCCCGAACGATCGACCTCCTGGCAGGTGCGGAAGTCGCGCAGATCCTTGCTGAGGCAGATGCGGACCTCCTGCAGCACGCCGCGCTTGCAGGAGACGGACATCATGTCCGTGCGCAGGCCCGGATTGGCGGCGACGAAGGCGCGTTCGAGGTCGAGGACCGTCCAGCTCTGGTCGCTGTCGGCCTTGGCGAGGGCCGGCGGGACGACGACCTTGTCGCGGGCGCGGCGAGCATCGCGGAAATAATCGGCAGGGCTGGATCCGGAGCAGGTGCCGTGCTTGCGCCACTCGTAGCGGGCAAGGCCCTCGGTCGGATAGACGCCCTCCGCCTCCGTCATCGCCATGCGCGAGGGCGACCGGCCGGAGGGGCCGCAATCGCTCGGAAAGCCGCGCTCATATTGCGGCCAGAGGCCGTGAACGACGAAGCGCAGGCCGCTGCCCCCGGCGCATTGCTCGCGATTGCGCGTGCGGTCGCCATCGAGCTCGCAGAAGCCCGGGGACCAGGAGAGCGCAAGCACATAGAAATCGAAGTCACCCGGAGCGCCGCCGCGCTGGCCGAAGCCTTGCGCCTGCGCGGCGCCGGCAAGGCAGAGCCAGGCGAAGGCCGCCAGGGCGATGCGCCCGATCATCGCAGGACGCTCAGGGCCGGGCCATCTTGCAGTCGGGTGCGTAGGAGCGCTCCCTGTCGAGGCCGGCGACGCACCAGTTCACGTTCCAGGTCATGCCGAACAGGCCGAGATTTTCGCGGACCGAGTAATCGACACGGTGATAGATGCCGTTGTTCAGCAGCAGGCGGGCCGAGCAGAAGCGCCGCGGAATGAAGTCGGCGCCCCAGGGGCGGAAGCCGAGCTGCGCGATGCGGTCATAGGAGAGCGCCCGCAGCGGTCCCCAGAACTTGGCCTCGCGCGAATCGAACCAGCTCGACAGATGGGAGAGCACCGCCGGGTCGTCGCAGCCCGGCAGATTGCCGTACATCGGGACGATACGCGCCTCGGCGCGGTCCGGCGGCGCGACATAGCGGCCTCCGGCAGCCTCGGCGGCACTGAGGCCCGCCAGGCAGGCGAGCGAGACAAGGGCGGTACGGAGCAGGGCGCGGCGCATGGAATCAGGCCTCGTAAAGGCAGAACGCTGGTTGCGCTTACGATGGCTCTCCGCCCCGCAGGGGTCAAGGCATCGCGCTTCGCGAGGCCGCGATGCTGCGTGGCCGTGGCATTTCGGCCCGCCCGCCGGCCAGCCTTGCGTTCGGCGTAGGGCGCGGGCAGCGCGCGCGGGCTGGCCGGACAGGCCAGCTTGGGTGACAATCGCGGCAACGAGGGAGGTAACATGGACGATTGCTTCGACGACCCCGCAGCGCGCATTGAGGATGCTGCCTCGCTGCGCAGCCATATCGGCCCTGTGAATCCGGTGGCGGCGAGCAAGGTGCTGGACCGGCTCGACCGCTTCTGCCGCGACTTCATCGCGCTCTCGCCCTTCCTGGTGCTTGCAAGCAGCGACGGCGAGGGTGGGGTGGATGCGAGCCCGCGAGGCGATGGGCCCGGCTTCGTGCGCGTGCTCGACGAGCGGACGCTGCTCATCCCCGACCGACGCGGCAACAATCGCGTCGACAGCTTCGGCAATGTCCTGGCCTCGCCGGGCGTCGGCATCGTCTTCATGGTGCCGGGCATCAACGAGACGCTGCGGGTCAACGGCAAGGCGCTGATGACGCGCGATGCCGAGCTGCTCGCCCCCTCGACGGTGCAGCAGCGGCCGCCGCTGACCGGGCTGATCGTGACGGTCGAGGAGGCTTATTTCCACTGCGGCAAGGCGCTGATCCGCGCGAAGCTGTGGGACCCGTCCAGCCAGGTGCCGCGCCACAGCTTCCCGACGCTCGGCCGCATCGTCGCCGAGCAGACCCGGATGGTCGAGGCCGAGGAAGCCGACCGCAATCTCGAAGAGGCCTATCGCAGCCGCCTCTATTGAGGCGGCTGCTCTTCGTCAGAAGGAGGCTTCGAGCATCGCGGCATAGTCGGCCGCCGTCGCCGGGCGCGGATTGGTCGCGCTCGAATGGTCCAGCGTCGCGGCCTCGGCGATCGCCGGGATGACGCTGCGCGGCGCGCCCATCGCCGTGAGGGTGGCGGGCATGCCGAGGCTGGCGACCAGCTTCGCGATCCAGTCGGCCAAGTCGGTGTCCGGGGCGAGGCCGAGCACGCGCCGGATCTCGGCATATTTCGCTTCTGCGGAGGGGGCGTTGAAGCGCAGCACGGCCGGCAGCAGCACGGCGTTGAGCGTGCCGTGATGCAGCGAGACCTCCTTCAATCCGCCAAGCGGGTGCGAGAGGGCGTGAACGGCGCCGAGCCCCTTCTGGAAGGTCATGCCGCCTTGCAGGGCGGCCATCATCATCTCCTTGCGGGCCTCGCGGTCGGAGCCGTCCTTCACGGCGCGGCCGATATGGGCGACGGCGCGCCGGAGGCCGTCGAGCGCGATCGCCTCGGCCGGCGGGTTCTCGCGCGGGCTGAGATAGGTCTCGATGCAGTGGGTGACGGCGTCCATGCCGGTGGCGGCGGTGAGCCAGGCCGGCAGGCCCATGGTCAATTCAGGATCGCAGATGGCGAGGCGCGGGATCAGATGCGGCGAGATGAAGCCGAGCTTGCGCCCATCCTTCAGCGTGATCAGCGCGGCGCGGCCGACCTCGCTGCCGGTGCCGGAGGTGGTGGGGATCGCGACAACCGGCGCGACCCCGGCCGTGACCTTGGGAATACCGCCGAGGATGGCCGCATAGGTTTCCAGCGGGCCGTCATGGGTGGCGAGCAGGGCGACGCCCTTGGCGAGGTCGAGGGGCGAGCCGCCGCCGATGGCGACGAGGCCGTCGCAGCCATGCTGGCGATAGAGCGCCAGCGCCGCTTCCACCGCCTCCTCCGTCGGGTTGGTGGGCGTGTCGCCGAAGACGGGCGCGTTCTTCAGAACGCCGGCATGCCGGCTCACCGCGTCGACGAGGCCGGCGGCGACGATGCCCTTGTCGGCGACGATCAGCGGCCTGGCGATGCCGAGTCCGGCCAGATCGGCCTCGATGCCGGCGATCTCGCCGAAGCCGAACTTGATCGTCGTGAGATAGGTGATCAGCGCCATGGTTTCCTCCGGCCCCGGATTCGGTCCGCTTCGCGAGCGCGGCAGGGCATCGGGCATTCTTGGCCTGCCATGCGGGTCGGTGCCAAGCCCGTCGCTACGAACTCAGCGCAGGGCGGTCAGGCGACAGGCGGGGCCGCGCGTCGCAAGGCTAGCCGGCGGGATGTCTCAGGCGCTGCCGGCATGTGCGCTCCGATCGCGGGATGCGGCTCGGCCGGCGATGCCCGCCGCGCGCCGCTCCAGCAGCATCAGCGCGAGGCCGGCCGCGACGATCAGGGCGGCGCCGCACAGCATCAGCGGCGTCGGCCAGTCGCCGAAGAACAGCCAGCCGAAGAGCAGGGCCCAGATGATGAAGGTGTATTGATAGGGCGCGACCACCGACGCCTCGGCCAGCTTGAGCGCGCGCGTGACGCACAGATGTCCCAGCAGGGCGACGATGCCGAGCAGGCCGAGCAGGGCGAAATCGCGCGGGGTGGGCATCACCCAGCCGAGCGGCAGCAGGGCCGTGCCGAGGAGCAGCGAGCCGAAGGTCTGCCAGGCGACCAGCGTGACGTCGGGCGTGCCGCGCAGCTTGCGTCCGGCGATCAGCAGCGCCGCGAAAAGCACGCTGCCGGTCAGCGCCAGCAGCGCCGGGGGCGAGAAGCTCGCGCCCGATGGCGCCAGCGCCAGCGCGACGCCGAGGAAGCCGAGGCCGGCGGCGGCCCAGCGAGCGGGGTCGACACGCTCGCCGAGCAGCAGGGCCGCGAGCAGGACGGCCCAGACCGGCGCGGCCATCCAGAGCGTCATCGTATCGGCCAGCGGCAGATGGGCGACGCAGACATAGAAGAGCGTCGATTCGGTCGCGCCGATCGCCATGCGCAGAAGCTGCAGGCGCGGGCGCTCGGGCCGCAAGGTGCGGCGGATGCCCTGCCTGAGGATGAAGGGCGCGAGCACGAGCAGCGCGGCGGCGCTGCGAAGCAGCATGAGCTGGCCGGGCGTGTAGGTCGAAACCAGCCATTTCCCCATCACGTCGTTGAGGGAGAACAGCAGGATTCCGAACAGCATCACAGCGATGCCGGTCAGGGATGCGTTGCGGGGGATCATGATGGGCAGGGTTCCTCGGGCGCGCTTCCACTGGCCCAGGCGCCGCGCACTGGCAACCCCGGCAGACGGCATGGCGCCATGCAGGCCATAATTTAATTGTTGACTTAATTAAGTGAATGACGAATTATTGGTCCATGGATCGTTTTGCCGCCCTCGCCGAACCGACGCGCCGCCAGATCGTGGAGATGCTGGGGGAGAGGCCGCTGGCCGCGGGTGAGATCGTGGCGCGATTCCAGATGAGCGCGCCGGCTGTCTCGCAGCACCTCAAGGTGCTGAAGGAAGCCGGGCTCGTGCGGGTCGAGGTGGCCGGGCAGAGGCGGATCTACAGCCTCGATCCGGCCGGACTCGACGCCTTCGAGGCCTGGGTGCGCAAGGTGCGCGGCTTCTGGGGCGCGCATCTCGATCTGCTGGAGAAAGAACTGGCAAAGCCCGATGCGGGCGAGGGAGAGTAGCCATGAGCGCGTATGGTGTTGTTCTGGAAAGCGGCGCGGTGCGTTTCGAGCGATTGCTGCCGGGGCCGATCGAACGGGTCTGGGCCTATGTCACCGAAGGCGACAAGCGGGCGACATGGTTCTGCGGCGGCGATGTCGAGCCGCATGTCGGCGGCGAGGTCGCGCTGTTCTTCAAGCATTCGCGGATCACCGACGAGCCGCCGCCGGAAAGTGCCCGCAAGATGAACGACGAGGGCAAGCTGATGACCGGCACGGTCACGGCGTGGGAGCCGCCGTATCGCTTCGCCTTCAACTGGACCGGCATGGGCGATCCGGATTCGGATGTCGAATTCGCGCTGTCGGAAGCCGGCGACAAGGTCCGCCTCGTGCTGACGCATCGCCGGCTGGCGACGAAGGACCGGATGGCGATGGTCTCGAGCGGCTGGCATCTGCATCTGGGCTTGCTCGAGGATCAGCTCACCGGCGCCAGGCCGCGCGGCTTCTGGTCCGTGCATGAGCGGCTCCAGGCCGAATATGCCGAGCGGCAGAAGGACGCGTCGATCTGATCGGGCGCCGCTGCCCGCGTGAAGAAGGCCCGGCATTCGCCGGGCCTTCCCGCAAGCCGGGGATCACGCCGTCGATGGCGTCGCCTGGACTCGCCGCTGGCGCAGGACATCCGCGATGAAGAGGCGCGACAGCGCGTGATAGAGCGGCTCCCGCGTGATCAGCCGGGCAGTCCCGTAGCCGAGCACGGATGCCGCCATCAGTGCGATGACGTTGTCGTGGTTGCCGGTCATCTCGAGGATGATGACGAAAGCCGTCATCGGTGCCTGAACCACGCCCGAGAAATATCCGGCCATGCCCAGGACGGCGGCAAGACCGATCGGAGAGCCGAGAAGGGCGCCCAGCGTGCTGCCGAGCCCGGCGCCGACCGACAGGGACGGCGCGAACAGCCCGCCCGGAATTCCGGAGACGGACGAGGCCAGGCTCGCCAGGAATTTCGCCAGGAAGAAGGAGGCCGGCAGCGGCGTGCCTTCGATGGCGCTGCGCGCCTGGGCGTAACCCGTGCCGAAGGTCGTTCCGTCCGAGGCGACGCCGATGACGGCGACGAGGCAGCCGGCGGCGACAGCGACGATCAAGGTGCGCCGGAGCGGAGTTGCGGCCCGCCAACGTCGGATACGCCGCGTCAGCGCGACCATGAAGCTGCTGAAACAGGCCCCGAAAGCGCCTCCGAGGACGCCGCAGCAGAGCACCAGAAGCCCGTCGCGCCTGAGTTCGGCCGTCGCGTTGGTAAAGCCGAAATAGGTGTAGTTCCCGACGATGGCCAGCGAGGCGAGGCCGGCGATGATGACCGCCGAGAGCACGATGCCGTTGGTGCGGGCCTGGTAGGTCCGGCTCATCTCCTCGATGGCGAAGACAATGCCGGCGAGCGGCGTGTTGAACGCGGCCGCGATGCCGGCGGCAGAGCCCGCCAGGATGAGGCCGCGTGCCTGCACCATGCCGCCCCAGCGGGCCACCTGCAGCATGATCGAGGCGCCGACCTGCACCGTCGGCCCCTCGCGGCCGATCGAGGCGCCGCAGAGCAGGCCGATGACGGTCATGACGATCTTGCCGGTCGCGATGCGCAGCGACAGGAAGCGGGAGCGCTCGGCGTCGTCACGCAGGTGGCGCGCGGCGATGGCCTGGGGAATGCCGCTGCCCTGAGAGCCCTGCACGAAGCGCGCGGCAATGAAGGCGCACAGGCCGAAGCCCAGGGGCGTCACCAGCAGGGGCAGGAAGCGCAGCCCGTCCTGCCGGCCGGTGATCTCCGAAAAGAGCTGCTGGGCCTCGTCGGCCAGCCGCGCGAAACCGGCGCTGACAAGGCCGATGGCGAGCGCCCCGAGCCAGAAGACCAGCCGCTGCCGCCAGTAGCGCGGCGTGACGACCAGGGCGCGCGAGCGCCGGAGCAGTCGCATTTTGCCTGGGCCGCGCACGTCATCCTCTCCGCAAGCCGATATCGGGACAGCCGGCTATAGCAGGATTGCCGGCGGGTATGTCGAGCGACGACCGGCATGGCAGCCCTGCGCTGCCCGGTGCCCCTGCCGCTCCGGGAGGCGGCTGGCGGAGCGCGTTCCTAGAGGCTCGCCGCTGCCCGTGCCGCCTGGTCGTACTGGCCGGAGAGGGAGCGCATCATTGCGGCGATCTCGGAGAGTCGGGCCGGGTCGGCTCCGGTGGCGCGGACGGATTTGACCAGGAGCTGCTCGCGGATCTGGGCGTAGCGCCGGCAGGCTTCCTCGCCGGCCGGCGTGACCTCGACGGTCTTTTCCTTGCCCTTGCGGCCACCCTTGAGGAGCTTCAGCCGCTCGAGCTTCTTCAGCGAATAGTTCACCAGATGCGTGTCCTCGATGTTGAGGACGAGGCAGATATCGGCGAGCCGCTTCGGCTTGCCGCGATGGTTGACGTTGTGCAGCACGAGCACGTCGAGCGGCGACAGGTCGGGCATGCCGGCCGCCGCCATGCCGCGCACGATCCAGCGCTGGAAGGCATGCACGGTCATGCTGAGCGCGAACTCGAATTCCGAGAGAGCCGGCAGCGCTCCGGAGGCGAGATGGCCGGAAGAAACGATCGGGCCGAGATCGTCGGAAAAGGAAGAAGTCATCGCACTCGTCCTGAGTGAAATCGCTGAGTCATCCCGGACAAGCCGCGTGAGCGGCGCCGATCCGGGATCCATGCCTGAACCGTTCCGGCATGGATCCCGGGTCTCCCTTTGGTCGCCCGGGATGACCGCGCTCTTGATAGAAGCGTGGCGGAGCCGCTCGCCTCACATCTTCTTGTAGGCGTCGATGATCGCTTGGCCGTCGGCGCCGGCTTTCTTCAGCCAGTCGGCGGTCAGCGTCTCGCCCGCCTTCTTGAAGCCGCTCGCCAGCTCCGGCGAGGGCGCCTGCACCTTCATGCCCTTGGCCTTGAGCTGGTCGATGTACCAGCCGGCCTTGTCCTGCCACATCTTCCAGCCGCGCTCCTCAGCGGTGGCGGCGGCCTTGAGGATCGCCTCCTGCGTCGGCTTGTCGAGCGCGTTGAAGGCGGCCTTGTTGACGAAGGTGGCGTCCTTCGGGATCCAGGCCTGCACGTCGTAGAAGTGGTCGAGCGATTCCCAGACCTTGGAATCGTAGCCGGTGCCGCCTGACGACATGAAGGAGTTGACCACGCCGGTGGCCAGCGCCTGCGGCAGCTCGGCAGCCTGAATGGTGACCGACTGCATGCCGAGCAACTCGCCGAGGCGGGCGGTGCCGACATTGTAGGCGCGCCACTTCAGCCCCTTCATGTCCTCGACCGTGTTGATGTCCTTCTTGGCGTAGACGCCCTGCGGCGCCCAGGGAACCATGAAGAGCAGCTTGATGCCCTGCGCGTCGAGCTTCTTCTCGATCGCTCCCTTGGAGGCGGCATAGAGCTTCTTCGACTGCTCGAAGCTCGTGGCCAGGAAGGGCACGACGTCGATGCCGAAGACCGGATCCTCGTTCTCGTGGATCGACATCAGGATCTCGCCCATCTGGGTCTGCCCGCTGGCGACGGCGCGCTTGATCTCGGGCGCCTTGAACAGCGCGGCATTGGCATGGACCGTGATCTGGAGCTTTCCGCCCGTCGCCGTCTCCACGTCCTTGGCGAAGAGGGCGAGGTTCTCCGTGTGCGGGTTGTCGGTCGGATAGGCGTTGGGCAGGTTCCACTTGGTCTGCGCCGCGGCGGGGGCGGCCATGGCGAGCGCGCTGACGCCGAGCGCGAAGGCTGCTCCCGTCAAGGTTCTGCGATTGATCATGCTGACATTCCCTCTCTCTGGTTGATTGTGATTGTGACGCTCACCGATCCGGGAAAGCGAGGTTCGGCAGGTAGAGCACGATGTCCGGGAAGGTGGTGATGATGATGACGGCGACGTTCAGCAGAAGGAAGAACGGAAAGGCCGCCTTCGCAATCGTCATCGTGTCCTTGCCGCTCATGTTCTGCAGCACGAACAGGTTGAAGCCGACCGGCGGGGTGATCTGCGCCATCTCGACATGGATGACGAGGTAGACACCGAACCAGACGAGGTCGAAGCCGGCTTCCTTCACCATCGGCAGCACGATCACCGCCGTCAGCACGATCATCGAGATGCCGTCGATGAGGCAGCCCAGGATGATGTACATGCAGGTCAGCGCCAGCACGAGCATGTGCGGGGAAAGCGACTGGCCCTTGACCCAGTCTGCGAGCGCCGCCGGGATGCCGGTATAGGCCATCGCCGCCGTGCAGAACGCCGCTCCGGCCAGGATCAGCATGATCATGCAGGTCAGGCGCGTCGCGCTCATCACGCTTTCGAAGAAGGTCGACCAGGTCAGCGTGCCGCTCCACCAGGCGAGGAACAGCGCGCCCGTCACACCCCAGGCGGCGCATTCCGTCGCCGTCGCGAAGCCGAGGACCAGCGACAGGAAGACGGCGGCGATGAGCAGCAGGCAGGGCGCGAGCTTGGCCGATTGCCGGATCTTCGCCATGAACGCCATCGGCGGGTCGCGCGGGGGTATCTTCTTCGGGTTCAGCAGCGACCAGATGATGACGTAGCCCATATAGAGCGCCATCACGAGCAGGCCGGGCAGAAAGCCGCCGAGGAAGACCTGCAGCACGGAGACGTTGGCCGTGACGGCATAGACCACCATCGGGATGGACGGCGGAATGAGCAGGCCGAGCGTGCCGGAGCCCGCCAGCGTGCCGATGCTGATGCCCTCGTCATAGCCGCGCTTCTTCAGCTCAGGCAGGGCGATCTTGCCGATCGTGGCACAGGTCGCCGCCGAGGAGCCGGAGACGGCGGCGAAGATGCCGCAGCCGACGATATTGGTGTGCACGAGGCGGCCCGGCAGCCATTGCAGCCAGGGCGACAAGCCCTGAAACATCTGGGCGGAGAGGCGTGTCCGGAACAGGATCTCGCCCATCCAGATGAACAAGGGCAGCGCCGCCAGCGTCCAGGAGGCCGAGGCGCTCCAGACCGTGGTAGCCATCACCTGTCCGATCGGGACGTCGGTGACGAGGATCATGGCGAGCAGGCCGACAAGGCCGAGACCAACCGCGATCCAGACACCGCTGGCGAGGATGACGACGAGGAAGCCGAGCAGGACGATGGAGAGGATGGGAAGGCTCATCGCTCAGACGCCCCCGCCCTGCGCGACACGCTCGATCAGCTCTTCCGTCGTCTTCGGCGGCTCGGGCTCGTAGGTCGGCCTGCCGCCGCGCGCCACGGTGACCCATTCCTCAGCGATGGCGATCAGCAGGATCGCGAGTCCGAGGACCATGCCGCTCTGCGGGATCCAGAGCGGCACGGAGACTACGCCTGTGGACATGTCGAAGAACTGCCAGGAATCATAGGCGAGCTTGCCGGCCTGCCAGGTGAAATAGGCGATGAAGGCGGCCGCGATCGTCAGCGAAACCAGCTCCGCGATCCGACGTGGCCGGCCGTGCAGGCGCTCGAGCAACAGCCCGACGCGGATCATCTCGCCCTTCCTGAAAGTGTGGGCGAGGCCGAGGAAGGCCATCGCGACCAGGGACCAGGCGGTGAAGTCGTCGCCCGAAGGGACGTTGAGATTGACCTCGCGGCCGAGCGACAAGAGCATCATCAGCACGAAGATGCCGACGAGGAACAATCCCGCGAGATAGCCGGCGGCGAGGTAGAGGAGGTCGAGCGTTCGGCGGGTCATCGCGGCGCCGCTCCCCGCAAAGCGGGGCACACGCCCCTGATTGTCAGGACCGTTCGCATCGTCGCATCCTCCACCTTTCGCTGGAGAGGCCCCTCAGCCTTCTTCCAGCCACAATTGGGATCGTAGCCGGCGAAATCGGCTTGTCAACACAACATCGACGATTTATCGATGAAATGTCGGCGTTGATCACCCGCCGGCAAGAGGCGCGGGGGAGAGCTTTCCGATGACGGCACGCTGGGACTTCTGGATCGATCGCGGCGGCACCTTCACCGACGTGATCGGGCGCGATCCTGCTGGCAATCTCCATGCCAGGAAGCTGCTCTCGGAGAATCCCGGCGCCTATCGCGATGCCGCGGTGCAGGGCATCCGTGACCTGCTCGGCCTGAAGGCCGGCGAGCCCATCCCGGCCGGAGCCGTCGGCGAGGTGCGCATGGGCACCACCGTTGCCACCAACGCGCTGCTGGAGCGCAAGGGCGACCGCACGCTGCTGGTCACTACCAAGGGCTTTCGCGACGCGCTGCGCATCGGCTACCAGGCCCGGCCCGACATCTTCGCCAAGCAGATCGTCAAGCCCGAGCAGCTTTATGAAGACGTGCTGGAGGTCGAGGAACGCGTGCTCGCCGACGGCACGGTCGAGCGCGTGCTCGACGAGGCGGCGGTCCGTGCGGCCTTGCAGGCGCAGTTCGATGCGGGCTTCCGCGCCGTCGCCATCGTGTTCATGCATGGCTACCGCTACAGCGCGCATGAGCAGGCAGCGGCTCGCATCGCCCGCGCAATCGGCTTCCCGCAGGTTTCCGTCAGCCACGAGGTCTCGCCGCTGATCAAGTTGGTTGGGCGCGGCGACACCGCCGTGGTCGATGCCTATCTCTCGCCGATCCTCGGCCGTTATGTGCAGCAGGTGTCGGAGGAGCTCGACGTCGCCCGCACCGGCGCGCGCCTGATGTTCATGATGTCTTCGGGCGGATTGACCGCGGCCGAGCTGTTCCAGGGCAAGGACGCGATCCTCTCCGGCCCGGCCGGCGGCGTCGTCGGGCTTGCCGAAACCGGTCGCTCGGCCGGGTTCGACAGGGTGATCGGCTTCGACATGGGCGGCACCTCGACCGACGTTGCCCATTTCGACGGCGAATATGAGCGCGCCTTCGAGACTGAGGTCGCCGGCGTGCGCATGCGCGCGCCGATGATGCTGATCCATACGGTTGCGGCCGGTGGCGGCTCGATCCTGCATTATGACGGCGCGCGCTTCCGCGTCGGTCCGGATTCGGCGGGTGCCAATCCCGGTCCGGCCGCCTATCGCCGTGGCGGGCCGCTCGCGGTGACCGACGCGAACGTCATGGTCGGCAAGCTGATCCCATCCTATTTCCCGGCGATCTTCGGGCCGAAGCAGAACGAACCGCTCGATGTCGCGATCGTCCGCAACAAGTTCGCGGTGCTGGCTGCGGAAGTCGGCGATGGCCGCTCGGCCGAAGAGGTCGCGGACGGTTTCGTCCAGATCGCGGTCGCCAACATGGCCGAGGCGATCAAGAAGATCTCCGTCCAACGTGGCTATGACATCACCCGCTATGCGCTGAACTCCTTCGGCGGCGCCGGCGGCCAGCATGCCTGCCTCGTGGCAGACGCGCTCGGCATCAAGACGGTGCTGTTGCATCCGTTCTCCGGTCTGCTTTCGGCCTATGGCATGGGGCTCGCCGAGATCCGCTCGACGCGGACGGCCGCGCTCGATGTCGCGCTCGACGGCGAGGCCAAGGCCGCTATCGACGCCGTGGCGGAGAAGCTCGCGGCCGAGACCCGCTCGGAAGTCGCCGGCCAGGGCGTGGCGGAGGGCGATATCGCGATCCATACCCGTGCCCATATCCGCTATGCCGGCACCGACACGGCCATCGCAGTCCCCGCCGGCACGCACGCTGTGATGCAGGAGGCCTTCCAGACCGCGCACAAGGCGCGCTTCGGCTTCATGGACGAGACCAAGGCGCTGGTCGTCGAGGCGGTCGAGGTCGAGGCCGTCGGCGGCGGTGCGAAGTTCGAGGAAGCCTCGGCCGGCGAACAATCGGGCGAGCCGGCGGTGGCCGAGCGCACGCGCTTCTTCGCCAAGGGCGCATGGCACGAGGCGGCGATCGTCCGCCGGGAGGCGATGAAGCCCGGCCAGAGCGTCGCCGGCCCGGCGATCATCATCGAGCCGAACCAGACCGTCGTCGTCGAGGAGGGCTGGAGCGCCAAGCTCACCGCCAAGGACCATCTCGTCCTCGTCCGGGTCAAGGCGCTGGTCCAGCAGGCGGCGATCGGCACCAAGGCCGATCCGGTGATGCTCGAGATCTTCAACAACCTGTTCATGTCGATCGCCGAGCAGATGGGCGTGACGCTGCAGAACACCGCCTATTCCGTGAACATCAAGGAGCGGCTCGACTTCTCCTGCGCGGTCTTCGACCAGACCGGCGCGCTCGTCGCCAACGCGCCGCACATGCCGGTGCATCTGGGTTCGATGGACCGCTCGGTCGAGACCGTCATCGCCAACAACCCGGTGATCAAGCCGGGCGATGTCTACTGCCTGAACGCACCCTATAATGGCGGCACGCATCTGCCGGATATCACGGTCTGCACGCCGGTCTTCGATGCGCAGGACAAGGACATCCTGTTCTGGGTGGCGAGCCGTGGCCACCATGCCGATGTTGGCGGCACGGCGCCGGGCTCGATGTCGCCGCTGGCGACCAATATCGAGGAGGAGGGCGTCTATATCGACAATTTCAAGATCGTCGATCAGGGCCGCTTCTGCGAGGAGGAGCTGGTCAGGCTCCTGACCGGCGCGCGCTATCCGGTGCGCAACGTCGTCCAGAACGTCAACGACCTCAAGGCGCAGATCGCCGCGAACGAGAAGGGCGTGGCCGAGCTGAAGAAGATGATCGGCTCCTTCGGTCTCGATGTCGTGCAGGCCTATATGGGCCATGTCCAGGACAACGCGGCCGAGAGCGTGGCGCGGCTCCTGACCAAGCTGCACGATTCCGAGTTCACCTATCCGATGGACCAGGGCTGCGCGATCAAGGTGAAGATCACCATCGATCGCGAGAAGCGCGAGGCGACGGTCGATTTCACCGGCACCTCCGAGCAGCGGCCGGACAATTTCAACGCTCCGGCGCCGGTGACGCGGGCCGCCGTGCTCTATGTCTTCCGCGTCATGGTCGATGATGCGATTCCGATGAATGCGGGCTGCCTGCGTCCGATCAAGATTGTGGTGCCGGAGGGGTCGATGCTGGCGCCGCGCTATCCGGCTGCGGTGGTGGCGGGCAATGTCGAGGTCTCGCAGGCGGTGACGAACACGCTGTTCGGCGCGCTCGAAGCCATGTCGGCCTCGCAGGGCACGATGAACAACCTGACCTTCGGCAACGATCAGTATCAATATTACGAGACGATCTGCTCGGGTTCGCCGGCCGGTCCCGGCTTCAACGGCACCTCCGGCGTGCACGTCCACATGACGAATTCGCGCCTGACCGATCCGGAGATCCTGGAGACGCGTTTCCCGGTCGTGCTGGAGGATTTCCACATCCGCCTCGGCTCCGGCGGCAAGGGCGAATGGACGGCGGGGGACGGCACCAGCCGCACCATCCGCTTCCTCAAGACGATGGACTGCGCCATCCTCGCCTCGCATCGCAAGGTCCGCCCCTTCGGCGTGAAGGGTGGCGAGCCCGGCGAGCTCGGCAGGACGCTGGTGCGCCGGCTCTCGGGCGCGATCGAGGAGCTGAAGCCTTCCGACCAGACTCTGCTCCAGGCCGGCGAGGCGGTCACGGTGATCACGCCGACGGCCGGCGGATACGGCAAGGCGAAGGGCTGAAGCTGTGACAACCTTGGGTCGTCGGGCGCCTCAGTGCTGCGCCGGCGCCCGGCCCTTCACGGCGTTGGCCCGCGCGACATAGGACGCGCCGCCATCGCCTGCGATGGTGATGCGCGCGCGGACCTTGTCCTTGAGCAGAGCCACCGTCTGCGCGGGCAGGGCGGCAATGGCCGGGGCGACGGTCGAGCCGAGCGTGCTCGCATGCCAGAACGCGTCGAAATCGGCGAAATGGCGGCGCACGCTGATCTCGCGCGTCTCGACATCGCTGAGCCCGGCCTGTGTCCAGAGTTCGGCCAGGCTCTCGATCCGTGAGACGTCGGCGCTCGGCGGGCGCGGCGGCGTCATCCCGAGTGCCTTGAGTTCTGTCAGCACGGGGTCGAGCGGAAAGCCACCGCCTGGCATGTCCCAGGCATAGGCTGCGACGAGGCCGCCGGGCCGCGTGACGCGCACCATCTCCGCCACGCCCTTGGCCGGATCGGGCACGAAGAAGATCACCAGCGCCATCACGGCCGCATCGAAGCTCCGGTCCGGATAGGGCAGGTCCATGGCGTCGCCCAGCGTGAATTCGGCGAGGCTGGCGACGGGGCGCTTGCGGGCATAATCCAGTTGCCCCGGCGACGGATCGATGCCGCTCAAGGCTGCCGGTGCGCAGCGATCGAAGATCAATTGCGTCGAGGCGCCGTTTCCGCAGCCGATATCGGCCCAGCGCAGACCTTCGGGCGCGGCGAGCCAGTCAAGGAAGACATCCCCGGCGAGACGGCTCCACTTGCCCATCATCTCTTCATAGGCGGCGCCATCGTTGAAGCGGATCTGCTGCTCGGTCATGGCGGCGGCCTTTGTCCAGCGGTTCGGGATCGGACGATCGATCTGGAAATAGGGGCGGCAAAGCCATACCTCCAGTCTCCCTTTCGGAGAACGCACATGCCACAGACCTGGATGATCACCGGTGCCAATCGCGGCATCGGGCTTGCCATCACGACTCAGCTCCTGCGCCGGGGCGACCATGTCATTGCTGCGGCGCGCGATCCGCAGGCGAAGGCGCTGGCGGAACTCGCCTCCGCGCATGCGGGCCAACTCACGCCGCTGGCGCTCGATGTGACGTCCGATGCCAGCGTGGCCGCAGCCAAGCATGCGCTCGCCGGCCGGGCGATCGATGTGCTGCTCAACAATGCCGGCCTTTACGGGCCGCGCGACCGGCAAAGCGGCCTCGATGTCGATTTCGATGCCTGGCGCGAGGTTTTCGAGGTCAATGTCTATGCGCCGGTCAGGGTGGCGCAGGCGTTCCTGTCGAATCTCGAGGCAGGGCAGGGGCGCAAGATCGCGACGATATCGAGCCGCATGGGTTCGATCGGCGCCAACCCCGGCAATGCATTGATCTATCGTTCGTCCAAGGCCGCCGTGAACATGGCGATGGTGGTGTTCGGTAACGCCGTCAGGGCGAAGAACGTCGCCGTGCTGCTGTTCCATCCCGGCTGGGTCCAGACCGACATGGGCGGCGGCGGCGCCGACGTCACGCCGGCCGAGAGCGCCGCCGGCCTGATCCGCACCATCGACGCCTCCGGCATGGCGGAGACCAACAGCTTCCGCGACTACACGGGCGAAACAATCGCCTGGTAAGGGCGTCTGTCGCTCAGTTCGCCCGCGTCGAAGCGAGCCAGAGGCCGCCGCCGATCAGCAGACTGCCGCTGAACTTCGACATCAGCCGGACGCGCCTTTGCGAGAGCAGCTGGCCGGCGCGGCCGGAGAGCAGGGCGTAGGTGCCGTCGCTCAGTGCCGCGAAGGCCAGCGCGGTGGCCCCCATGATGGCGATCTGGGTGGCATGGTCGCGCGTGGGGTCGAGGAATTGCGGAAAGAAGGCGCCGAAGAACAGCAGCGTCTTCGGGTTGCTCAGGGCGACGAGCGCACCTTGCAGGAAGAAGCCGCCACGCGGCGGCTTCGCCGGGACTGTCCCTTCCATGTCGGCACCGGCCGAGCGGAACATCTTCCATCCCAGCCAGATCAGATAGGCGGCGCCGGCCAGACGCAGCCATTCGAACCAATGGCCAAGCGCCGCGGCGACCGAGCTCAGTCCGATGCCGGCGACCACGACCATGATCGCGAGCCCGGCCTGCGTTCCTGCCACATTGAGGAGGCCGGCGCGGGTACCGTGCTTCAGGCTGTTGGCGATGATCAGCGTGACCGTGGGACCGGGAACGATGATGATGACGATGCAGGCGAGGAGATAGGCGGCATAGACTTCGAGCGACATGGCGCGGGCCTCCGATTTTGTCGCTAGTGATCTGCCGATATCGAGTTTCTGTCCAGTCACGCCGTATCGTTGCCGAGCGGGAGTTTTGCGATGAGCCAGGCCAGTTTTGCCGTCTTGCCGCTGACGCCGGAGCGCTGGAGCGATCTGGAGGATCTCTTCGGGCCGCAGGGGCCTTGCTACGGCTGCTGGTGCAATCATTTCCGCATGCCGCAACGCTTGCGCGTGCCGCTGCTCGGGGAAGGCGCGCGCCGGCTGTTCGAGGAACGGGTGAAGCAAGGTCCACCGCCGGGTGTGCTGGCTTACGCCGGGGACAAAGCCGTCGGCTGGCTTCAGATCGGGCCGAGGGCGGATATCCCCGAATGGAACAATCCGCGGCGCGCCTCGACGCCACTGCCGGACGCGCCGGCGGAGGATGAGCGGAACTGGGCCGCCTCGTGCTTCTTCGTCCGCAAGGGATTTCGCGGCAAGGGCGTCACGGGTGCGCTGCTCGACGGTGCGATCGATTTCGCGCGGGCGAGCGGCGCGCGCCTGATTGAAGCCGCGGCGATGGAGAATCAGGCCAAGCGCAGCGCGGAAGGGCTCTATGTCGGGCCGGAAAGCATTTTCCGCCGCGCGGGTTTCGTCGAGGTGGCGCGGCAGAAGCCGGGACGGCCCTTGCTCAGGCTGATGATCTGAGCGCGGCTGGCCGATCGGATATCAGGGCCCGAGACCCTGAAGGAAGGCCGTCAGCCGGTCGAGCGCCTGCCGGCCCTCCGGACGGTCGAGGTCGAACTGGTATTCATGCGGCAGTTTCGGCTCGGTTTCGGGCGGGAAGAACAGCGTGTCGACCTTGACGCCGCGGTCGCGCAACGCCTGGGCCATCATCACCGATTGCGGCGCCAGCGGGTCGCCATTACCGGCCGAGATGAAGCTCGGCGGAAAGGCCTCGGTGACATAGCGCGGAACCGCCGCCTCGGTGATGCGATCGCTGTCGAGAGGGTTCGACGTTCCGAAATAGGCGAAGAGAATCGAGCGCAGGAAACTGCCGAAAGGGCCGGCGAAGTCGAGGGCGGTGGGGTCGAAGGCGCCGCAGAACAGGACGACGCCCTTGAGGAGGGAGGGCTCGACCGCGGGCTGGAGGCCAAGCGTCGCGGCGTAGTCCTTCCCGGTCAGGCCGGCCGCGAGCTGGGCCGCGATATGGGCGCCGGCCGAATCGCCTGCGAGCACCATGGTGCTCGCATCGATGCCCAGTCGGGCGGCTTCGCGCTGCAGGAAGCCGAGTGCCTTGTTCGCCTGTAGCACCGGCGTGGGATAGCGCGCCGCCGGCGCGAGGCTGTAGCCGATGGCTACGGTCGGGTAGCCCTTACCGGCGACGATCCTGAGATAAGGGGCCACGTCCTGCCGGTCCCCGCCGACGAAGCCGCCGCCATGGATCCAGACCAGGACGGGGCGTCCCGGCCGTGCCCCCTCGGGCGGCAGATAGATGTCGAGCCGCTCGTCGGCGGCGTCTCCATAGGCGATGTCGCGCTGCTCCCGGATACCGGCCGGGACATGCTTCGCGAGAGCCGCGCCGGTCTTCGAGGCGCCATAGGCAAAGCCCGCGCGGATCAGCAGCGCCGACGGCCAGGGCGAGAGCACGAAGGCCGCATAGGCGGCAAACGCGACACCGAGACAAAGCAGGAGAATTCGGATCGCGCGCGGCCTCATGGAACGGACGCTAGAGATTCGCCGGAATATTGACCAGAGCGCATGCCGGTCGGATCGCTGCGCGACCGGACCGGATCAGGGGTTCTCCACCCCTATCCGGCGGCTCTGCCGGCCGCGAATGCCGGCGCCGAAGGAAGTCGTCCGCTCAGGGGACATCGACGCCGGATGTGATCTGTTCCCCGGCTAAATATTTGAATTATATATTTTTTCTTCCTGCTCCAATCCACTTTTTCGATCTCCCGTTAACCCGTCATTCGTTCGCATCGGCGAAAGAGAGGGCGTACTACAGGTGGGATGATGAGACGGCGACCGGGACTGACGGCAAAGATCATGATGCTCTTTGCACTGCTGAGCATCGCGGCTGCGCTCGGCCTCGTCAGCGTGCTGGGTGGACTTGACGATGTCCGTCGCATCGACCGGGAGGCCTTTTCCGGCATCACGCTCGCCAGCAGCGCCTCGCTGCTCGCCAGCCGGGTCGCGAACGCCTCTCTGCTCGGCCGCCTCGATGCCGACGCCTCGGCTGCCGAGATCGCTGCGTCGCTGGAGAAGCTCGATGCCGCCATCGAACTCGTGGATGCCGCGCGCGCGCATTTCATCTCGGCGTTGCCGAAGGCCATGATCGAGGCGAATCCGACGCTCAATGCCCGCATCAACACTTTCATCGCCTTCCAGCGTGGCATCGTCGATATCGGCCAGCGCGTTTCCGCCAAGGCGGCCGTGCTGGAGGCCGGCGCCGAGGAGGCGCGCCTCAACGTCAGCCAGATCATCGCCACCACCTCGGCGATGCGCGACGCCTTGGCGGCGACGGCGAGTGAGGCCGGAATCCGCGCCGGCGAGCGGGCGGAGCTGGTGCGATTGCGCACCATCGTCATGGCGCTCCTACTGCCCCTGGCGGGCGGGCTCGCCGCGCTCCTGCTGCTCAGCCGCCATCTGACGCGCCCCTTGCGTGAGCTGATGATCTCGATCCGCGAGACGACGAGTTCCGACAGGGTCATCGCCGTACCGCATTGCGGCCGCTCCGACGAAATCGGAGAGCTCGCCCGCACGGTCCAGCAGCTCAGCGAGGTCCGTGCGACCCTGGTGACGCGAGAGACGGAAGCCGGACAGGCCCGCCAGCACCAGCAACTCCGCAGCCGGGAGCTGGCGCGCATCGCCGACGAGTTCGAGGCCCGGCTCGGCCTGTTGCTCGGCGAGATCGGACGGGCGAGCGAGACGCTGCGCACGACGCTTCAGGATGCCGCCGTGCGGGTCAACCAGGTCTCCAGGAGCTCGGAGATCGCCGCGGCGTCCGTGACCGGCGCCGGCGAGGAAGCGAACCGCACGACGGAAGCCGCCCTGCGGATGGAGTTCGTCATCGGGCAGATCAACGACGAGGTCAGGCGGGTCTCGATGATGGCGAGCGCGGCGAGCCAGGAGGCGAGCGGCACGCAGAAGCTGGTCGCCGAGCTCGCCGAGAAGGCCACGCAGATCCGGGACGTCGTCGGCATCATCGAGGCCGTGGCGCGCCAGACCAACCTGCTTGCGCTCAACGCCACGATCGAGGCCGCGCGCGCCGGCGCACATGGCCGCGGCTTCGCGGTGGTCGCCTCCGAGGTCAAGGCGCTTGCCGGCCAGACCGCCGAGGCGGCATCCCGCATCGTGGGCCGGATCGCGCAGGTCGACGCGGCCTTGTCCCATGCCGCGGGCGCGGTCTCGACCATCGGCAACAGCATCGGCACGGTCGAGCAGACCGGGACCGAGATCGCGACCATGGTCGACTCCCATGCCGAATTGCTCGGCTCGCTCGGCGAGACGGTGGCGCGGATCTCCAGCGTCACCGGCACGGCTGCGATGGCGATGGCGGAGATCGCCGCCGCCAATATGCAAACCGTCAATCAGGCCGATATGGGAGCGCTGAGCGCGCGCAATCTCGACGAGCGCATCACCGCCCTGCAAATGGAGGCCAGCGCCTTCGTCCGGCGCCTGCGCGCCGCCTGAGCCCGGGAACCGACGCCGCCGGGCTTGCCTTCGCGGCGCGACTCGGCCCCTTCTGCGGCATGTCCGTCATGATCGTTTTCAACCGATGAGCTGGTCGCTCCAGCAGGATGCCGCATTGTCGGCGGTGGCGCGCTGGCTGCAGGCCGGTGATCCGCAGGTGTTCCGCCTGTTCGGCTATGCCGGCACGGGCAAGACGACGCTCGCGCGCCACATCGCCGAGGCGGTGGACGGAGACGTCGTCTTCGCCGCCTATACCGGCAAGGCCGCGCTGGTGCTGCGCAACAAGGGCTGCGCCGAGGCGCAGACCATCCATTCGCTGATCTACCGCTCGCGCGGCGTCGACGAGGAGAGCCCGATCTTCGCGCTCAACCGTGACAGTCAGGCCGCCAAGGCCAAGCTCATCGTCATCGACGAATGCTCGATGGTGGACGAGGAGCTGGGCAAGGACCTGCTCTCCTTCGGCACGCCGGTGCTGGTGCTGGGCGATCCGGCGCAGCTGCCGCCGGTGAAGGGCGGGGGCTTCTTCACCGAGCAGGAGCCGGACGTGATGCTGACGGAGGTCCATCGCCAGGCGGCGGACAATCCGATCGTGCGGATGTCGATGATCGTGCGCGAGGGCGGCCGGCTCGACTATGGCGATTATGGTCCCAGCCGCGTCATCCGGCGCGACGAGGTCAATCCCGAGGTCGTCATGGGGGCCGACCAGGTTCTCGTCGGGATGAACAAGACGCGCCGCAACTACAATGCCCGCATCCGCCAGCTCATGGGCCGCACCGAGACCAATCCGGTGGCGGGCGAGAAGCTGGTCTGCCTGCGCAACGACAAGAGCAAGGGCTTGCTCAATGGCGGCTCCTGGATCGTGCAGGAGATCAAGACCTCGAAGAAGGGGCTCGTCACCATGCGCGTGACGCCCGAGGACGATACCGGCGCCAAGGCCGTGAAGGTCTCGGTGCTGCCGAACTTCTTCGACGGTACCGAGGAGGAGATCCCCTGGGAGCTGCGCAAGCACACCGACGAATTCACCTTCGGCTACGCGCTGACGGTGCATAAGTCGCAGGGCTCGCAATGGGACGATGTCGTGCTCTTCGACGAGAGCTTCGCCTTCCGCGAGCACCGGGCGCGCTGGCTCTATACGGGGCTGACGCGTGCGGCCGAGACGATCACTGTAGTGATGTAGGACGCGGCGTTGCGCTACGGCGCGGGGCCGATTTGGTGTTTTCCGTCAAAAGGATGAGAGCCGGGCCCAGCCTGCCCATTTTTGCTGTTGAAGATGATCGCGGACAGGCAGATGCTGCGGATGCGGCCTGAATCTGGGGACCTCCCCCATGAAATATCTACTTCTCCTCATCCCCTGCATCGCCTGCCTCTGGGTGCCGCTCTATAACGGCATCGAGCCGAGACTGGCCGGCATTCCGCTGTTCTACTGGTTCCTGATGCTGATGATCCCGGTCTCGTCGGTGTTCATCTGGCTCGCTTCCAAGGTGGAAGGCAGCGACTCATGATCGACCATCTCAACTGGCCGGCGACGGCCGTCTTCGTCTTCTTCTTCGCGCTTGTCACGGTGATGGGTTTCGTCGCCTCGCGCTGGAAATCCGGCAATCTCGAGGAGTTGCACGAATGGGGGCTGGGCGGGCGGCGCTTCGGCGCCTGGATCACCTGGTTCCTGCTCGGCGGCGATCTCTACACCGCCTATACGGTGATCGCGGTGCCGGCGGTCGTGTATGCCATCGGCGCCTATGGCTTCTTCGCGGTGCCCTACACGATCCTTATCTACCCCTTCGTCTTCCTGACGATGCCGCGGCTGTGGAACGTCGCGCATAAGAAGGGCTACATCACCGGTTCCGACTTCATCTACGGTCGTTACGGCAACAAGGGCCTCGAGCTCGCGGTCGCCTTCACCGGCATCCTCGCGACCATGCCCTATATCGCGTTACAGCTCGTCGGCATGGAGAAGGTGATCCAGGCGCTCGGCTTCCAGGGCGAGGGCATGATGTCCCATTTGCCGCTGACGATCGCCTTCGTCATCCTGGCGCTCTACACCTACAAGAGCGGGCTGCGCGCGCCTGCCATGATCGCCTTCGTCAAGGACATCATGATCTACGTCTTCGTCATCGCGGCGGTGGTGATCGTGCCGGCCAAGCTCGGCGGCTACGGCGCCGTCTTCGATGCGGCTGCGAAGGCCTATGAGGGCAAGCCGAACCAGGGGCTCATCCTCTCGCCCGCCCAGATCGCGCCGTTCATCACATTGGCGATCGGCTCGGCGATGGCGCTGTTCATGTATCCGCATTCGATGACCGGCGTGCTCTCGGCCTCGGGGCCGAAGGCCCTCCGACGCAACGCGATCGCGCTGCCGGCCTATTCGCTGGTGCTGGCGCTGATCGCGCTGATGGGGTTCATGGCCCATGCCGCGGGCATCGAGGTCGCCAATCCGCAGGATGCGGTGCCGCAGCTCTTCCTGAAGATGTTTCCGTCCTGGTTCGCCGGCTTCAGCTTCGCGGCCATCGCCATCGGCGCGCTGGTGCCGGCGGCGGTGATGTCGATCGGCGCGGCCAATACCTTCACCCGCAATATCTGGCGCCCCTTCGTCGAGCCGGAGATGTCGCCGGGCCGCGAGGCGTCGCTGGCCAAGCTGATGTCGCTGATCGTCAAGGTCGGCGCTCTGGCGGTGATCGTGTTCATGCCGACCAAGTTCGCGCTCGACCTGCAGTTGCTCGGCGGCGTCTGGATGATCCAGATCTTCCCGGCCATCGTCTTCGGCCTCTATACGAGCTGGTTCAGCGGCGAGGCGCTGCTGGCGGGCTGGGTCGTCGGCTTCGGGCTGGGCACCTACCTGTCCTGGGGCCCGACGGCCTGGGTGCCGACATCGCTCGTCCTCGGTTATGGCGCCTATAACGGCATCGTCGCCGTCGTGGCGAACACGGTCGTCGCCGCCGTGCTGTCGCTGGTGTTGCGCCGGGCGCGGGGCAAGATCATCACCGGTGACTTCGCGGACGCTCCCCGCTCGGCTTAAACGGTCGGCACGGGGCGCTACGGCTTGATCGGAGCGGGGCCTGGAGCGCTTTCCGGGCTCCAGCGATCGCTCGGCCTGTGGCCGGCCGCTCTCGCATTGCCGAACATTGCCGATTTGTCATGAAACCCTTCGGTTTTTTGCCATAGTCGCCGCCGATGCTGATGCGCATGGTCAGCGGAGGCCGACGGCATGGCGGGACCGGACGATCTGAAGGCGGGGGCCGTCGCCCTCCAGCGTTTCGGCCTCGGAGCGAGGCCGGGGCAGGGCGAGGCGATACGCCGGGAGGCTCGCGATCGATTGCTGGCCGAGATCGCGGCCGGCCCCGTCGCGCAGCCGCAGGGCGTGGCCTTTTCGGGTGCAGCCGAGATCGGGCAGGCGCTCTACGCCTTCGAAGATCAGGAAAGGATCGCCCGGGAGGCCAAGCGCGTCGCCGCGCAGCAGGCGCAGGCTGTATCGCCGGGAGCGCAATCCGCGGGCATGCAGGTTGCCGGAGCGGGGGCGATGTCCGGCCAGATGGAGGTTGCTCAGGCGCCGGCTGAGGTCAAACCATCCGGCCAGAACCAGGCCGCGCAGCCGGCCAAGCCGCCGCCCAACGAACCGGCACTGCCCTTCCGGACCTATCGCGACGAGGTGAAGTCGCGGGTCGATCTCGCGCTTGCGGCCGAGACGGGCTTCGGCGAGCGGCTTGTGATGTTCTGGTCGAACCATTTCTGCATCGGCGCGACCAAGAGCAATATCTGCCGGATCATGGCCGGCGCCTATGAGCGCGAGGCGATCCGCCCGCATGTCTTCGGCCGTTTCGAGGACATGCTGATCGCGGCCGAGAGCCACCCGGCGATGCTCGACTTCCTCGACAACCGCCAGTCGATCGGCCCCAACTCCCCGGCCGGGCGGCGGCAGCGGCGCGGGCTCAACGAGAACCTCGCCCGCGAGATCATGGAACTGCATACGCTCGGCGTCTCCGGCGGCTACAACCAGGCTGACGTCACCAATCTCGCCCGGATCATCACCGGCTGGACGGTGGTGGGGCGCGAGGGCGTGCTCGGCTTTCCCGGTTCCTTCGCCTTCAATGCCGGGCTCCACGAACCCGGTGTCACGCCGCTGCTCGGCCGCTCCTACGACCAGCCGGGCCGGGCGCAGGGCGTCGCGGCGCTGACCGATCTGGCGCGCCATCCCTCGACCGCCCATTTCATCGCGACCAAGCTCGTGCGCCATTTCGTGGCGGATGATCCGCCGCCGAAGCTGGTCGATCTGCTGGCCGCGACCTTCCGCCAGAGCGGCGGCGACCTGCCCAGCGTCTATCGCGCGCTGATCGGCAGCGACGAGGCCTGGAAGGCGCCGGCGACCAAGGTGCGCTCGCCGCAGGAATTCCTGCTGGCCTCCTATCGCGCGACGGGGCTGCAGCCCAATCCCGGACAGATCCTCGGGCCGCTCGGCACGATGGGGCAGCCCTTCTGGCAGCCCTCCGGCCCGAACGGCTATGCCGACACCAACGTCGCCTGGGCCTCGGCCGAGGGCATCAAGACGCGCATCGACGTCGCCGCCGGCTGGGGCCGGCAGACGGCAAACGCGGTGCCGGACCCGCGCAGCCAGGCCGACGACATTCTCGGCCCGATCCTGTCGCCCGAGACGAAGCAGGCAGTGGCGCGCGCCGAAAGCAGGCCGCAGGCGATCGCACTGCTGCTGATGTCGCCCGAATTCCAGCGGAGGTGACGGTGATGGATCATCACGACAATGACGATTGCGAACGGATGACGCCGTCGCGCCGCGCCGTGCTGGGTGCGGCGGGGGCGCTGTTCGCCTGGTCCTTCGTGCCGAAATTCGCCTATGCGGCAGCCGGCGCGCGCGATCCGCGCTTCCTCGTCGTGGTGCTGCGCGGCGCGCTTGACGGGCTCTCGGCCGTGCCGCCGATCGGCGATCCCGGCTATGCCGGCTTGCGCGAGGGCATCGCGCTCGCCAAGGACGGACCGGACGCGGCGCTGCCGCTCGACGGCTTCTTCTATCTCCATCCTGCGATGCCGAATCTCGCGCGGCTTTACAAGCAGGGGCAGGCGGCGATCGTCCATGCGGCCGCGACCGGCTATCGCGAGCGCTCGCATTTCGACGGGCAGGACGTACTGGAAAGCGGCCAGCCCGGACCCGGCCATACGGCGACGGGCTGGCTCAACCGCCTTCTCGCCAGCCTGCCGGCCGGCGAGGGCATCGCGCGAAAGGGCGTGCTCGGTGTCGGCGTGGTGCCGCCGCTGGTGGTGCGCGGCGACGCGCCGGTGCTCGGCTGGGCGCCGCCGCGCATGGCGCGCGCCGGGAGCGACCTGACAATGCGGCTCGCCGATCTCTATGGCCAGCGCGATCCGCATCTGGCCGCGGCGCTGCAGCAGGCGATCGAGACGGAAAGCCTGGCGCAGCGGCGCGGCATGGATGGCAAGATGGGCGGTGGCGGCCCTGATTCCGTGGACGGCATGCGTCGCATCGCCGAGGGCGCGGCCGGACTCGTCGGCGCCGATGACGGGCCGCGCATCGCCGCGCTGGCCTTCGAGGGCTGGGACACGCATGCCAATGAGGGCGGGGCCAAGGGCCGGCTCGCGACTCTTCTCGGCGGGCTCGACGGCGCCTTTGCGACCTTCGAGCAGGGTCTTTCGCCGGTCTGGAAAGACACGGTGGTGATGGTGGTGACGGAGTTCGGCCGCACCGCGGCGGTGAACGGCACCACGGGCACCGATCATGGCACCGGCACGGTCGCTTTCCTCGTCGGCGGAGCGGTCAAGGGCGGGCGCATGATCGCCGACTGGCCGGGGCTGAAGCCCGAGCAGCTCTACCAGAACCGCGATCTCAAGGCGACGACCGACATCCGCGCCGTGGCCAAGGGCGTTGTTGCCGACCTGTTCGGGCTGTCGGGGCCGGTGCTGGCGGAAAAGGTGTTTCCCGGCACGGGCGATTTGGGGCCGATGCGCGGGCTGGTAGTTTAGGTTCTTCCCCTCTCCCGCGAGGGGAGAGGGGGGAGCGTTGCGAGCGGCCTCAGGCCCAGGCGCGCTGCTTCAGCTTCTCTTCATAGGCGTCGATCTTCGGCGCCTTCTCCATGGTCAGGCCGATATCGTCGAGGCCGTTCAGCAGGCAGTGCTTGCGGAACGGGTCGATCTCGAACCTGATCTCGCCGCCGTCGGGGCCCTTGATCGTCTGGTTCTCGAGGTCGATCGTCAGCGTCGCGTTGGAGCCGCGCTCGGCATCGTCGAACAGCGCGTCGAGCTGCTCGGGCGTGACCTTGATCGGCAGGATGCCGTTCTTGAAGCAGTTATTGTAGAAGATGTCGGCGAAGCTGGTGGAGATCACGCAGCGGATGCCGAAGTCGAGCAGGGCCCAGGGCGCGTGCTCGCGCGAGGAGCCGCAGCCGAAATTGTCGCCTGCGACGAGGATTTCCGCCTTGCGATAGGCCGGCTGGTTGAGCACGAAATCGGGGTTCTCCGAGCCGTCATCCTTGTAGCGCATCTCCGAGAACAGCGCGGTGCCGAGGCCGGTACGCTTGATCGTCTTCAGATACTGCTTCGGGATGATCATGTCGGTATCGACATTGACCACCTTCAGCGGGGCCGGCGTCGAGGTCAGGGTGGTGAAGGGCTGCATGGTGCGGTTCCTGTGCTTGTCCTGCGCGCCCGGCCTCAGCCGGCCGCCTGTTCGATGGCTTCCATGTCCTCGTCGGAGAAGCCGAAATGGTGGCCGATCTCATGGATCATGACGTGGCTGACGATCGCGCCGAGGCTCTCGTCGTGCTCGGCCCAGTAGTCAAGGATCGGCCGGCGATAGAGGTGGATGGTGTTGGGCATCTGGCCGGTCTGGGGCCCGAAACCCTGTTGCGGCAGGCCGACGCCGGTGAAGAGGCCGAGCAGGTCGAAGGGGCTCTCCGCCTCCAGCTCCTTCAGCACGTCGTCCTCCGGGAACTCGGTGACGTTGAAGACGACGTCGGCGCAGAGCGCGCGGAACTCCTCCGGCAGGCGGTCGAACGCGGCCTGGGCCAGGTCGTCGAACGCCTCCAGCGACGGGGCTTTCGCTCCGTCCCAGTCGATCCGCGCTGTCTTCGCCACGGCGGCATCCATCTCCGTCACCAGAACTTCAGTTGATGGCCGAGCCACCAGGCCAGCACGATCACGCCGAGGAGCGAGAGCGCACGGCCGATGCGCCGGCCCCAGAGCTCGATCCTGTCGCCCTCCGGCGCGTCGGTGCCGGAGAAATGATCGGCTGCCCTGCCCATCGAGGAACCGAGCAAGGTCTCGCTGTCGCGCTTCACGCGCTCCAGCGCGGCCTTGGCCTCGGCCTCGCGGGCGGCTTCGCGGGGATCGTTCGACATGGCGCTCTCCCCGCTGGACCGTTCAGCCGAGCGTGCGGACGTCGACGAAGCGGCCGGTCAAGGCCGCCGCCGCCGCCATCGCCGGCGAGACGAGGTGGGTGCGGCCGCGATAGCCCTGACGACCCTCGAAATTGCGGTTCGAGGTCGAGGCTGCCCGCTGGCCGGGCTTGAGCTGGTCGGGGTTCATGCCGAGGCACATCGAGCAGCCGGGCTCGCGCCATTCGAAGCCGGCGGCGATGAAGATCTTGTCGAGACCCTCGGCCTCGGCCTGCTCCTTCACCAGGCCGGAGCCGGGGACGATCATGCCGTAGTCGAGGCTCTCATGGATCTTCTTGCCCTCGACGATCTTCGCGACGGTGCGCAGATCCTCGATGCGGCCATTGGTGCAGGAGCCGATCCAGATCACGTCGAGCGGGATGTCGGTGATCTTGGTGCCGGCGGTCAGGCCCATATACTCCAGCGCACGCTTCTTCGAGGCGCGCTTGACCTCGTCCTGGATCAGCTCGGGGTCGGGAACCGCGCCGGTGACGGAGATCACGTCCTCGGGGCTCGTGCCCCAGGACACGATTGGCGGCAGGTTGCCGGCGTCGAGCCGGACCACGCGGTCGAAATGCGCGCCCTCGTCGGTCTGCAGCGTCTCCCAATAGCGGACGGCGGCGTCCCATGCCGCGCCCTGCGGCGCCTTCGGGCGGCCCTTCAGATAGGCGAAGGCCTTCTCGTCCGGGGCGACCATGCCGGCGCGGGCACCGCCCTCGATCGACATGTTGCAGAGCGTCATGCGGCCTTCCATCGTCAGGCCGCGGATGGCTTCGCCGGCATATTCGATCACCGAGCCGGTGCCGCCGGCGGTGCCGATCTCGCCGATGATGGCCAGCGTGATGTCCTTGGCGCCGACGCCGGGCGCGGGCGTGCCGTCCACCTGGACGAGCATGTTCATCGCCTTCTTCTGGATCAGCGTCTGCGTGGCGAGGACGTGCTCGACCTCCGAGGTGCCGATGCCATGCGCCAGCGCGCCGAAGGCACCGTGCGTCGAGGTGTGCGAGTCGCCGCAGACGATCGTGGTGCCGGGCAGGGTGAAGCCCTGCTCGGGACCGACGATGTGGACGATGCCCTGGCGCTTGTCGAGCTCGTTGAAATACTCGACGCCGAATTCCTTGGCATTCTTCGCCAGAGCCTCGACCTGGATGCGGCTTTCCTCTTCGGCGATGCCCTTGGAACGGTCGGTCGTCGGGATGTTGTGGTCGACGACGGCGAGCGTCTTCTCGGGCGCACGCACCTTGCGGCCGGTCATGCGCAGGCCCTCGAAGGCCTGCGGGCTCGTCACCTCATGGACGAGGTGGCGGTCGATATAGAGCAGGCAGGTGCCGTCATCCTGCCGGTCGACGACGTGGTCGTCGAAGATCTTGTCGTAAAGCGTGCGGGGAGCTGAGGTCGCAGTCATGGCTTGATCTCGGTCTGTTCAAATCTGATCTGGAAACGAGAAAGCCGGCGTTGAAGGCCGGCTTGCAAAAACGCTACGCCTGTCGCCGGCCGCGCGATGCGGCCGGTCTCAGGCGCCGGTAAGGCCTGCGGCGATGGAGGCTGTGAAGCGGCCGAAGAAGCGCCAGGGCAGGCGGGCATGATCATGCAGCGCGGCGAAGTCCTGCGTCGTCGGCAGGGGCGGCAGATGGCCCTCTCCCTGCACGGCGCAGAAGCGCTGGAACTGATGCACACACGGCGACATGGCCACTGTGTAGCAGTTCCAAGGAAGCGGGACAATCGATGCCGCTCGCGGAGCCGTCATTTGCCGGACGCGGGGCTTGGCGCCGCGGTGTCGACGCTGACGACCACCGACATGCCGGGCGTCAGCCGTTCCGCCAGAGGCTGGCCCGGGTCGATGGCGATGCGCACCGGGACGCGCTGGGCGATCTTGATGAAGTTGCCGGTGGCGTTGTCAGGGCGGATCACGCTGAACTCGGAACCGGCGGCCGGCGAGAAGCGCTCGATATGGCCGCTGAGCTTCGCATGGCGGAGTGCATCGACGGTGAAGCTCACCGGCTGGCCCACACGCATGCCGGCGAGCTGCGTCTCCTTGAAATTGGCGATGACCCAGACCTGGGCGGGCACGAGCGCCATGAGCTGGGTGCCGGCCGAGACATATTGCCCGAGCCGGGCGGAAACCTCGCCGAGGCGTCCATCCTGCGGGGCGAGGATACGGGTATTGATCAGGTCGATCTCGGCAAGGTGGACGGCGGCTTCGGCCCCCTCGACCGCCGCGATGAGCGACTGGCGGTTGACGATCGCGGTCTGGATATCCTGCCGCGCGACTTCGGCGGCGGCGTTGTTGGCGGTGAGGGAGGCGCGCGCCTGGTCGAGCGCCTGCTGGCTCTGGTCGGTGCTGGTCTGGTTGACGACGCCGCGCTCGCGCAACGGCTCGATCCGGCCCCAATTCGCCTCGGCGGTACGCAAGGCCGCTTCGGCACTGGCGACATTCGCCACTGCGGCGCGCAGCCGGGCTTCGGCTGTGGCGCGGGCCTGATCGGAATTGGCGAGGCCGGCACGCTGGGCGGCGAGGCCGGCACGGGCCTGTTCCAGCTTCTGCGCAAAGATCCGGTCGTCGATGCGCAGCAGCAGGTCGCCCTGTTTCACCGTGGCGAAATCCTGCACCGGCACTTCCGCGACATAGCCGGCGAGCTGCGGCGCGATCACCGTGACCTGGCCGCGCACATAGGCGTTCTCGGTGGTCTCGATGGCGCTCGCGAAGGGTGGCAGCCGCCAAGCGTAGAGGACGAGAACGACGCCGGCGAGGCCGATCGCCAGCGCGATATAGGTCGAAAGGGAGCGGAACAGGCGGGTCATGGTCGCAAGCGGAAGGTCAGGTTGTCGCGGAGGCGGCCGGCGCGGCCGAGCGTGCCTTCCATTGCAGGAAGGCGAGATGGGTGAGAAGGCCGGCCAGGGCGAGGCCGGCGATCAGCGAGATCAGCAGGAAGGCGTCGTTATAGGCCAGCACCGTCGCCTCCCGCGTCGCCTGCTGGGCCAGCAGCGACACGCCTTCCGCCCGCGTCAGCGTCGGGTCGGTCAGCACATGACCATAGGCGCCGCCGAGCTGGCTGACGCGCTGCGCGACCAACGGGTCGGACAGGGTGAAATGCTCGGTCAGGACGTTGTAATGGAAAGTCGTTCTCAGCGTGATGAAGGTGCCGAAGATCGCCGAGCCGAACAGGCCGCCGATGCTCTGCGTGAACAGGAAGACGGTGAAGAAGCTCAGGATGTAGATCGGCCCGCGCACGATCGCCGCGCCGAGCCCCTGAGCCATCGCGGCTGGCAGGAAGAGCGCCGAGCCATAGGCGACGAGCGACTGGCTGAGCCAGATGTCGTCCGGCCGGGTCAGGCTGGTGGCGCCGCTGTCGAGCCAGGCGCCAAGCGTGACGCAGGCGAGCGCGGCCCCGTAGAACCCGTTCTCGCGGCCGGGGCGCAGCAGCGCGGCGCAGGTCAGGCCGCCGGCGATGATCGCGGCGAGGATGATCGCGTAGAGCGGTACGGTCTGCTCGTTCTGGATGCCGAGCGCCTGGAAGAAATTCGAGGCGCCGACGGTCTGCTCCGCCAGGACGAGGCGCAGCAGCAGCAGCGTGCCGGCGAAATGCAGCGTGGTCGGGCTGGTCAGCCAGCGAATGTCGACGAGCGGGCTTTCGCGGTGCAATTCGATGATCGCGGCCAGCATCAAGCAGACCATGGCGACGGCAAGGAGCCAGCCGAGCCAGGGCGCCTCGAGCCACCAGTAGAGGCGGCCCAGGCTGAGCGCGACGGCGATGCTGCCGAAGCCGATGGCGATCAGCAGATAGCTGACGATGTCGAAGGGGCCGATCCATTTGATGCGCGGCGGCGTCGCCAGCGGCAGCGCGTAGACGAAGCCGAAAGCCAATAGGGCCAGCCCCATCTCGATCATGGTGAGGCTGTGGAAGCCGCCGAGATCGAGCAGATAGGGCGAGATCAGCCGCGTCACGGGGATGCCGAGCGTGGTGTTGGTCAGTGCCAGCGACAGGCCGACGGTCAGCTTCCGCTGCGGCGGCATCGGCTCGATCATGTAGAAGAAGGCGAGCGAGGACATCGGCGCCGCCGCCATGCCGCTCATGAAGCGCACGGCGACGGCCGATTGCAGATCCTGGACGAAGAAGAAATTCAGGGCGGCGGCCAGCACGAAGCCGGCGATGCTGATCTCCGCAAAATTGCGCAAGCCATACTGCATGCGGATCTTGATCAGCGCGATCGAGAGCGAGACGTTGGGCGCCATATAGGCGGCGACCAGCCAGTTGGTCTCGGCGACGGTGGCGCCGAGCTCGCCCTGGATCTGGTAGATGTTGGTGTTGACGATGTTCTGGCCGATCTGCTGCGTCATCGCCAATGTGACCGAAGCGAGCATGTAGGCGAGCGCGCGCGGCACCGGCATGGTGAACCAGCCCTGCGTCGGGGCAGGGGGCGTCGCAGCGGCTGGCGCGGAAGCGGGCTCTGCCGTGCTCATGGGGCGGCGCTCCGCCCGGCGGCGATGTTGCGGGACGTCCGGCGCAGGACATCGAGTGCCATTTCCAGCTCCCGCGGCGCGATGCCCTGCAGGATATCAGCACGCAGGGCGGCGAGGAAATTCAGGATGTCCTCGGCCTGAGCGCGCGCCATGGGCGTGAGGAACACGCGGCGGGCGCGGCGATCCCCTTCGACGGCGCGGCGCTCGATCATGCCGTTGCGCTCGAGCCCGTCGAGCAGGCGCACCAATGTCGGCTGCTCGATGTCGAGGAGGCCCGCCAGATCGGACTGGATCGGCCCGTCCTCACGGGCGAGCTCCATCAGCAACCGGGCGCGAGACCAGGTCAGCCCCATCTTGCGGGCGCGCTCGTCGACGAGAGTGCGCAGCTTGCGGTTGACGGCCGCGAGCTCGGCGGTGAAGGCGGCCTGGAGCTGTGTCTGATCCATAGGATGAATATCGATAGCAAGCTAATGATTGGCATGCTTATAGGAGCGTTATACGCATATCAAATGAAAATTATATGCGCCGATATGCGTTTATTGCATTCGACTGAGCGGCCATCATTCCGGGTGCCCCTGCGCCACGAAGCGTTGCGCGCAACAAAAAAACGCGGCCCCGAAGGACCGCGTTCCTGAATTCTCGAAGGGGGCCGCGGCTTACTTGCCGGCGGCCTTGCCACCCTTGGCGGGGCGGGCCTCGACGCGCTCGGCGATGCGGGCCGACTTGCCGCGGCGATCGCGCAGGTAATAGAGCTTGGCGCGACGCACCTTGCCCTTACGGATGACCTTGATGGAATCGAGGTTCGGCGAGAAGAGCGGGAAAACGCGCTCGACACCTTCGCCATAGGAAATCTTGCGGACGGTGAAGCTCTGGTTGAGGCCGCCGCCGTTGCGGGCGATCACGACGCCCTCATAGGCCTGGACGCGGCTACGCTCGCCTTCCTTGACCTTGACGTTGACCTGCACGGTGTCGCCGGGCTGGAAGGGCGGGATCTCGCGACCTTCGCTCAGCTTGGCAATCTGCTCGGCATCGATCTGCTCGATGATGTTCATGGGTCTCTCCATGGCCGTATTCGCGCGGAAGCGCGGGCTTTCGGCTCGCTGTTTTCAGTTGAGTGCGGGGCCATACAGGAGAGTCCGGCATTTGTCGAGCGGGAATGCCGGCAAGGCGCATGCGGGCCGGCGATCTTGCGGCCAGGGCTTCGCGAAGCATAGCTTCCGGGCGCCATTTCCCGATCACGTCCCATTGTCCGGATACCCGCATGATCAGCACAGTTTCCAAGGTCGCCCTCGTCACCGGGGCCGCGCGCGGCATCGGGCTGGCGACGGCGAAGCGCTTTCTCGCAGATGGCTGGCGCATCGGTCTGCTCGACATCGACGGGGCCGGGCTGGAGCGAGCCGTGGCGGAGATCGGCAAGCCGGAGGAGACGCTGGCGCTGACCTGCGACATCGCCGAGCCGCGGCAGGTCGCGGCAGCCTTCGACACGCTTGTAGCGCGCTTCGGGCGGCTCGACGCGCTGGTCAACAACGCCGGCACCGCCGTGTTCAAGCCGCTGCTGGAGACGACGCATGAGGAGTGGCAGCGCGTGCTCGCGGTCAACCTCACCGGGCCCTTCCTGGCGACGCAGCTCGCGGCCCCGCTGATGGCCGACCGGGGTGGCGGCGCCATCGTCAACATCACCTCGATCTCGGGCCTGCGCGCCTCGACGCTGCGCGTCGCCTACGGCACCTCCAAGGCCGCGCTGGCGCATCTGACGAAGCAGCAGGCGGTCGAACTGTCGAGCCTCGGCATTCGCGTCAACGCGGTCGCGCCGGGTCCGGTCGAGACGGCGATGGCGAAGGCCGTGCACAGCCCGGAGATCCGCGCGGACTATCGCGACGCCGTCCCGCTCGGCCGCTACGGGCTGGAGGAGGAGTTGGCGGAGTCGATCTTCTTCCTGTGCTCGGACAAGGCGAGCTACATCACCGGGCAGGTGCTGGCGGTCGATGGCGGGTTCGACGCGGCCGGTATCGGGTTGGCGACGCTGCGGGGTGAGCGGCGGAATTTATAGAGGGGGCGGTTTCTACCCATCCGCTTGCCGGCGGGTTTCCCGAAAAGCGGGATGATCTTCGCAGCGGCTGTTGCCGGTTGTGTTACTTCGTCGGCTGAGTGCGCGCGGTGAGCTTGTTTCCGTCGGGATCGCGAAGGTAGGCGACGAAGGCTCCATTCGGGCGCTCGCTGGGTGGGCTCTCGATCGACGTTCCGCCATGGGCGGTGCCGGCATCATGCCATGCGAGAACATGGTCACGGCTCGCCGCGGCGATACCGATTGTCCCACCGTTGGCCGCCGTCGCTGGCTTGCCGTCGATCGGCTTCGTGATCATCAGCCGACCGCCGTCGTGGACATAGATCAGCCTGCCTCTGGCATCGATCTCGCCGGGCTCGCCTCCCAACGCGGCGAATGTGGCGTCGTAGAACTCTCTCGCCCGCTCCAGGTCGTTGCTGCCGATCATGACGTGAGTGAACATCGTTTTGTCTCCAAAGAGGGCCGGTGCGAGATCATCGAGCGCGAAGAGGGCGGCTGCCCGCGCATAAAAGGTCGGTGATCGTCAGCTGCACTGTACGGCCTTTGAGCCGCACCGCCCCCTACTTGTAGAACCCCTCGCGCAGGTTGAAGCCGTGCTCAAGCCAGACTTTCATCGCGCAGAGCATGCCCGTCCAGCCCTCGCAATTGCCGTAGGAGGCCTTCAGCCCCTCCTGTGTCCGTGACCAGCCCTGTTCCGATATCCGGACGAGCGTGCGGCCGTCTTCGAGCGGCTCGAAGGTCATCGTGACGGTGGTCTCGCGGCTGGCGGCGGGGTCGGGCGTCGTCTCGGCCGAGCCCCAGCGCAGGACGATGCGCCTGTCCGTCTCCACCTCCACGACATGGACCGGGAAGGCGCCTGGGAAGTCGTGAAAATCCCAGGTGACGACCGCTCCGGTCTCGAGCCGCCCCTTCGCGCCGCCGGTCGTGAAGAAATGGGAGAGGTGGTCGGGATTGACCACTGCCTCGAAAACCTCGCCGACCGGCTTCGCGATGCGCCCGGCGACCGAAAATTTCAGATCCATCTGCGGTTCCATCGACGCCCTCCCATTGCTGCCGGGATTATTATGTTATAGATTTATAACATGTCAACGGACGACGCAGACGACGCTCTCTTCAAGGCGCTGGGCCATCGTGCACGGCGGCGGATTCTGGATGCGCTGAAGGCGGGCCCCCGCACGACGGGGATGCTGTGCGAGCTTATGCCGGAACTCGATCGCTGCACCGTGATGCAGCATCTGAAGGTGCTGGAGGAGGCGGGTCTTGTAATCGTCGAGCGGCGCGGGCGCGAGCGCTGGAACCATCTCGACGCGCTGCCGATCCACGGGATTCACGAGCGCTGGATCGGTCCCTATGCGGCCTATGCGGCGGCCATGCTGAGCCGCCTCAAGCGGATGAGCGAAGGCGAGGTGGGCGCCCCGACGCATGAACCGACGGGCACGAAGGAAACGGGGGACGCCTAGCGGCGCTCTAGATGCGCGCTCGCCGGCCGGTCGCGCCTCCGCTGACGCCGGGTGTCAGCACATCGCCGGCAGCGGCTTTCGGCTGGCGGCAGCCATGCTAAGCCTGTCGTGACGCGTGGAGAGTTCACCGATGGCTTCAGACCCCTTGTTCGAGCGCCTGTGGAACGGCAGCGCGCCCATGGAGGAATGGACGGCCGCGGTTTCCGATGGCGCCATCACCGCCGTTGCGGACGGCATCATCACGGTCCACACCACCTATTTCTGCGGCAGCGTCACCGCGATCCGCACCATGGAAGGGCTGGTCCTGATCGACACCGCCAAGCCGGATACGGCGCAGCGGACGCTGGAGGTGATCCGGAGCTGGGATGACAGCCCGATCCATACGGTGATCTTCACCCATGGCCATATCGACCATACCAGCGGCATCGCCGTCATCGATGCGGAGGCCGATGCGCGGGGCGTCCCACGCCCCCGGATCGTCGCCCATCGCAATGTCCGCCGGCGGATGGAGCGCTACGTGGCCTCGCACGGCTTCAACAGCATCGTGCAGGGCCAGCAGTTCAACAAGCCCGGCTATGTCTACCCCATCGGCCAGCGGCAGCCGGACGAGGTCTATGACGAGACGCTGTCGCTCACGATCGGCGGCGAGCGGCTCGAACTCTTCCATGGGCGAGGTGAGACGGACGATGCCAGCTTCGTCTGGCTGCCGGAGCGGCGCGTCCTGGCGAGCGGCGACTTCGTGATCTGGGTGTTCCCGAATGCCGGAAATCCGCGCAAGGTCCAGCGCTATGCCGCCGAATGGGCCGTCGCGCTCCGGCACATGGAGCAGCTCAGGCCCGCCATCCTGATCCCCGGCCACGGACCGGTCGTCTTCGGCGAGGCGCGGGCGTTGCAGATGCTGCGCGACGGTGCGGAAGCGCTCGAGCATCTCGTGCGCGAGACGCTGGCACTGATGAACCGGGGCGCCACGCTCGACGCGGTGCTGCATGCGGTGAAGGTGCCGGCGGAATATCTCGCGAAGCCTTATCTGCTGGCGAAATACGACGATCCGGAATTCCTCGTCCGCAACATCTATCATTTCTATGCCGGCTGGTTCGATGGCGACCCGGCGCATCTCAAGCCGGCGCGCACCGCCGAGATCGCCACCGAGCTCGCCCGGTTGGCGGGCGGGGCGGAGAAGCTGGCCGAGCGGGCGGCCATCCTGTCGGAGCAGGGAGCGTCCCGGCTCGCCGTGCAACTCGCCGAGCTTGCCGGTGCGGCAGCGCCCGACGCTCCCCGCATCCAGGCCATTCGCGCCAGCGTCCTGCAGAAGGCCATCGACGGCGAGAGCTCGCTGATGGGAAAGGCCTTTCTCTCGGTCTACCAGCGCCAGGCGCAGGAGCGGGCCGGCTGAGCCCCGTCGTCCCGGCGGCGAGGGGCGCTTCCTCGCGCTGCCTGCCGGCTCCGCTGCGGTGCGGCACATAATCTCCTTGCAGCCGATCGTGAACGGCGCGAACCTGCCTCGACATGCCTCTTCGACGGCCGCTCGGCCCGCTCGGGCCGGTGCGACCGCCGCCTGACCGGTGCTGCGGGCTCTTCCGTCCCGACGCGCCGGCCTCCATCCGCGTCGATGAGAGGCCAAAGGCCTTTCGTCCTCGTGGGTCCAACCCGAAGGAGGACGTCATGGCTGCACAGAACGGCAAGGGAGACGCGGCATCCGGCACCCGACGCGCGGGGCCACGATGCATCGCGATCGTCGGCCCCTTCCAGAGCGGCAAGACCACGCTGCTCGAAAGCATCCTGATGCGATGCGGCGCGCTTTCCCGCACCGGCTCGGTCAAGGCCGGCAACAGCGTCGGCGATGCCTCGCCCGAGGCGCGGGCTCACCAGATGAGCGTCGAGCCCAATGTCGCGAGCGTCGAATTCCTCGGCGACCAGTTTCAATTCATCGACTGTCCCGGCTCGGTCGAGTTCCTGCACGAGATGCGCCATGTCCTGCCGGCGGTCGACGCGGCCGTGGTGGTCTGCGAGGCGGATGACCGCAAGGCGCCGGCGCTGGAGCTCGTGCTGCGCGAGCTCGAGGAGGCCGACATCCCCCGCTTCCTCTTCCTGAACAAGATCGACACGGCCTCGCGCCGGGTGCGCGAGACGCTCGCCATCCTGCAGCGGGCCTCGCGCACGCCCTTGCTGCTGCGCCAGATCCCGATCTGGCAGAAGGGCATCGCCATCGGCTTCATCGACCTCGCGCTGGAGCGGGCCTTCATCTATCGCGAGCACGCGCCCAGCGAGATCGTTCCGATCGACCCCGACGAGAGCGGCCGCGAGAAGGATGCGCGCTTCTCGATGCTGGAGAAGCTCGCCGATTACGACGACGAATTGATGGAGGAGCTGCTCGGCGACATGGAGCCGCCGCGCGATCGCATCTTTGACGATCTCGCCCGCGAATTGCAGCACCGCCATGTCGTGCCGGTGCTGATTGGCGCGGCCGAGCGCGGCAATGGCGTGACGCGGCTCCTGAAGGCGCTGAGGCATGAGGCCCCGACGCTCAGCGAGACGCGCGGGCGGGTCGGCATCGTCGAGAACGGGCCGCCATTGGCGCAGGTGATGAAGAGCTGGCATGCGGGGCAGGGTGGCAAGGTTTCGCTCGCCCGGGTCATGCGCGGGCGGCTGGCCGAGGGCGACGTCGTCACCTCTTCCGCCGGCGTCGAGGCGCGCATTGCCGGCATCGTCTCCCTGAAAGGCAGCGAGCAGAGCCGCAAGCCCGCCGCAGAGGAGGGCGAGGTCGCCGGCTTCGCCAAGCTCGACGGCATCGGTACGGGCGAGGCCTTCATGCTCGGCAAGCAGCGTGCCGGCGTGGTCAGCGCGGTCGCCCCGCCCGAGCCGGTGCATACGCTCGCGATCGCGGTCAAGGACCGCAAGGACGATGTCCGGCTCGCCGCCGCGCTGCAGAAGATCGCGGAAGAGGATACCGCGCTCCTCGTCACCCAGGTGCCGGAACTGAGCGAGACGCGGCTTTCGGGCCAGGGTGAGATGCATCTGCGCGTCACGTTGGAGAAGCTCGCCGGCCGCTACGGCGTGAATGTCGTAAGCCGGCCACCGCAGGTCGGCTATCGCGAGACCATCCGCGGCCAGGCCGGTGCGCGCGGGCGCCATCGCAAGCAAAGCGGCGGCCATGGCCAGTACGGCGATGTCGTGATCGAGATCGCGGGGCTGCCGCGCGGGGAAGGCATCCGCTTCATCGACAAGATCACCGGCGGGGTGGTGCCGCGCCAGTATATCGGCTCGGTCGAGGCGGGCATGCGCGACTATTGCGAGAAGGGGCCGCTCGGCTTCCCGGTGGTCGATCTCGCGGTCACGCTGACGGACGGCTCCTATCACACCGTCGATTCCTCCGACATGGCCTTCCGCCAGGCGGCCCGACTGGCGATGAGCGAGGCCATGCCGCAGGCCAGGCCCGTGCTGCTGGAGCCGATCCTCTCCATCGAGGTGGTGATCCCGTCCGAGGCGATGTCGCGTGCCTCGGCGCTGATCTCGGCCCGGCGCGGGCAGATCCTCGGCTACGACACCCGCCCCGGCTGGCGCGGCTGGGACCAGATCAACGCCCTCGTCCCGGAAGCGGAGATGCCGGGGTTGATCGTCGAACTGCGCTCGGCGACCTCCGGCGTCGGTTCCTTCAGCGCGCGCTTCGACCATCTGGCGGAGCTCGCCGGCAAGCCGGCCGAAGCGGTGGTCTCGGCCCAGGCACTGGCGGCGGCGCAGGCGCGCTAGAGCCGGATGATGTCAGATGGAAACACATGGTGATCCCATCTGACATCTGAATCCGTCTCTCATCAAAGAGACAGAGCAGGATTCTCGCGAAAAAGCCGGCTCCTGCTTTTTCGCATCCTGCTCTAGACGGACCTCTTACGACGATAGTCTCGGCGGAACTCGCTCTGCCAGGGCTTGCCTCGCCATCTCGCGAAAGGTTTATATCTAAACAATTCGTGGGGTGGCGAGAGGTCGCGCTTGCGCGTCGGGCCGCCGTTCCGCACTCTATGGTCGTGAAAAAGCGCGCCGGAGGCTTTGCGCGAGCAAGCTGAGCCGGCCGAGAGGGAGGAGACCATGACTGCGATCGGCGTCGCGCAGCCCATGCAGGGTGCGCGTCCGTGGCTTGCGCATTATCCGCCGGCCGTCCCGGAAACGCTCGACGAGGCGAAGATCGGGACATTGGCGGATCTGATACGCTCGTCCTGCGCGACCTATGCCAATCGCCCGGCCTTCGAGAGCTTCGGCAAGACGATCACCTTCGCCGAGACCCTGCGCGCGGCGGAGGCCTTCGCGGGCTGGCTTCAGGCGAGGGGGCTTCAGAAGGGTGACCGCGTCGCGCTGATGATGCCGAACATCATGGCCTATCCGGCGATGATCTTCGGGACGCTGCTCGGCGGCTTCACCGTCGTCAACGTCAACCCGCTCTATACGGCGCGCGAACTCACCCACCAGGTCAACGATGCGGGTGCGCGCATCCTCGTGGTGATCGAGAACTTCGCCCATGTCGTCGAGGAGGCGAAGGCGAACCTGAAGCTCGACGCCATCGTCATCGCCACGGCCGGCGATTTGATGGGCTTCAAGGGCAGGATCGTCAATTTCGTCGCCCGCCGCATCAAGAAGGTGGTGAAGCCCTTCAATCTGCCGGGCGCCGTCGAGCTCCGGCATATCCTGCAGACGGTGGAGGGAATGGAGCCCGTCGCCATCGTTCCGGAAGACGTCGCCTTCCTGCAATACACCGGCGGCACGACCGGGGTCGCCAAGGGCGCGACGCTGACGCATCGCAACGTCGCCGCCAATGTTCAGCAGGCCGGATTCTGGCTCGAATGGACGCTCGAGCCGCCGCAAGGGCGGGGCGAATACCAGCACGTCATGGTGACGGCGCTGCCGCTCTACCACATCTTCGCGCTGACCTGCTGCTGCATGTTCCTGCTCCGGATCGGCGCCAAGAGCCTGCTGATCGCCAATCCGCGCGATATTCCCGGCTTCATCAAGACGCTGAAGGCGAGCCGGTTCACGCTCATTTCCGGTGTCAACACGCTCTACAACGCGCTCGCCAACCATCCCGAGATCGGCACCGTGAATTTCGGCGAGCTGCGCTTTGCCGTGGCCGGCGGCATGGCGACCCAGGCCGCCGTCGCCAAGCACTGGAAGGAGGTCACGGGCAAGCCGATCATCGAGGGCTACGGGCTTTCCGAAACCTCGCCGGTCGCCACCATCAACCGGCCGGACATCCAGGAGTTCTCCGGCACGATCGGCTATCCCATTCCCTCGACCGATGTCGCGGTCCGCGACGCCGACGGCAACGACATGCCGCCCGGGGAGCCCGGCGAGATCTGCATCCGCGGGCCGCAGGTGATGCGGGGCTACTGGAACCGCCCCGACGAGACCGCCAAGGCGATGACGGAGGACGGCTATTTCCGCTCCGGCGACATCGGCGTGATGCTGCCCGACGGCCAGTTCAAGATCGTCGACCGGATGAAGGACATGGTCCTCGTCTCGGGCTTCAACGTCTATCCGAACGAGGTCGAGGATGTGCTTGCGGCGCATCCCGGCGTGCTGGAGGCGGCGGTAATCGGCCTGCCGGACGAGCATTCCGGCGAGGTCGTCGCGGCCTTCGTCGTGCGCAAGGACCAGACGCTCACGGCCGACGCGCTGCGCGCCTACTGCAAGGAGAATCTCACCGGCTACAAGGTGCCCAGGCAGATCTTCTTCCGTGAAACCCTGCCCAAGACCAATGTCGGCAAGGTCTTGCGCCGGGCCCTGCGCGAGGAAATCGTCGCCAAGGGGTGAGTGCTTGCGGCGTCCGGGAAGCTGCCAAGCGCCGCCGGGCAGTCGACAGAGGACGGAACAGCGTGTTGTCTGTCCGGCCGCTGTCGCCGGAGACCGTTCTCGCTTGCCACGCCGCCTTATCGAACTGCCCTTGCTGCGCCGGCTGAAGCCGGGGCTCTACGTCCATGACGAGGAGGCCCTGAACGCCGAGCCGGCGCTCGATCTCCTCGACGAGGCGATCACGCCAGTCAGCGCCTTCTTCATCCGCAACAATGGCGAGCTTCCGGACATCGCCGATGAAGGCTCGTGGACGCTGGCGATCGACGGCGAGGTCGAGCGTCCGGCCGTCTGGACGCTTCCGGCGCTGCGGGAGGCTTTCGAGACGGTCACCGAGACTGCCGTGCTGGAATGCGCCGGCAACGGCCGCGCCCAATTCTCGCCCGCGACCGACGGGCTGCCATGGCGGCTCGGCGCGGTCGGCTGCGCGCGCTGGAGCGGGGTCAGGCTCGCCGATGTGCTGAACCATGCGGGCGTGAGGCCGGGCGCCGTCTATACCGCCCATTTCGCGCCCGACCGGCAGATCGGCAAGCCGGAGAAGGAGGCTCTGTCGCGCGGCCTGCCGATCGCCAAGGCGCTGGCACCGGAGACGCTGATCGCCTTCGCCATGAACGATGAGCCCCTGCCGCGCCTGCATGGCGGGCCGCTGCGCATCGTCGCGCCGGGCTATCCCGGCTCGGCCTGGCAGAAATGGCTGAACCGCATCAGCCTGCGGACGCAGGAACATGATGGCGAGAAGATGCGCGGCACGGATTACCGCCTGCCGATCCATGCGCTGCGGCCGGGCGAGCTGCTCGATCCCACCCATTTCGCCGTGATCACCGACATGCCGGTGAAGTCGCTGATCACCCGCCCGACGAATGGCTTCATCGTGGCGGCGGGCGAGATGGTCGCGGTCGCCGGCTTCGCCTGGAGCGGCGCCATTCCGCTTGCCGCAGTCGAGCTCTCCTGCGACGGCGGAAGCCGTTGGGACGATATCGCGCTGGCACCGGGCGAGAGCCCCTTCGCCTGGCGTCGTTTCGAGACCCGTCTGCCGGCCGTGGCGCCGGGGCCGCTCACGATCATGGCCCGCGCCCGGGATACGGCCGGGAATTGTCAGCCGCTCGAACCGCCGTGGAATCCGCGCGGTTACTGCAACAATCAGGTGCAGCGTGTCAGCGGGACGGTTAGGGCGCGCGATGCGAGGGGTTTGCGCGAGGAATTTTCTCGGGGCATTTGAACCTTTTACGGCGCGGGCGCGTCTAACCCCTCGAGTCTGCCGCTGCCGGCACGGCTCTGCCGCCTCGGTCACTCCCTCCTCCCATCGGCGACCGAGGCGGCTATTTCTCTTTGTTTCGGCTCTTCAGGCGGCCAGCAAGGCACGGCCGTCGCTGGCATGGCCGGTGACCGAGACGATCCGCCCCGCCTCGATCTCGCTTGCGAACCGGACGAGCGTGAAATCCTCGGCGCGGCCGGTCTTGCCGCGCTCGGTCAGCACCGAGAGCGCCCGGCCCATCCGGGCCGCGAGGTGCCGCTGCTGAGCCGTCGCGGCGGCCGCACGCAGCCTCGATGCCCGCTCCGTCACGATCTCGCCCGGCAGTTGCGGCATGCGCGCGGCCGGCGTTTCGGGCCTCGCCGAATAAGGAAAGACATGGACGAAGCTGAGCCCGCATTCCTCGATGAGGGACAGCGAGCGGGCGAACATCGCCTCATCCTCTGTCGGGAAGCCGGCGATGAGGTCGGCGCCGAAGACGATGTTGGGGCGCAGGCGCCGCATCTCGTCACAGAAGCGGATCGCGTCTTCGCGGCCGTGGCGGCGCTTCATGCGCTTGAGGATGAGGTCGTCGCCATGCTGCAGCGACAGGTGCAGATGCGGCATCAATCGCGCTTCCGTGGCGATGAGATCGCGCAGGGCATCGTCGACCTCGACCGCATCGATCGAGGAGAGGCGCAGCCGCCCAAGCTCCGGGATTTCGCGTAGGATGTCCGTGGCGAGCGTGCCGAGCGTCGGTTCGCCGGGCAGGTCGCGGCCATAGCTGGTGAGATCGACGCCGGTCAGGACGATCTCGCGCGCGCCGGCCTCGACGAGCCGCCGGCACTGGGCAAGGACATGGCCCGCCGGCAGCGAGCGCGAATGGCCCCGGCCGAAGGGGATGACGCAGAAGGTGCAGCGATGGTCGCAGCCGTTCTGCACCTGCACGAAACCGCGCGTATGCCCGGCGAAGCGGCCCGTCGGCGCCGCGCGCATGGTCGCATGGGCCATGATGTCGCCCACTGCGAGCTTGTCGGCAGGCAAGGCCTGCTCGCCGCCGAGGCTGTTGGAACGGGCAAGCGCCTCCCAGCTCTCCGGCCGCAGCTTCTCGTCATTGCCGAGGACGCGGTCGGCCTCGGGCATGGCGGCAAAGCGGGCCGGCTCGATCTGCGCGGCGCAGCCGGTGACGATGACGGGCCGGTCTGGCTGCTCGCGCTTGAGGCGGCGGATGGCCTGACGGGCCTGCCGGGTCGCCTCGGCGGTGACGGCGCAGGAGTTGACGATCGCGGCGTGTTTCAGCCCGGCGGCTTCCGCCTGGAGCCTGAGCGCCTCGCTTTCGACGATGTTGAGGCGGCAGCCGAAGGTAACGACCTCCAGAGCATTTCCCCGTTTCTCCGAAACGGGGAAATGCTCTGATCCTTTGTCTTCTCGCATTTTCTTCACGCGAACCGGTGTCCACTTCGCTCAAAAATGCTTTGGCCCTTCAGGCCGCGCTCTCGAACAGGGATGGATCGAGTGTGCCTTCCCACTCAAATTCGGCCGCGCCCGTCATCAGGACGTGGCCATCGCTCTCGCGCCATTCGATGGTGAGATCGCCGCCCGGCAGGCTGACCACGGCCTTGCGGGCTGATAGCTCACGGCGCACTGCGGCGACCAGCGCCGCGCAGGCGCCCGAGCCGCAGGCCTGGGTGATGCCGGCGCCGCGCTCCCAGACACGCAGCACGATATGGTCGGGCGCCTTGACGGCGGCGAGCTCGATATTGGCGCGGTCGGGGAAGATCGGGTGGTTCTCGAGCAATGGGCCGATCTGCGCGAGATTGTAGGCATAGGGGTCCTCGACGAAGAAGACCGCATGGGGATTGCCCATATTGACGGCGCAGGGCGTGTGCAGGATCGGGTCGTCGATCGGGCCGATCTGCAATTCGAAGCGGCTGGTATCCTCGAAGGGCTCGGCGAGCGGGATCTCGTCCCAGGCGAGGCGCGGGGCGCCCATATCGACGGTGAAGATCGTCTCGCTCTCGCGCCTGACCGGCAGCAGGCCGGCCTTGGTCTGCAGGGTCAGGCTGGTCCTGGCGGGGTCGCCCATCCCGGGGTCAGCGACCATCGCCCAGGCGACGCAGCGCGTGCCGTTGCCGCAGGCGCCGGCCTCGGAGCCGTCGATGTTGTAGATGCGGACGAAGGCGTCGGTGCCCGCGACCTGCGGATCGTGCAGCACCATGAGCTGGTCGAAGCGGGCGCGCGGCTCGGCGGCGATGGCGCGCGCGTCGTCGGCACTCACCAGGAGCCTGGTGCCGCGCAGGTCGAGCACGGTGATCTGGTTGCCGAGCCCGTTCATCTTCAGGAACCGGCGATTGGCCAGAGCGTTCATTTGGTCACACGTCCCATGAATAACGGGTCTATGACGGAGGCGACGTGAAAAAGCCACCCTCGTCCCCGTTCCTGAGAGAAGGTGGACATTCTATGCTGCGCTGCAAGGGCGCGAATCGCGAGAAGCTAGGGCCGTGACGATGCGGTATTTCCGGATTTGTGTTCTGGCCTGCACCGGCATGGCCGGTGCCGTGTCGATGGCCTTCGCCCAGGCGACGGTTGCTCCGCCTTCTGCGATCCAGTCGGTGCCGCTTGCCCCGCCGCCCGGCGCGACCCCGGTACAGGTGCCGTCGGCCCCCAATCAGGGCCCGCCCGCAGCGGTTCCCGATTCGCAGCCCTCTCCGCAGCCGGTCCAGCCCGCGCCGCCGCCGCCCTTTCCGGTGACGCCGCAGCCGGTGCAGCCCGCGCCGACGCCACAGCTTCCGCTGGAGCCGCAGCCGGTGCAGCCGCCGCCGACCCTGCCGGCGCCGGGCCAACCGCTGCCGCCCGTCCCGCAGCAACAGCAGACCGGCGTGCCCGACCCGAATTCCACGCTGGCCGGCAAAGGCTCCGATACGAGCGATGTCGCGGAGGTGACGCTCTCGCCCAAGCCCGTGCTTCTCCTGTCAGGGCAGGCGACATGGGACCAGGGCTTCCAGAAGCTCTCCGACAGCTTCAAGGCGTTGAGGGCCGAGGCGCAGAAGGCGGGGCTCACCGCCGCCGGCCGGCCGCTGACGCTCTTCGTCGAAACGACGGATGAAGGCTTCCGTTTCGATGCGATGCTGCCGGTCGCGATCCCGCCGGGCGGTCAGGCGCCTTCGCTCGGCGCCGATTTCAAGATGTCGACCTCGCCCGCCGGGGCGGCGCTGCGCTTCCTGCATCAGGCGCCCTATGACGACATCGATTCCACCTATGAGACGATCACCGCCTATCTGGAGGCGAAGAGCATCGTCGTGAAGGACGCCTTCCTCGAGGAATATGTCAGCGATCTCAATGATCCGGGCGATCCGAATCTCGAGATCAACGTCTACGTCCAGCCGAAATAAGGCGGGGCGTCACGCGCTCCAGCTCAGGCCCGGCCGCATCGGCCGGAAACGCTCTTCCGGCAAGCCAGCGGCAGCCAGCGCCGCCTTCAGCGCCTCGGGCGGGCGCTCGACGCCCTCGTCGGTGAGCTGGAAGGTACCCCAGTGGTGGCCGATGGCCTGTTCGGCGCGAAGCGCCTGCATGACCTTCACCGCCTCTTCCGGGTTCATGTGGTTGTCCGACATGAACCAGCGCGGCTCATAGGCGCCGATCGGCAGCACGGCGAGGCTGAACGGGCCATGGTCACGGCCGAGCCGCTCATAGAGCGAGCCGTCATGATAGCCGGTATCGCCGACATGGAAGAGCTTCGTGCCGCCGGTTTCGAGGATGAAGGAGCACCACAGCGCCATGCGCCGGTCGAAGGCGCCGCGCGCCGACCAGTGATAGGTCGGCACCAGCGTGACGGCGATGGCGTCGGAGAGCTGCAACCGGTCGTCCCAGTCATGCGCCTCGGTGCGGGCATCGGGGATGCGGGCCCTGACGATGGTGTCGTTGCCGAGCGGCATGATCATCCGCGGCCGGTCGCGATGGTGGATCCGCGCCAGCGTCTCGATATCGAGATGGTCGTAATGATTGTGGGTGATCAGGACCGCGTCGATCTTCGGCAGGTCGTCGAAGGCGACGCCGGGCGCGTTGACGCGCTTCGGCCCGAGGAAGGTGAAAGGGCTCGCGCGCTCCGAATAGATCGGGTCGATCAGCAGGTTGAGGCCTGCGATCTGGTAGAGAAAGGAGGCGTGGCCGAGATGGACGATGCGCACGCCACCGACCCGCGCCGGCGGCTTGTCCTGCGCAGGCGCGGCGTATTGCGGCGGGAAGGCTTCGCGCTCGCGCTTGCCGGTCTGCCAGCGCAGCACGTCCATCAGCCCTTTGCTGACCGTGCGGCCGTCGCTGAAAAGGAGGCCGTCGAAATGGTCGCTGACGGGCCCTTGGTAATAGGGGTTGCGTGAGCGGGAGATCGCGGCCCAGGCCGCGCCGGTCGAGGCCAGCAAGGCACCGAGACCGAGGAAGGAGAGGAGTTTGCGGCGGTTCATGGCCCGGTAGAAGTAGGCGGTCGTGACGTTCGATCAAGACCGCCTGCGGCAACAGGGCTTCCGAAAGGCGATGGCCGTCAGTTGCTGCCGGAGCGGATCGCCACCGTCGCGACGCCGGCGCCGACCAGCAGCGTGCCGCCGGCCTTGTTGAACAGGCCGATGGCGCGCGGATTGCTCACCACGGCGCGAGCCCGGGAGGCGATCAGCGCGTAGCCCATGGCGTTGGCGAAGGCGAGGCCGATGAAGGTCGTCTCGAAGATCAGCATCTGCGTCCAGAAATCGCCCTTGGTGTCGAGGAACTGGGGGAGGAAGGCGACGAAGAAGGTGATGCTCTTCGGGTTCAGCGCCGTCACCAGCCAGGCATGGCCGAGCATCTTCCAGGCAGGGGCGGCATCCTCGCGCGGCTTGGCATCCAGCGTGCCGCCGGCGCGGAAGAGCTTGATTCCCAGCCAGATCAGGTAGGCCGCGCCGATCCATTTCAGCGCGGTGAAGATCATGGCTGATGTTGCGAGCAGGGCGCCGACGCCGAGCATCGAAAGGGTCATGGCGGTGAAGTCGCCCAGCGCGACGCCGACCGCGATCGGGAAGGCCGTGCGCCAGCCCTGGCCGAGCGCATAGGAGATGACGAGCAGGATCGTCGGCCCGGGGATGACGAGGAGGACGGCGGTGGCGGCGGCGAAGGCGGCCCAGGCTTCGAAGGTCATGATGATGGCTCCCTGAAAACCAGAGCCATCACCAGAAGCGGGTGCTTGTAAAGAGGTCAGCCGCGAGCGGCGTCGACAAAGTTGCAGAAGCCGCGGCGGACCTCGCCCTCATGGCCGATCTGGCCTGCCTGGACAGTGAAAACGAGATCGAGGCGGGTGGCGCCGCCGCTCTTGCGGGCGGTGATGCGCAGCGATTGCAGGCGGCCCGAGCCGGCTCCGTCCTGAAGGGCGGTGAGCGTGTTGGTCGCCTTGTCGACGCGGATCCCGCCAAAACCTTCGGCGGACACGGCGCGGGCGGCGCCATTAATGGCCTTGGCCGGCGGGCTCTTGACGAGGTCCCAGGTGCGGTAAGTGATCTCCGACAGCATCGGCACGCCGGCGCTGGTGAAATTGGTGGAGCAGGGCTGCGCCTGGGCTCCGTTCAGGCCGGCAAAGGCGGCGGACACGGCGATGACACAAGGTATCAGGAGGCGGGTAGGCATCGTTGCGCTCGCAATCGATTAAGGGACGCCCTCCGTTACCGAGGTTGCGGCATCCTGTCACCGTAACCCAAGGTTACGCGCGGCTCCGGTTCGGCTGCGACGACCAGCACCCACCAGGCGCGGTAGCTGGTGCGCGGATCCTTGGAGAGCGCGATGCCGTAGCGCGTCGCCTCCTTCATCCGCAGATTGGCGTCGTGACCGGGGGATTTGCGCCAGCCCTCGAAAGCCTCCTCGACGGAGAAGTAGCCCCCGCCGAGATTTTCCGCGACGCGGGCGGAATCGAGGCCTGCTGCCTCGACGCGCCCGCCGAAGCTGCCGCCGGCGTCATGGGAGAGGGCGTTCTTCGCGACCATGGCGTCGGCCTGGCGCTGGGCCATCGCCATCAATCGCGGATCGGGCCGGACGGGTCCGAGGCCGAGGCCGGCGCGATAGGCGTTAAGGATGCGCCCTGCCTGCGCCGGATCGAGGGAGACGGCGTTGAGCCGCTCGACCATGCGGGGATCGAGCGGACCTTCGCGGCGGGGCTCGCCCGCGCAGCCGGCAAGGAGGAGGGTGAGGGCCAGCAGCGGCGGGGCGATCACGGTCTTCATGGGTTCGGCTCGATTGGGGGCGCGATGCGATGCCGTCAGATCAGGGCCATTCTGGGGCCGAACGCCATTATTCCCACGAGCGAGAGGTGGCCCGTGACGGCAAGATCGCCCACAACCTTGACTTTCGCCACATTCTTCCGCTTTAAGGGCGCCATCCGTTTCGCCGACATCGCCGAAACCACATCCGCCGACCGGGCCGCGCAAGCCGCTTCCATGAGCCCGGAGGTCAACGTCCGACAGCGCAGTTGCGCCCTCGGGCGCGAAACCGTTTGGCGATGAGGTTCCGGCTGTGACGGTTCCTTGAGGCAAAGCAGGCAGGTCCGCATGTTCGGCACGCTGAGCGAAAGACTCTCCGGCATCCTTTCGGGGCTGACCCGCCGGGGTTCGCTGACTGAGGAGGACGTCAACGCCGCGCTGCGCGAGGTTCGCCGCGCGCTGCTTGAGGCTGACGTCGCGCTCGAGGTCGTGCGTTCGTTTACCGACAAGGTGCGCGAGCGCGCCGTCGGCGCCGAGGTGCTGAAGTCGGTCACGCCCGGCCAGCAGGTCATCAAGATCGTCAACGACGTCCTGATCGACACGCTCGGCGGGGAGGGCGAGGTCATCGGCTTCGACGCCGTGCCGCCGGTGCCGATCCTGATGGTCGGTCTGCAGGGCTCCGGTAAAACCACCTCCACGGCCAAGATCGCCAAGCGCCTGACCGAGCGCAACAAGAAGAAGGTGCTGATGGCGTCGCTCGATACGCGACGCCCGGCCGCCATGGAACAGCTCGCCATTCTCGGCACTCAGGTCGGCGTGCAGACGCTGCCGATCGTCGCCGGCCAGTCGGCCGTGCAGATCGCCCGGCGCGCGGTCGAGGCGGCTCGCCTCGGCGGCTACGACGTCGTCATGCTCGACACCGCCGGCCGCGTCACGCTCGACGATACGCTGATGGAAGAGGTCGCGCAGGTGAAGGCCGCGACCAGCCCGCATGAGGTGCTGCTCGTAGCCGACGCGCTGACCGGCCAGGACGCGGTCAATACCGCCCGCGCCTTCGACGCCCGCGTCGGCCTCACCGGCATCGTGCTGACCCGCATGGACGGCGATTCGCGCGGTGGCGCTGCGCTCTCGATGCGCGCCGTCACCGGCAAGCCGATCAAGCTGGTCGGCACCGGCGAAAAGGTCGACGAACTCGACGATTTCCACCCCTCGCGCGTCGCCAACCGCATCCTCGGCATGGGCGACATCGTCTCGCTCGTCGAGAAGGCGGCGCAGACGGTCGATGCCGACAAGGCGCAGGCGCTGGCGCAGAGGCTGGCCAAGGGCAATTTCGACCTCGATGATTTGCGCATGCAGCTCCAGCAGATGGAGAAGATGGGCGGCTTCGGCGGCGTGATGGGCCTGCTGCCCGGCATGGCGCAGATGAAGAACCAGCTCGCCGCCGCCAAGGTCGACGACAAGATGATCGCCCGTCAGGTCGCGATCATCAATTCGATGACGCCGGCCGAGCGCCGGAATCCCGACCTGCTCAAGAACAGCCGCAAGAAGCGCATCGCCGCCGGCTCCGGCACCTCGCCGGAAGCGATCAACAAGCTGCTCAAGATGCATCGCGGCATGGCCGACATGATGAAGGCCATGAAGAAGCAGAAGGGCGGCATGCTCGGCAAGCTCGGCGGCATGTTCGGGCTCGGTGGGGGGCTTCCTGCCGGGATGCCCGATCCCTCCAAGATGGACCCGGCCCAGCTCGCGGAACTGCAGAAGCAGCTCGGCGCGGGCGGCGGCCTGCCGTCGCTGCCGCCGGGCGGTTTCCCTGGATTGCCGAAGGGCGTCACCCCGCCGGCCGGCATGATGCCGAAGCTGCCAGGCCTTGGCGGCGGCCTGCCGGGGCTGGGCGGCGGCCCGTTCGGCAAGAAGAAATAGCCTTTACCGTTCAACCCGACTTCAACGTTCAACCAAAGGAAGAAGACCATGTCCCTCAAGATCCGCCTGACCCGCGGCGGCGCCAAGAAGCGCCCCTATTACCGCATCGTCGTCGCTGACGCCCGTTCGCCGCGCGATGGCCGCTTCATCGAGAAGATCGGCTCCTACGATCCGATGAAGCCGAAAGATTCGGCCGAGCGCGTCGTGCTCGACCTCGAGAAGGTCCAGTCCTGGCTCGCCAAGGGCGCCCAGCCGACCGACCGCGTCCTGCGCTTCCTCGATGCCGCCGGCCTCGCCAAGCGCCCGGCTCGCAACAACCCGAACAAGGCCGTTCCGGGCGAGAAGGCCAAGGAGCGCGCTGCGGCCAAGGCCGAGAAGGCTGCCGCCCCGGCCGCCGAAGAAGCTTCCGCCGAGGCGTGAGCTTGACGCTGCACTGCCGTCATTCCGGGACGGGCCGCAGGCCCGGGCCCGGAAGCCATGAACACGTCGTTCATGACAAGGTGGCGGTGTGCTCCGGTCATCGTGGTGTTCATGGGTTCCGGGCTCGCAGCTTCGCTGCGCCCCGGAATGACGGATGATGGCTGGCACCGACAATCTCGTCCTGCTCGGTATCGTCGGCGCGCCGCATGGCGTGCGCGGCGAGGTCAGGATCAAGACCTTCACCGGCGATCCGCTCGCGATCGTCGATTATGGCCCGCTGACCGACGGCAAGGGCCGCAATTTCGAGATCATCGACATCCGCCCTGCCAAGGAGGTCGTCGTCGCCCGGCTCAAGGGCGTGGCCACGCGCGAGGCAGCCGAGGCGCTGAACGGCGTCGAGTTGTTCGTCTCGCGCGACAAGTTGCCGGCAGCCGAGGATGAGGACGAGTTCCTGCAGGCCGACCTCATCGGTTGCAGCGTTGTCGGGCCGGATGGCGTGCCGCTCGGCACCGTCTCCACCGTCGAGAATTACGGCGCGGGCGACCTGCTCGATATCGAGACGCCGGATGGGCGCTCCGTCCTGATGCCCTTCACCAAGGCCTTCGCGCCGCGCATCGACATCGCCGCGCGCCGCATCGAGGCCGAGCCGCCCGCAGGATTGTTCGAGCCCGACGATGGTCGCAGAGATGACGCCAAGCGATAAGCCCGCCCGCGCGCTGATCTTCGACATGGACGGCACCGTCGTCGACAACATGCGCTATCACGAGGCGGCATGGGGGCGACTCCTGACCGAGCACGGCCTGCCTTTCGACGCCGACAGCTTCTTCAAGAAGACCGCCGGCATGGCCTCGGCCGAAATCCTCGCACCCCTGTTCCCGGATGCCGATGCGGCGCGCATCGACGCGCTCGGGCACGACAAGGAAATCTATTACCGCGAGGATTACGCCCCGCATGTCGCGCCGATGGCCGGCTTGCTCGCGCTGATGGCACGGGCCGATGCCGCCAAAGTGCCGATGGCGCTCGCCACCGCCGCTCCTCCGGGCAATGTCGATCTGGTGCTCGACAAGCTGAAGCTGCGCGAGCGCTTCGTCACGGTCGTCTCTCCCTCGCAGGGCTTTCCCGGCAAGCCGAACCCGGACCTCTTCCTGGAGGCGGCGCGGCGCATGGGTGTTCCGGCGGCCGACTGCCTTGTTTTCGAGGATGCACCCAATGGCGTCGAGGCCGCGCGGCGGGCGGGCATGCGGGCTGTGGCGCTGCTCACCATGCTCGATGCCGAGGCTTTCGCGGCCTACGACAACCTGATCGCCTCGGCGCGCGATTTCACCGCGCTGGACGGGTTGCCCGCGCTGCGCTTTGCTTGACGGCATGCCCTTCCGCGCCTCGATCCTGACGCTCTATCCGGAGATGTTTCCCGGGCCGCTCGGCATCTCGCTGGCGGGCGAGGGGCTGCGCAAGGGGCTGTGGTCGCTCGACACCCACCAGATCCGCGAGCACGGCATCGGCCGGCATCGCAATGTCGACGACAATCCGGCCGGAGGCGGGGCCGGCATGGTGCTGCGCTGCGACGTGCTGGCGGCGGCCATCGATGCCGCCGTGCCGACCGATGATGAACGCCCGCGCCTGCTGATGTCGCCGCGCGGGCGGCCCTTGCAGCAGCGCCAGGTGCGCGAATGGGCTGACGGTCCCGGCCTCGTCATCGTCTGCGGGCGCTTCGAGGGCGTGGATGAGCGCGTCATCGAGGGGCGCAACCTGATCGAGGTCTCGATCGGCGACTACATCCTCTCCGGCGGCGAGATGGCGGCGCTGACGCTGCTCGATGCCTGTGTGCGCCTGATTCCGGGCGTGATGGGCAAGGAAGCCTCCGGCGAGGAGGAGAGTTTCGAGAACGGGTTGCTCGAATATCCGCACTACACGCGGCCGCGCGAATGGGAGGGCAGGGGCCTGCCCGAGGCGCTGCTGTCCGGTGACCATGCCCGCATAGCGAAATGGCGGCGCGAGCAGGCGGAGAGGATCACGCGCGAGCGGCGGCCGGATTTGCTCTCTCCTTCTCCGGCCCATCTCGGGCCTGCCCGAGATGGGAAAGCATAAGCGGAAGTCGGAAACATCCGACCTCCGTGGGAAGAAGGTGGCGGCGCGAAGCGCTGACGGATGAGGAAGGGCAGCGCTAACGGTCCTCATCCGCCTGCCGGCACCTTCTCCCCCGAGGGGAGAAGGACGCTAACGATACTCCGTCACCGGCAGCTTCTCCGCCAGCCAGCCGCCCGGCCCGAGCATGCCTCCCCGCACTGCCACGAGATCGCGCCAGCCTCGGCCGCCGAGCTTCTGCGCCGTGGCGACCGCCTGTGCGCCGGTGCGGTCGATCAGGGCGATGCGCTTGGCCGGGTGGTCGAGACGCAGCCCCGCCAGCCTGACCTCGAAGGCTGTGGCGTCGACATCGAGCGGGATCGCGCCCTGCGGCAGGCCGGTATCGCTCCACTCGCCCGGAGACCGGATGTCGACGAGGAGGAGGCGCCCACCGGATTGCTCTCCATGCGCTTCCTGGACCGTGATGGAGCCCGGTGCCGGCGAGCCCGCTCCCTGCGCGGCAGCCCCGCCAGCCATTGCCGCCCAGAGAGCCAGGGCCGGCAGCAGCGCAGCGAGACACCTTCCCTTTCGTGACGTTGACCGGGCCGTGGTCTTGAGGCCAGCGTGGTGCGGCGTGATCGATACGGGGTAGGGCATGCGGGCTTTCTTGCTGGTGGTGACCGCGGCGGCGGTGGCGCTGCTGGTTTCCCAACTGGCACGCCGACCGTTTCGCAGCGCCGAAGCGTTGCCGGCTGGAACGCAGAATCTAGAGCAACCCGGCCCGTTGCGCATCCGTGTCGGTGGGCGCGAGCGCATGGTGCAGCTCGATGCCCTGCTGCGCTACGGCGCAACGGCCGAGAACATTCTCTGCCGGCCGCAAGATGGTACGACGCCCGACGACTGGCGCCGCGTGGCCTGCGGCGGCAAGGCCGAACAGGATGAGGACGATGCCCAGTCACGCGGCGATGCCGCAATGCTGGAGGCTGCCAGCATCTTGCGCCAGGCGGAGAAGCGACCGCTTGCCGAGCGTGAGCGGCTGGTGCGCGACGCCAACGGTTTCGTCCTGCTGGCGTTGCGCAGCGATGCCTTCGAGACGCGGCCGGTGCCACCGGTCCATGTCTATGAGGATCTCGCCGACCAGTCCGATGACGGGCGGCTGCACGATATCGCGTCCGAGCTCTGGCTGGTTACCGCAGCCTTCTGTCCCGATGGCGAACGGCAATGCCGCCTCTCCAATCTGCGTCAGTCCGGCCGCAGCCTCGTCAATGCCGGGCGATGGTTCAACGACACGGTGCGGCTGCGCCTGGCCGCCGAGCGATTGCGCGAGGTGCTCCGGGAACAGGGGAACGATATCGATCCGGATGAGCGCTTTTCGCTGGCGAACGATATCGGCAACGCCTTCAGCTATGCCTCGGCTTTCGCACCGGCGGGCGAGCGATTGCCGCTGATCGACCAGGCGATCGCCGCCTATGAGGCGGAACTCGCCCAGGCGGAAGCCAAGGCACCGTCCTTCGATTCCGGCAGGCTCTGGCAGAACGTCGGAGCGGCCTATTTCGATCGCGGTGCGATCAGCAACAGCAAGAAGGATTTCGAGCGCGGCATTGCCTTCTACGAGAAGAGCCTGCCGCTCTTCGACCGCTCTCGCTTCCGACAATCCTGGGCGCGCGCGAAGTCGAATCTGGGAGCGGCTCGCAGTCGAATGGCGCTCGCGGAAAACGATCTGGCACTGCACGACGCGGCCCTGCGCGACCAGGAGGACTCGATCGCCGCCTTCGAGGAAGGCCAGGAGAAGCTCGATGCCGATTATGGGCGCTACCGGCTGGCGAAAAGCCTCGATGCCAAGGCGCGTAGCGCCGATGCGCTCGCGAGGCAGCTCGGGGATGGAGAAGAAGGGCGGCGCGCCGATCTGGAGAAGACAGCGAGGCTGTGTCGCGCTGAGGCGCTCAAGCTGCTGGAGCGGGCCGGGGAAGCGTTTCGCCGCTCCGGCTCGCGGGATTATCTGGCCTGGGTCGAACGCCTGACCACCGAGATCAGGAGCGCGACACCGGGGCCGTGAGCGCGCGGCTCAGCGCAGCTCGGCGCAGAAACGCTGGATGCGGCGGCAGGCCTCTTCCAGCTTCTCGTCCGACGTCGCGTAGGAGATGCGGAAGTTGGGGCCCAGCCCGAAGGAGGAGCCGTGCACGGCCGCGACGGCTTCCGTCTCGAGCAGGCCCAGCACGAGGTCCTCGTCCGTCTCGACCTTCTTGCCGTTCGGCATGGTCTTGCCGATCAGCTCCGAGCAGTCGGGATAGACGTAGAAGGCGCCTTCCGGCATCGGGCACTTCAGGCCGCGGGTCTGGTTCAGCATGGAGACGACGAGGTCGCGGCGACGCTCGAAAGCCTTCTTGAACACCGGCAGATGGTCCTGCGTGCCGTCGAGAGCCTCGACGGCAGCCCATTGCGAGATCGCCGAGGTGCCCGAGGTCTGCTGGCCCTGGACCATGTCCATGGCGTTGATCAGGTGCTGCGGGCCGGCCGCATAGCCGATGCGCCAGCCGGTCATCGCATAGGCCTTGGAGACGCCGTTCATGGTGAGCGTGCGCTCGTAGAGTGCTGGCTCGATCTGCGCCGGGGTGACGAATTTGAAGTCGCCATAGACGAGGTGCTCGTACATGTCGTCCGTCAGGATCCAGACATGGGGATGGCGCATCAGCACGTCGGTGAGCTTCTTCAGCTCGTCATGGGTGTAGGCGGCGCCCGAGGGGTTCGAAGGCGAATTCAGGATCACCCATTTGGTCTTCGGGGTGATGGCCTTCTCCAGGGCTTCCGGCTGGAGCTTGAAATTGTCCTTCAGATAGGTCTGGGCGAAGGTCGCGGTGCCGCCGCAGAGCGCGACGATCTCGGGGTAGGTCACCCAATAGGGCGAGACGCAGATGACCTCGTCGCCCGGGTTCAGCGTGGCGAGCAGGGCATTGTAGATGACATGCTTGCCGCCGGTGCCGACGATGGTCTGGCTCGGCTTGTAGTCGAGGCCGTTCTCGCGCTTGAACTTGCGGGCGACGGCCTCGCGCAGCTGCGGAATGCCGGCGACGGGAGTGTACTTGGTCTCGCCGCGGCGGATCGCGGCGATGGCCGCCTCCTTGATATTGTCCGGCGTGTCGAAATCGGGCTCGCCCACGGAGAGCGAGATCACGTCCTTGCCCTGGGCTTTCAGATCGCGGGCCTTCTGCGTGATCGTGATGGTCGCAGACGGCTTCACGCGCTTCAGGGCTTCGGCAAGAAAGGCCATGGGACTGATCTCCGGAGGAGCGGGAGGATGAGCGCCCGGCAGGGCGCGCGCGTGGTTTAGGACTCGGTGGCGATGATCGCAAGCGCAACTGCTTGATGTTTTGCAGAAGCGTCATGAATTGTGAGCCGTTTGCCCTTGCAGGTCGGGTATGCGAAGCCCGGCTCATGACGAGCCCTGCCGGACCGATCGCCGTTTATGTTGATGCCGATGCCTGTCCGGTGAAGGACGAGGTCTATCGCGTTGCCGGCCGCCATGGCCTGCACGTCTTCGTCGTCGCCAACAGCTTCCTCAATGTGCCGCGCGAGCCTTGGATCGAGCGCGTCACCGTTCCCGGCAATTTCGATGCTGCCGATGACTGGATCGCGGAACGCGTCTCACGCGGGGCGATCGTGATCACCGCTGATATTCCGCTCGCCGATCGCTGCCTCAAGGCCGGCGCCGAGGTCATCGGGCCGACCGGCAAGCCGTTCACCGAGGCCTCGATCGGCATGGCGCTGGCGACGCGCGACATGATGGAGGATCTGCGCGCCATGGGCGTGGCGGGTGGCGGGCCGAAGCCCTTCTCGCAAAAGGACCGTTCCGCCTTCCTGCAGGCGCTCGACCTCGCCATCCAGCGGCTGAAGCGGGCCGGATTTGGCGCCGGGCAGCCATGACATCCGTGCTGCTGGACGCATGCGGCCTTTGCCCCTAAATCTCCCGGCCAATCAGCACCGCCATTCAGGCGGGCTTCCGGGAGGATATCCATGCTGCTGACCCGCCGCTCCACTCTCGGCCTGATGGCCGGCGCCGTTCTCGCTCCGTCCGTCGTCCGGGCCGAGAGCTTCCCGAGCAAGGTCGTCACCATCATCGTGCCCTATCCGGCGGGCGGCCCGACCGATGCGATCGCGCGCTTCGTCGCGCAGGACCTCTCCGTCGCCTTCGGCCACAATGTCGTGGTCGACAACCGGGCCGGCGCCTCCGGCGCGGTTGGCACCCGTGCCGTCGCCCATGCGCCAGCGGATGGCTACACCATCGTCTTCGGCAACAACCAGACGCATGGCAACAACATGTTCCTGCTGAAGGACCCCGGCTACGACGCGGTGAAGGATTTCGCGCCGCTCGCGGGCGTCGGCGCCTTCGAGCACGCCTTCGTCGTCCGCAACGATCTGCCTGCCAAGAACATCCAGGAACTGATCGCACTGGCGAAGGCCGAGCCGGGCAAGCTCAATTACGGCTCGACCGGCGTCGGCTCCGGCTCGCATCTGGCGATGGAGCTGTTCATGCAGCGCACCGGCATCAAGATGACGCATGTGCCCTTTCGCGGCGCGGCGCCGCTGGTGCAGGAGATCGTCGGCGGGCGCATCGACATCGCCAATTCGACGCTGCCGAGCGTGCTCGAACAGATCAATGCCGGCACCCTGCGTGCGCTCGCCATCGCGAGCCCCGAGCGCAACCCGCAGGCGAAGGCCATTCCGACGCTGCGCGAGCAGGGCGTGAGCAATGCCGACGCCGATTCCTGGGCCGCCTTCTTCGCGCCGGCGAAGACGCCCCAGTCGGAGCTCGACGTGCTCTCCAAGGCGATCATCGCCTCGCTCAACAAGCCGGCGACGCGCGACGCCATCGTCAAGCTCGGCTTCACGCTCAATGTGCGTGATCCGGAGGCGTTCAGGCCCCGGCTCCTCCAGGAAATCGCCAGCTGGAAGCAGATCATCACTGAGGCCGGCGTGAAGGCGGAATAGGCTCCGCCCGCCGCTCGCCGGCCGGTCCCTCACGTCGTCGTGAGCTTGCCGCAACGCCTTGGCGGATCGCTGCGTTGCCCTCTATCTCAGGCGAAGCGATGAGCGGAGGGAAGCTATGCGGCGGCTCGGGATGGCTTTGGGACTGGGGGCGGGGCTTGCGCTTGCCGGCGTGATCGCTCCCGCGAGCGCACAGAAGCGCTTTCCCTCGAGCGCCGGCGAGCTTGCGGTCGAAACCGTTGCAGGTGGGCTGGAGCACCCGTGGGGTCTCGCCTTCCTGCCGGACGGACGCATGCTGGTGACGGAGCGGCCGGGCCGGCTCAGGATCGTCGATGCCAAGGGCGAGCTGTCGCGGCCCCTCTCCGGCATCCCGAGCGTGATGGCGCGCGGGCAGGGCGGCCTGCTCGATGTGGCGCTCGATCCGGGCTTCGCTGAGAACCGGTTGGTCTACCTCTCCTATGCCGAGCCGCGACCGGGCGGCAACGGCACCAGCGTCGCCCGCGGCAGGCTGAATGAGCAGGGCACCGCGCTGACCGGCGTCGAGGTGGTCTTCCGGCAGATGCCGACGGTCAGCTCCAACCTGCATTTCGGCTCGCGGCTGGTCTTCGACCGGACCGGCGCGCTCTTCGTGACGGTCGGTGAGCGCTATACGCAGCGCGACCAGGCGCAGAATCCGGCCAACCATCTCGGCAAGATCATCCGCATCCGCCCCGACGGCAGCGCGCCGGCGGATAATCCGAAGAAGCCGGGCTGGGCTCCGGAGGTCTGGTCGATCGGCCATCGGAACGTGCAGGGCGCGGCATTGCATCCCGATACCGGCCAGCTCTGGACGGCCGAGCACGGCGCGCGCGGCGGCGACGAGATCAACACGCCGAAGGCCGGGCTGAACTATGGCTGGCCGGTCATCACCTATGGCGTCGACTACTCGGGCGCCAAGATCGGCGAGGGGACGGCGAAGCCCGGTATGGAGCAGCCGCTGTTCTACTGGGACCCGTCGATCGCGCCTTCAGGTGCCGCCTTCTATACGGGGCCGGTCTGGCCGGCCTGGAGGAATTCGCTCTTCGTCGGGGCGCTGGCCGGCAGCATGCTGGTCAGGCTGTCCACGCAGGGTGAGAAGGTGACGGGTGAGGAGCGCCTCCTCACCGATATCGGCGCGCGCATCCGCGATGTCCGGCAGGGGCCGGATGGCTTCCTTTATCTCCTCACCGACGAGACGGACGGGCAGATCCTGCGGGTGCGGCCGTCGAAATAGACGCCGAGCCGCAATCCGCTCAGGGGCCGCAATCCCACTCGCTGTCGAGGGCGTAGACGTTGCGCGTCGCCAGCTTGCCGGCGGTGTCGTAGAGGTCGCCGACATAGTAGGTCATGCCGGCGTCGTCATGATCCTCGCGCTTGACCTGCAGCGACCAGCCATAGCCGACCTTCCTGCCGTGCCAGGCGGGGTGGATGGCGCCGATCGAGGCGGAGGCGAGGATCTGGGCCCTGGAATCGCTCGGGCTGCAGGTCGGGCCGGCCAGAGCGGGCAGGGTGCCGGCAACGAGGCAGGCGGCAATCAGCAGGGTCCTCACGGGGCAGTCCTTACGAATCGGGGGCGGTCGCGGCGAGCCATATCCACTGCGCCGCGCGAAAGGCCAAGCGCTGTTGGCGCGTAGCTGTGTTGCGCTGCAACCGGGGCTGGTCAGCCCTCGGCCTGGACGATGAAGCGTCCTGCCGGTGTTCGCGTTCCGATAGCCGCGTTTTTCCTTCGCACCGCCATTCTCGCTGGTTAACCTCCGTTAACCACGCTCGCCTAGCTTCGCGGCGAATGCATTCGAATCGGCGGAGACCCATGCGCGCAATCAGACTGGCCCTGCCCCTCGTCCTCTTCGCCTCTGCCGCCTGCGCTCAGGCGGGCTTTCAGTCCTGCCTGTCCGGCCTGCGCGCCGACGCGGCGGCCAAGGGCGTCTCGGGCGCGACCTTCGACCGTGCCATGGCCGGCGTCGAGCCGGACATGAAGGTCATCGAGGCGATGAACAACCAGCCGGAGTTCAAGACTCCGATCTGGGACTATCTCGGCACGCTGGTCGATGACGAGAAGGTGGCGGAAGGGCGCAACATGCTGCGCCAGTATGCCTCCGTCTTCGCGGCGGCCGAACAGCGGTTCGGTGTCGATCGCCACACCATCGCTGCTGTCTGGGGCGTCGAAAGCGATTTCGGCAAGGCTCGGGGCAAGTGGCCGCTGGTGCAGTCGCTGGCGACCGGCGCCTGCCTTGCACCGCGCCGCAACGCCTTCTTCAAGGGCGAGCTGATCGCGACGCTACAGATCATCCAGCGCGGCGATGTTCGGCCGGATCGGCTCTTCGGCTCCTGGGCCGGAGCCTTCGGGCACACCCAGTTCATTCCCTCGACCTATCTCAGGCTCGCCGTCGATGGCGACGGCGACGGCAAGCGAGACCTCGTCGATTCCATTCCCGACGCGCTGCACTCCACCGCAAACTTCATGGCCAAGGCCGGCTGGGTGACGGGTGCGAGCTGGGGTTACGAGGTGCGCGTGCCGGATGGCTATTCCGGGCCGAGCGGGCGCAATCCGAAGCATCCGGTCTCGACCTGGGCGGCGCGCGGCATCGTCAAGTTCGACGGTTCGCCTTTGAATGGCGCCGGCAATGCCGGGCTCCTGATGCCGGCCGGCCGCAACGGCCCGGCCTTCCTCGTCTTCAAGAATTACGATGCCGCCTACAGCTACAATGGTGCGGATTCATACGCCTTGGCGATCTCGCTCCTCTCCGATCGGCTGCGCGGCAAGCCGGGCGTGCAGGGGCAGTGGCCGACCGACGACCTGCCGCTGTCGCGCGAGCAGCGGCGCGAGCTCCAGCGCCTGCTGATCTCGCGCGGCTACAATGTCGGCGAGCCCGATGGTGCCGTGGGCTCGCTGACGCGCACGGCGATCAAGGAGATCGAGGGCAAGCTGGGCATGCCCCAGACGGGGCGGCCGGGCGAAAAGGTTCTGCGCGCGCTGAAGGGCGGGCGGGTCTGAAGGTTGCAGAAAACGGGTGGCGCCGCGGGAGCGCTTCAGAGAAGCGTTTCCGCCGCATCCAAGCTTCCGGAGACAGCATGACACGCCGCCTGATTTCCACCGGCTCGCCCTTCGAGCGCAATTTCGGCTATTCGCGCGCCGTGGTCGATGGCGATCTCGTCTTCGTCTCCGGCACGACCGGCTACGACTACGCCACCATGACGATGCCGGACGATCCGGCCGAGCAGGCGCGCAACATCTTCCGCACGATCGGCGCCGTGCTGGAGGAGGCGGGGTCGTCGCTGACGCAGGCCGTGCGGGCGCAGTACTTCGTCACCGACCGCAGCTATTGCGAGCCGGTGCTGGCGGTCTGCGGCGAATTCTTCCGCGAGATCAGGCCCGCCGCCGGCATCTATGTCGTGGCCGGGCTGCTCAAGGCGGAGATGAAGGTCGAGATCGAGGTGACCGCGCGGGCTACGGGGGGCTGATCGGAGTTGTCGACACTCTGTCGACTTTTGGTATATCTCTTGCAGGTCAGCGTGCATCAAGGCGCGTGCCTTAAGCAGAGGGAGATATGCCATGTCGATCCGTCGTCGCACTGTTCTCAAAGGTGCTGGTGCGCTTGCCGCGACAGCCTTCCTGGGTAACCGGGCCTTCTCGCAGGGAGCGGCAGCGACGCTGCGCTTCAACCCCTCGACGCCGCTGCCCTCGCTCGATCCGATCACGGCCACCAGCTACGTCATCCGCAACCACGGCTATCTGATCTACGACACGCTGTTCGCGACCGACGCGAATTTCCAGATCAAGCCGCAGATGGTCGAAGCCTGGGAGACGGCGACCGACGGGCTGAGCTGGACTTTCCGCCTCCGCGACGGGCTCTCCTTCCATGACGGCGAGCCGGTCCGCGCTGAGGACTGCATCGCGTCGATCGCCCGCTGGTCGAAGCGTGATGCCTTCGGCCAGACCTTCGCCACCTTCGTCGAAGGCTACGATGTCGTCGACCGGCGCAGCTTCCGGATTCGGCTGAAGAAGCCCTTCCCGATGATGACGTCCGCGCTGGGCAAGCTCTCGTCGAACGTGCCCTTCATCATGCCGGAACGCATCGCGCAGACCGACCACATGAAGAACATCACGGAGGCGATCGGCTCCGGCCCGTGGCGCTTCATGGACAAGCAATGGGTGCCCGGCCAGAACGCGATCTATGAGCGCTTCGCGCAATACAAGCCGCGCGAGGAGGCGCCGTCCTGGGCCGCCGGCGGCAAGATCGCCAAGATCGACCGCATCGAGTGGCTGGCGCTGACCGAAGCGGCCGCCGCGGCCGGCGCGCTGATGCAGGGAGAGCTGGACTGGTACGAGCAGCCGCCGGTCGATCTCATCCCGATGCTGAAGGGCAACAAGGACGTCGTTATCGAGAACGTGCCGCTCGGCCTGTTCCTGCTGATGCGCTTCAACCAGTTGCAGCCGCCCTTCAACAATCCGGCGATCCGCCGGGCCGTGATGGCCGCCGTCAATCAGACCGACTACATGGAGGCCGTCGTCGGCGACAAGGCCTACTACAAGGAGGCCAAGACCTTCTTCACGCCCGGCTCGCCGATGTCGAGCGGGGCGGGTGGGCAGGCCGCCATGCCGGGCAATCTCGAGAAGGCGAAGGCCATGCTCAAGGAGGCCGGCTACAAGGGGGAGAAGGTCATCCTGCTCGCCCCGGCCGACCAGCCGATCGCCTATCAGCAATGCATGGTCACCGAGGATCTGCTCAAGAAGCTCGGCATCAACGCGGAACTCGTCGCGACCGACTGGGCGAGCTTCATCGGCCGGCGCGCCAATCGCGGCCTGCCCGAGCAGGGCGGCTGGTCGGTGTTCCATACGCTCTGGTCCTGTGCGGATACGCTCAACCCGGCGCTGCATCCGCTGACGCGGACCAATGGCGGCGCGGCCTGGTTCGGCTGGCCCGACGACGCGCCGATGGAGGGGCTCCGCGACGCGTGGATCGCAACGCCGGAAGAGGCCAAGCAGAAGGAGATCGCGGCCAGGATCGAGGAACGCGGCTTCGAGGCCGTTCCCTATGTCCCCTGCGGCCTCGTCCAGCAGCCCATGGCGTTCCGCAAGAATCTGAGCGGCATGGTGCTCTCGCCGGTGCAGTTCTTCTGGAACATGGAGAAGAAGGTCTGAGCACCGCTCTCGGCGCCGGCGCATGGTCTGCCATGCGCCGGCTTCGCGCGCCTGCCGCTTGCGTCGTCACGGTTCCGCCCGTAATCACCGCCGCGAGACCGGAAACCGGTTCGGTTCACGACCAAGCGCGAGGCGACGACCATGGCGACCCACAAGCTCCTGCTGCTCCCCGGCGACGGCATCGGCCCCGAGGTGATGGGCCAGGTCGAGCAGATCGTCTCCTGGTTCGGCAAGCAGGGGCTCGGCTCCTTCGAGATCGAGAAGGGGCTCGTCGGCGGGGCCGCCTATGATGCGCACAAGCAGGCGATCTCCGAAGGCGACATGAAGCTGGCGCAAGACGCCGACGCCGTGCTGTTCGGTGCCGTCGGCGGGCCGAAATGGGCGGATGTGCCCTATCAGCACCGCCCGGAAGCCGGCCTGCTGCGCCTGCGCAAGGATCTCGGCCTGTTCGCAAACTTGCGTCCGGCGATCTGCTATCCGGCGCTGGCCTCCGCGTCGTCGCTGAAGCCCGAGGTCGTCGAAGGCCTCGACATCCTGATCGTGCGCGAGCTCACCGGCGGCGTCTATTTCGGCGAGCCGAAGGAGATCGTCACGCTGGAGGATGGCTCCAAGCGCGGCGTCGACACGCAGGTTTACACCACGCCCGAAATCGAGCGCATCTGCCGGGTCGCCTTCGAGCTGGCGCGCACCCGCCGCAACAAGGTCTCCTCGGCCGAGAAGCACAACGTCATGAAGACCGGCGTGCTCTGGAAGCAGACGGTGACCGCGCTGCACGCCGCCGAGTACAAGGATGTCGAGCTCGAGCATGTGCTCGCCGACAACTGCGCCATGCAGCTCGTGCGCCGGCCGAAGCAGTACGACGTGATCGTCTGCGACAATCTGTTCGGCGATATCCTCTCCGACGTCGCGGCGATGCTGACCGGCTCGCTCGGCATGCTGCCCTCGGCCTCGCTCGGCGCGGAAGATCCGGTCACCGGCAAGCGCAAGGCGCTCTACGAGCCCGTCCATGGCTCGGCGCCGGACATTGCCGGCAAGGGCCTGGCCAACCCGATCGCGATGATCGGTTCCTTCGCCATGGCGCTGCGCTACTCCTTCGGCGCCGGCGAGGCGGCGGACCGGCTCGAAGGCGCGATCGCCGACGTGCTCGGCTCAGGCACCCGCACCCAGGACATCGCCGCTGATGGCGCCAACGCCGTCTCGACCAGCGAGATGGGCGCCGCCATCATCAAGGCGCTGGAAGCGCGGGGCTGATCGTTATCCTTCTCCCCTTGGGGGGAAGGTGTCTGCGAGGCCGACGGACGAGGGAAGGGCCGCATAGCGGCCCTTTTTCGTTTCGGCGAGGTTCCTGCCCTCATCCGTCAGCGCTGCGCGCTGCCACCTTCTCCCCGAGGGGAGAAGGAAGACCTCCCTCTCTCCCTCGTGAATTGCCGTGACATCGCTTTCGTGGCCTAACTCGCCGCAACGAACGCGGAGTATGTCCGTCATGCTGATCAAGCGCCGCGCCGGCTGGGAATTGCCGGAGAGCGAAGCGACGCCGGAAGGCGCCTTCCTCAATCGCCGCCAACTCATGGCTGCGGGAGCCGGGCTGATCACCGGTGCGGCCCTGCCGCGTCTGGCCGCGGCCCAGACACCCGATCCGACGCTCGACCTCTACCCCGCCAAGCGCAACGAGGCCTTCAAGATCGACGTCCCGCTGACCAAGGCGGAGGACGCGGCGAACTACAATAATTTCTACGAATTCGGCATGTCGAAGGACATCGTCGACGCCTCGCAGCGGCTGGCGACGCGGCCCTGGAGCATCCAGGTCGACGGCATGGTCGAGAAGCCCTTCGAGATCGGCTTCGATGACCTCGTCCGCAAGCTGCCGCTGGAGGAGCGGCTCTATCGCTTCCGCTGCGTCGAGGCCTGGGCGATGGCCGTGCCCTGGACCGGCATTCCGCTCAAATCCTTCGTCAATCTCGCCAAGCCGCTCTCCGGTGCGAAATACATCCGCTTCGAGACCTTCCTGAACCCGCGCGTCGCGCCGGGGCAGAACCAGCGCTGGTATCCCTGGCCCTATGTCGAGGGGCTGACCATCGCCGAGGCGGCGAATGATCTGCCGCTGCTCGTCACCGGCATCTATGGCAAGCCGCTGCCGACGCAGCACGGCGCGCCGCTGCGGCTGATCACGCCGTGGAAATACGGCTTCAAATCGGTGAAATCGATCCGCAAGATCAGCTTCGTCGCGGAGCGGCCGAAGACTTTCTGGGAGGCGCTGCAGGCCAGCGAATACGGGTTCTGGGCCAATGTGAACCCGGCCGTGCCGCATCCGCGCTGGAGCCAGGCGAGCGAGCAGGTGCTGGGCTCGCGTGATCGCCGGCCGACGCTGATCTATAACGGCTATGGCGAGCAGGTCGCCGGGCTCTACAAGGGGCTGGAGGGCGAAGCCCTCTTCATGTGAGGCCCGACCTGCTGCCAGCTTTCGGGTGCCCTCAGCGCTATGCCGCGTGCTAGACCCATCCGGTCCACGCAATGGCGCCGGGAGCACGAACATGGCCACCCAGCATTTCCTTCTCTTCGAAACGGCGATCGGCATCTGTGCCCTGGTTTGGGAAGGCGAGCGCTTCATCGGCGCGCAACTGCCCGAGCGGGACGAGGCGGCGGCGCGCAAGCGTCTGGAGCGGCGCTTCCCGGAAGCCGAGGAGGCCGAGGCGCAAGGCTTCGTCGCGGACACTGTGGCCGGCATCCGCGCCTTGTTCGAGGGCGAAAAGCGCGATCTCTCGCATCTGCCGCTCGCGATCGAGCGGACGCCGGACTTCAACCGCAGGGTCTATGAAGTCGCGCTGTCGATCCCGCATGGCGAGACGTTGACCTATGGCGAGGTGGCGCAGCGCATCGGCGAGCCCGGCGCGGCGCGGGCGGTGGGCGTCGCGCTCGGCCAGAACCCTTGGCCGATCATCGTGCCCTGCCACCGCGTGCTGGCGGCCGGCGGCAAGACCGGCGGCTTCTCGGCCGATGGCGGCGTCGAGACCAAGCTTCGCATCCTGACCATCGAGAAGGCGCAGACCAGCGCCGAGCCTGGCCTGTTCGAGGCGTTGCCGCTCGCAGCCCGGCCGCCGCGTTCCTGACCACCGCCGGACCTTGGCGATTGAAACGCTGCAATGATGCGCTTGCAGCGCATCGTCTTGCGCCGGGCTCGCGGAGCCTTCTACTGTCACGGCAGTTTCCCCAACAACGAGGAATGCCATGGCCAAGTTGAAGCTCGCCATCGTCGTCGGCAGCACCCGCCGCGAATCGATCAACCGCAAGCTGGCGGAGGCTCTGGCGAAGCTCGGAGCCGATGTCTTCGAGCCTTCCTTCGTACGGATCGACGATCTTCCTCTGTTCAACCAGGATCTCGAAGCTGATCGCCCCGAGCCGACGCTGCGCCTGAAGCGCGAGATCGAGGCGGCCGATGCCATTCTGATCGTCACGCCCGAGCATAATCGCTCGATCCCGGCCGCGCTCAAGAACGCGATCGACTGGGCTTCGCGCCCCTATGGCAAGAATTCCTGGGCGGGCAAGCCGGTCGCGGTGACCGGGGCCAGCGGCGGCGCCGTCGGCACGGCGGTGGCCCAGAACGAGCTGCGCATGATCATGACCAATCTCGCCGGCGTGGTGGCCGGCGGGCAGGTCTTCATCACCTTCAAGGAAGACCTGATCGACGCGAACCACGAGATCACCAATGAAGGCACGCGCAGCTTCCTGCTGGGCTTCCTCGACGGCTTCGCCAAGATCGTCGGCAAGCTCGCCGCCTGAGCGGCAGGGATCTGGATGCGCTCTCCGGAAGGCACCGCTTCGGCGGTGCCTTTTTTGTCGGCTCGATCTGTCGGGAGCGGAGCGCCGCAACTGGGCGCGGCGCAAAAAAAGGGCCGGCGTCCCCGAGGGGAGCCGGCCTTGAAAGTTTGAAACATCTGGCTCAAACGCCAAACATCTCAGAGGGGAACGGCTGAAACGAACTCAACGCCGGGAGGAGATTGCGGAGCCCGTTCCGAACAACCGTGTACTCAATATTGTGCAGGACCTGCCGTTTTGCAATGCAGCATAGCTTGGAGCCGCCATGCGCAAGCTGCATATCTCGCTCTCAGATGCGACCAATTTGTGCCTAAATGATTGAGAAATATGCACTCATTGCAGATTGAAATTCCGACGATCTATCATCCAGGATGAAGGTTGCTAGCTTCTGCCCGTATGGCGTGCACAGTTTCTGGGCTGCCGTCATACATTTGCAGGATTTCAGTTGGTTGCTCAGCCGACTGGCTGCCTACGAATCGAGCAGGCGGCAAGGCGACAGCGGCCTGCGTTTTCATGGAGATATGGGCCGTTTCGGCCTGGGCGAACGCAGTGCCGGAGCCCGGGTCTGAAGTGCCCCTGCAAGCGCTCCGGCGCGGGCCCGGGTCAGGTCCGGGACGGTGCGGTCGTTCGTGCAAGATCAGCAGGTGGCCGGGCAGATGCCTGCGGCCGGGATGCGCAATCGCGATCCACTTTCAGGAGAAGTCCGCGCCGGGGCGGGACGCGAGCCGCCGACGTACCCGGAGGGTGCGCCGGCGATCCGCTGGGCCGTCAGTAGGTCCAGCGTTGCGCCTTCTGGATCAGGAAATCGCGGAAGACCTGGACGCGGGCGACCGACTTCATCTCTTCCGGATAGACCAGATAGCTCTCGAGCTGCGGCATCTCGGTCTCGCGCATCAGTTGCACGAGCGGCGAGCCCGTCTCGATCAGGTAGTCCGGCAGCACGGCGATGCCTGCGCCGGAATCGACGGCGCGCTTCATCGCCGTGATGTTGTTGACGACGAGATGGATCGGGCGCGGGTTGCGCTGGTCGCGGCCGATCGTGCCGAGCCAGTGCACGGCCGTGAGATAGGATGGCGAGGTGCCGCCGAAGGAGACGATCCGGTGGTTGTCGAGATCCTCGTAGCTCTTCGGCTCGCCGAAGCGCTTCACGTAAGCCGGCGAGGCATAGACGTGATAGTGCACGGTGAAGAGCTTGCGCTGGATCAGGTCCGGCTGCTGCGGCTGGCGCAGGCGGATGGCGATGTCGGCCTCGCGCATCGAGAGGTCGAGCTCCTCATCGGTCAGGATGAGGTCGACCTTGATGTCCGGATAGAGGTCGAGGAATTCGGCCAGGCGCGGCGTCAGCCAGTGCCCACCGAGGCCGCGCGTCGCCGTGACCTTGAGCTCTCCCGAGGGATGCTCGCGGGTCTCCGACAATTGCGAGCGCGTGCGCTCCAGCCGCTGCGTCATCTCGCGCGCGGCGCGCCAGAGCAATTCGCCCTGCTCGGTCAGGATCAGGCCGCGCGTATGCCGATGAAACAGCGGCGCCCGCAGCTCACGCTCAAGCGCGCCGATCTGCCGGCTCACGGCGGATTGACTCAACCCCAGAACATCGCCAGCTTTTGTGAAACTGCCTGACTCTGCGACGGTATAAAAAATTCTAATGCGGTCCCAATCCACCGCGCTTCCCCCGATATGCATTTTGTGCATGGTGGGGGATAAAGTTCTTGTCCGTCAATGCCCGGACGACAGAGATTGTTCTTTTTGGCACTGAATCTGGTGAGGGGATTCATCGATTCCAGTGATGAATCCCCGAAAAGCCCTTATTCAGCGGCTTCTCGCTGGTCGAGCGTGCTCGCCACCAGCCAGCGCTCGGCGTCGAGGGCGGCCATGCAGCCCATGCCGGCGGCGGTGACGGCCTGGCGATAGTGCTCGTCGGTGACGTCGCCGGCCGCGAAGACGCCCGGAACATTCGTCTGAGTCGTTCCCGACTCGACTTCGAGATAGCCGGTCTCGCGCATGGCGAGCTGGCCGACGAAGAGTTCGGTCGCCGGCTTGTGGCCGATGGCGATGAAGACGCCGTCGGTCTTGAGCTCGCTCTCGGCGCCGGTCTTGGTGTTGGTCAGGCGCAGATGCGTGACATTGGGCGGGGTCGTGCCACCGCAGATCTCGGCGACCTCGCTGTCCCAGATCACCTCGATCTTCGGGTGCTTGAACAGCCGGTCCTGCATCACGCGCTCGGCGCGCAAGTGGTCGCGGCGGTGGACCAGCGTGACCTTGCTGGCGAGATTGGCGAGGTAGAGCGCCTCCTCGACCGCGGTGTTGCCGCCGCCGACGACCACGACCTCCTTGTTGCGGAAGAAGAAGCCGTCGCAGGTGGCGCAGGCCGAGACGCCGAAGCCCTGGAAGCTCTGCTCGGAGGGCAGGCCGAGCCACTTCGCCTGGGCGCCGGTGGCGATGATCAGCGCGTCGCAGGAATAGGTCTCGCCACCATCGCCCCAGAGCCGGAAGGGGCGCTGCGACAGGTCGACCCTGCCGATATGGTCGGAGACCATCTTCGTGCCCATGTGCTCGGCCTGGGCGCGCATCTGCTCCATCAGCCAGGGGCCCTGGATGACGTCGGCGAAGCCCGGATAATTCTCGACATCCGTGGTGATCATGAGCTGGCCGCCGGCCTGGAGGCCAGAGATCAGCACCGGTTCCAGCATGGCGCGGGCGGCGTAGATCGCCGCCGTGTAGCCGGCGGGGCCGGAGCCGACGATCATGACGCGGGCGTGGGTGTGGGCCATCGTCTCGTTTCCTTCTCCGCGGCCGGGCCGCGCTCGACTCCGTCAGATACGGCGGCGTGGCGCCGAAACAAGGGTCGCTGCTTCAGGGGCCCGTGAGCCCGAGCGCCGCCCTGTGGCGCAGCCAGCCTTCGCGTATCGCATCGGCTATGATCGGCGTGGAGTCTATCGGCTGGTAGCGTTCGCCATCAAGCTGTCCACGGAAAGCATGCACAACGCCCTGGCGCGTCAGCGATGCGATCAGGGCGGCGATCTTGGCATGGCCGCCCTGAGGCTCGAAGACGAGAACCGGCACGCCGGTCGCCGTCGCCTCGCCGATCATGTTGGTCGAGTCCGCGGTGACCACGATGGCGTCGGCATTGGCAAGCAGGGCGATGTAGGGGTTCTCGCCGCTGCCATCCCACCACCAGCCGCCATGCCGGGCGAAGACCGCTGCCACCCCGGCGGAAAGCGCGGGCGAGGTCCGGCGCGAGGGCGAGCCCATCAGGCTCGCGCCGGAGGCGGCCAGGGCGTCGAGCTGTCGGGCGAGGCGCTCGCTATCCGCCGGGGTGAAACGATGATGCCGGCTGTCGCCGCCGACGAGCACGGCGACACGCGGCGCGGGCAGGGCGGCGATCGGCGCCGGCGGCGCTGCGCGGGCGGCGGCGAGGCGCTCGGGCGTCAGGCGATGAGGGGAGGTGGTGGTGACCAGGACATTGCCGCCGCGCAGCCGGTCATGCTCCGCGACCCAGATCAGATCGGCCGTACCGGTGCCGGTGCGCGGGTCCTTGAGGAAGACGGTGAAGGTCCGGCCATTCGAGGCCTTCCTCACCGCCCTGAGATAGGCGACGGCACGCCGGCCGGACGCGATGGCGATGTCGGGGAAGGGCGGGCGGATCGGGCTTTGCGGCCGCTCCGGTCCCTCGCGCGGGTCGATGGGGCCGCGCGGCATCAGCCAGGCGAAGGGCTTTCGCGGCGCCACCCGGCGGATCTCCGGCACGATGCCGAGCCGCTCGGCCACACCGAGGCATTGCAGCTCATCACCGGCTTTGCCGTCGGTCAGGACCCAGATCGTCGGGGCAGTTTTCTGATGCAAGGGGGCGGGCGTCTGCGGCATGCGCCTTGTATCGCCTGCCGACGCCGTCTACACCAGCGCCACCTGCCTCAGAGGACATTCATTGCCGGCGAAACTCGACGATATCGACCTGCGTATCCTGCGCGAGCTTCAGGCCGATGGGCGCATGACCAATGTCGAGTTGGCAAGCCGCGTCGGCATCTCGCCGCCCCCTTGCCTCAGGCGCGTCAGGGCGCTGGAGGAGGCCGGGTTGATCCGTGGCTACCATGCCGATCTCGACGAGCGGAAGCTGGGCTATGAGGTGGTCTGCTTCGCCTTCGTGCATCTGGCGAGCCAGGCGGAAGCCGATCTCGTCGCCTTCCAGAGCCGCATCCGTGACTGGGCGCCGGTGCGCGAATGCTGGACGCTCTCCGGCGACATCGACTTCGTGCTGAAATGCGTGGCGCCCGACCTGAAGGCGTTTCAGGATTTCGTCGGGGATCTGACGGCGCTGCCGAACGTCCGCAATGTGCGCACCGCGCTCGCCCTCGACCGGGTCAAGGACGAGCCGATCGTGCCTTTCGGCTGAGCGGCGCTCAGCCCGCGACGTAGCGCTTGATCCAGTAGGCGTTGTTGCGCGCCAGCGCCTTCAGCCGGCGCTGGTCGACATCCGGCAGATACCAGGCGCCCGCGCCACCCGAGAGTTCCGTCGACATGATCGGCCAGCTGTTGAGCGCGCGGCCGCGGCTGTCGTAGAGCGTGACGGTGCTCTCAAGATAGTCGTTGCTGGCGCCGCCATCGGCCGGCTTGCCGCCGCCACCGCCGCCGGCATAGCTCGCCAGCCAGAGGCTGCGGACCGTCACGACGAGGCGGTTGCCGGCTCCCTGACGGAATTCCGGTCCGAGGATCTCAGCCAGCGTTCGCTGAAGCTCGGCGCTGACCAGCCTGACATTGTCGCCCCAGGCATCCGTGACCGTTCGCGCGAACTCGACGCGGATCGAGCCGATGGGCGCGGCCTGTGCGAGAGCAGGCGAGAGGCCGGACGGGAGCAGGGCGAGCGATGCCCCCGCAAGCGACAATGCGAGGAAGTGGCGGCGTGTCGTCATGGCGTCGTCTCCGAAGGCCTTCGGAGATAATGTAGGAGCTCGGGCGCCGATTGCCATCGGCGCCCTGTTGCCGTGGTTAGCGGAAGGCGACTCCGACGATCTCGTAGGACTTGCCGCCGCCGGGCGTATTGACCTGCACGGAATCGCCGACCTTCTTGCCGATCAGCGCGCGCGCGATCGGCGAGCCGACCGAGACCTTGCCCGACTTCACGTCGGATTCGGGCTCGCCGACGATCTGGTAGCTCTTCTCTTCCTCGGTGTCGTCGTCGATCAGCTTGACCGTGGCGCCGAACTTGACCGTGTCGCCGCCGAGCTTGGAGACGTCGATGATGTCGGCGCGGCCGATCAGCGACTCCAGCTCCATGATGCGGCCTTCGTTCAACGACTGCGCTTCCTTCGCCGCGTGATATTCGGCGTTCTCGGAGAGGTCGCCGAGCGCACGGGCCTCGGAGATCGCCGCGATGATGCGCTGACGCTCGACCTGCTGGCGGTGCTTCAACTCCACCTCCAAAGCGGCGAAGCCGCCCGCAGTCATGGGAACCTTTTCCATTCTTTCCGTCCCGTAAGATCCGAAAGCGCGGCTGACGCCGGCCCCGTCCAAGGGTGCCGGCGCGTCCGCGCTTCCGCTCGGTATTTGAACCTCGTTGCGAGCGGCTACGTCAAGCTGCCCGTTCGAAGTAGGATTGCAGCGACCGTACTTCGAGATCGCCGCTGCTATAGGCCTTGATGCCTTCCGCCGCTGCGATCGCGCCTGCCAAGGTGGTATAATAGGGCACCTTGTGCAAGAGGGCCGAGCGCCGGAGCGAACGGGAATCGGCGAGGGCCTGCGGGCCTTCGGTGGTGTTGAAGATCAACTGGATCTCGCCGTTCTTGATCGCATCGACGACGTGCGGGCGGCCTTCCAGGACCTTGTTGATCCGGGCGGCGTCGATGCCCTGTTCCTGCAGCAGCCGGAGCGTGCCGCCGGTGGCGAGGATGCGGAAGCCGAGATCGGCCAGGATGCGCACGGCCGGCACGATGCGCGGCTTGTCGTCGTCGCGCACCGAGACGAAGACCGTGCCCTTGACCGGCACCTTGGAGCCGGCGCCGAGCTGGCTCTTGGCGAAGGCGACGTCGAAGGAACGGTCGAGGCCGATGACTTCGCCGGTCGAGCGCATCTCGGGGCCGAGCAGCACGTCGACGCCGGGGAAGCGCGCGAAGGGGAAGACCGCCTCCTTGACGCCGACATGGCCGAGGACCGCGGGCTTGAGGCCGAAGCTGCCCAGCGTCTCGCCCGCCATGATGCGCGCGGCGATCTTGGCGATGGGCTGGCCGATGACCTTGGCGACGAAGGGCACCGTGCGCGAGGCGCGCGGATTGACCTCGAGCACGTAGATCTCGCCGTCCTTGATGGCGTATTGCACGTTCATCAGCCCGCCGACATCGAGCGCGAGCGCCATCGCCTTGGTCTGGCGCTCCAGCTCGGCGATGATCGCGGGCGAGAGCGAGCGCGGCGGCAGCGAGCAGGCCGAATCGCCGGAATGGATGCCGGCCTCCTCGATATGCTCCATGATGCCGGCGATGAAGGCGTCACGACCGTCGCTGAGGCAGTCGACATCGACCTCGATGGCGTCCGACAGATAGCGGTCGAACAGCAGCGGGTTCTTGCCGAGCACCGTGTTGATCTGGCCGGTCTTGTCGTTCGGATACTTGGCCTTGACCTCGGAGGGGATCAGCGAGGGCAGGGTGCCGAGCAGATAGTCCTCGAACATCACCTCGTCGCGGATGATCGCCATGGCGCGGCCGCCGAGCACATAGGAAGGCCGCACGACGAAGGGCAGGCCGAGCTCGCCCGCGATCATGCGCGACTGCTCGACCGAATAGGCGATGCCGTTCTTCGGCTGCTTCAGGCTGAGCTTGTCGAGCAGACGCTTGAAGCGGTCGCGGTCCTCGGCGAGGTCGATCATGTCGGGCGAGGTGCCGAGGATCGGGATACCGGCCTCCTCCAGCGCGTTCGCCAGCTTGAGCGGCGTCTGGCCGCCGAACTGGACGATGACGCCGTGCAGCGTGCCGTTCTGCTTCTCGGTCTCCAGGATCTCGAGCACGTCCTCGACCGTCAGCGGCTCGAAATAGAGCCGGTCGGAGGTGTCGTAGTCGGTCGAGACCGTCTCCGGGTTGCAGTTGACCATGATGGTCTCGTAGCCGACGTCGCGCAGCGCGTAGCAGGCATGGCAGCAGCAATAGTCGAACTCGATGCCCTGGCCGATGCGGTTCGGCCCGCCGCCGAGGATGACGACCTTCTTGCGATCCGAGGGATTGGCCTCGTCGGCAACCTTGCCGGCGAAGGGCATGGCGTAGGTCGAGTACATATAGGCGGTCGGCGAGGCGAATTCGGCGGCGCAGGTGTCGATGCGCTTGTAGACGGGGCGCACCTCGAGCGAGCGGCGCAGCGCCCTGACCTCGGCCTCGGTCTTGCCGGAGACGGCGGCGAGGCGCTTGTCGGAGAAGCCCATCGCCTTGACCTGGCGGAAGGCGCCGGGGGTCTGCGGCAGGCCGAACTTGCGCACCTTCTCCTCGGTCTCGACGATCTCGCGCATCTGCTCGAGGAACCAGGGGTCGATCTTGCAGCTCTCATGGATCTCGGCGTCGGTGAAGCCCAGCCGCATCGCCTGCGCGACATGCAGGATGCGGTCGGGCGTCGGTGTCGAGATCGCCGCCTTGATCGCGTTGCGGTCGTCGCCGAGGCCCATGCCATCGACCTCGATCTCGTCGAGCCCGTCGAGGCCGGTCTCCAGCGAGCGCAAGGCCTTTTGCAACGATTCCTGGAAGGTGCGGCCGATTGCCATGGCCTCGCCGACCGACTTCATCGCGGTGGTCAGCGTCGGCTCGGAGCCGGGGAATTTCTCGAAGGCGAAGCGCGGGATCTTGGTGACGACGTAGTCGATGGTCGGCTCGAAGGAGGCCGGCGTCGCGCCGCCGGTGATGTCGTTCTCGATCTCGTCGAGCGTGTAGCCGACGGCCAACCGCGCCGCGACCTTGGCGATCGGGAAGCCGGTTGCCTTCGAGGCCAGCGCCGACGAGCGCGAGACGCGTGGGTTCATCTCGATGACGATCATGCGGCCGGTCTCGGGATCGATCGCGAACTGAACGTTCGAGCCGCCGGTCTCGACGCCGATCTCGCGCAGCACCGCCAGCGAGGCGTCGCGCATGATCTGATATTCCTTGTCGGTCAGCGTCAGCGCAGGCGCCACGGTGATCGAATCACCGGTATGGACGCCCATCGGGTCGAAGTTCTCGATCGAGCAGACGATGATGCAGTTGTCCTTCTTGTCCCGGACGACCTCCATCTCGTACTCCTTCCAGCCGAGCACGCTCTCCTCGATCAGGACCTCGCTGGTGGGGGAGGCGTCGATGCCGCGCTCGACGATGTCGATGAACTCGCCCTTGTTGTAGGCGATGCCGCCGCCGGTGCCGCCCATGGTGAAGGAGGGGCGGATGATGGCGGGAAGGCCGATGTCCTCGAGCGCGTCGAGCGCCTGGCCGAGCGTCTTGATATGGTGCGAGCGCGGCGTGGAGAGGCCGATCTTGGTCATCGCCTCGCGAAAACGCTCACGGTCCTCGGCCTTGTCGATGGCGTCGGCGGTGGCGCCGATCATCTCGACGTTGAATTTCTCCAGCACGCCCATCTTCTTGAGCGAGAGCGCGCAGTTCAGTGCCGTCTGGCCGCCCATGGTGGGCAGGAGCGCGTCGGGACGCTCCTTCTCGATGATCTTGGCGACGATCTCGGGCGTGATTGGCTCGACATAAGTCGCGTCGGCGAGATCGGGATCGGTCATGATCGTGGCCGGATTCGAGTTGACCAGGATGATGCGGTAGCCCTCGGCCTTCAGCGTCTTGCAGGCCTGGGTGCCGGAATAATCGAACTCGCAGGCCTGTCCGATGATGATGGGGCCGGCGCCGATGATCAGGATGGACTTGATGTCTGTGCGCTTGGGCATGATCTCGACCGGTCTTGGGCAGGCGCGCGCAAGGCCGGTCCGATCGGGCGAGCGGAGGCCGAGCGAGTGTCTGAATGAATGCTAGGCGCTCGCTATAGACGGGCAAGGCGGCGGGGGAAAGCTAAAAGCGCTTCCCACCCGCATCAACGCACAGGCCGTGGTGCCGGCAGCACGAGATCGATCTCCAGCGGCTTGGGCGTTCTGCGCTTGCGACGCATGGCGACGAAGAGCAGGCCGAGCGCCGCGATCTCGCAGGCGGCGCCGACGAAGCCGAGCGACCAGGTGCCGGCATGGCGCATCACCTGCTGGCCCAAAGCCGCGCCGGCGGCGATGCCGAAATAGAGGGCGGAGGCGTTGAGCGAGAGCGCGACGACGATGGCGTCCGGCGCCATTGCCGCCAGCCGCGACATCTGCGAGGGGTGGCCGGCCCAGCCCGCGCCGCTCCAGACCATGATGACGAGCGGAAGCAGATAGATCGCAATCGCCGGCGGCAGCGTCACCGCGACCAGCGAGGCCGCAAGCAGGGCCCCGGTGAGAATCGTCAGCACGACGGAGAGCGTGCGCTCGGGGCCGAAGCGGTCGCTCGCCATCCCGCCGAACTGGTTGCCGAGCGCCGAGCCGATGCCGGAGAGGACGAGCGTCGCCGCCAGCCAGGGGCCGGCGATACCGGCATGGTTCGTCAGAAAGGGCGCGATATAGGTGTAGAGGACGAAGGCGCCGGTCGTCCAAAGCATGGTCGTGCCCAACGCCAGCAGCACGTCCGAGCGGCTCGCGACCTGCAGGCGCTCGCGCAGCGTGTTGGTGCCGTGCGGCAGGCCGGCCGGGAGCCTCGCGAAGAGCCCCGCCAGCGAGAGCACGCTCAAGCCGGCGACGATCAGGAAGGCGAGATGCCAGCCGCCGAAGCCGACGACGGCGGTGCCGATCGGGATGCCGAGAATCAGCGATACGGTCATGCCGCCGGTGACCAGCGCGATGGCGCGCCCGCGCCGCTCGGGCGGAGAGATGGCCACGGCCACGGCGTTGGCGGCAGGCATGAACACGCCGGCCGCGAAGGCCATGACGACGCGCGCCAGCACGACGACGGTGAAATCCGTGGCGAAGGCGGCACCGAGATTGGCGAGGCCGAAGACCGCCATCGCACCGATCAGGACGCGCTTGCGATCGGCATCGCCCAGCACAGTGGAGAGAATCGGCGAGCCGACCGCATAGGCCAGGGCGAAGATCGAGATGAGCAGGCCGGCGGTGTCGACGGAGACACCGAGGCCGGAGGCGAGGTGAGGCAGGATGCCGGTGACGATCAGGCTGCCCGTGCCGATGGCGAAGGCGCCGCCTGCGAGCGACAAGAGACGGATGTCCATGGGAGTGATCCTTGCGGATGGTCGCTGTATCGAAGTCAGGCTTCGAAATTCAATGATCGTTGAATTAATCGCGCCTGGCGATTACCGCAAGGGTAATTTCAATGAATGTTGAATCTTGTCAGGAGTGATGCCATCGCCTATCTCGGAGGCATGAAACCGCTGTTCCATCCCGATATCGACGATGTCGCGCCGGCCGACATCTTCGCTGCGCTGGCCGATCCGATCCGGCTCGGCATTCTGGTGGCGCTCTCCGATGCAACGGAGATGGACAAGGCCCGCTGCAGCAATTTCGTCGGGCTGGCCTCGCCGTCGCTGCTCTCCTATCACTTCGCCAAGCTGCGCGAGGCCGGGATCACGCATATGCGCGTCGAGGGCACCTCGCGCTATCTCAGCATCCGGCGCGCCGATCTCGACCGGCGCTTCCCGGGATTGCTCGACAGCGTGATCGAGGCAGCGCAGCGCGACCCCAGCCTGCCGCGCGTCCCCGAGCCGGCTCAGGCAAAGGGCTGAGAGCGGACCTCTCCTTGCGTTGACATGCTTACCTAAGGGTATAGCGTTGCCGCTTCCGCGATGGCGTCGAGCCGGATCGCGTCAAGCCGGCCACGCCCTAACCCGAGGAGCATGGCCATGCGTGAAGCCGACCCTCAGAAACTCGATGCGCTGGTGGGACGTCTTGTCGGCGATGTCGGAGCGTCCGTCACCGGCTCCCTGATCGTGCTGGGCGATCAGCTCGGCCTCTACAAGGCGATGGCTGATGGCGAGCCCGTCACCTCCCGGCAACTGGCGGAGAAGACGGGCCTCAAGGAGCGCTATCTGCGCGAATGGCTCGCCGGGCAGGCCTCCGCCGGCTACATCGACTATGACGAAGGCAGCGACAGCTTCAGCCTCTCGCCGGAGCAGGCCATGGCCTTCGCGGAGGAGGACAGCCCGGCCTTCTTCGCCGGCGCCTTTGAGGTCGTCCAGTCGATGTGGATCGACGAGCCGAAGGTCGCGGAGGCCTTCCGGAGCGGTGCCGGCCTCGGCTGGCACGAGCACAGCAGGTGCCTTTTCCGCGGAACCGAGCGTTTCTTCCGGCCGGGTTACAATGCCCATCTGACGGCCGAATGGATTCCGGCGCTGGGCGATGTCGAGGCCAAGTTGCAGCGGGGCGCGACGGTTGCCGATGTCGGCTGCGGACACGGCTCTTCCACCATCCTGATGGCGCAGGCCTATCCGCAGTCGCGCTTCTACGGCTTCGACTATCACGGTCCTTCGATCGAGCGGGCGCGCGAGGCGGCGGAGAAGGCCGGCGTGGGCGACCGCATCACCTTCGAGCGCGCCTCGGCCAAGGACTTCCCGGAACGGAAATACGACCTCGTGACCATGTTCGATTGCCTGCACGACATGGGCGATCCGGTCGGTGCCGGAAAGCATGTGCGCGAGTCGCTGGCCAGGGACGGGAGCTGGATGATCGTCGAGCCCTTCGCGCATGACCATCTCAAGGACAATCTCAACCCGGTCGGGCGGATCTACTACGGGGCGTCGACGATGATCTGCACGCCGGCCTCGCTGTCGCAGGAGGTCGGCCTCGGGCTTGGCGCGCAGGCGGGGGAGATGCGCCTGCGGAAGGTTGCGCTCGATGCCGGCTTCTCGCATTTCCGCCGTGCGACGGAGACGCCGTTCAACATGGTCTTCGAGGCCCGGGCCTGACGCTGCAGGACTCGGCGAGACGTGAACCGCACCGACAGGCTGTCGCCTGAGAGGCGCGATGCAGGATGACGGGACCGCGCGAGGCAAAAAATCATTCGCCCCGCGCGCCCGATGATCTAGGAAGCGCGGATGCCGCTTCGTCGCTATCCGCGCCAGTTCCGCCAACTCGTCAGCTATGCCTTCGCCGGTGGGCTGACGGCGGTGGCCCATTACGGCGTGCTGATCGGGCTGGTGGAGGGCGCCAGGCTCGATCCCGTGCCGGCGACGCTCGCCGGCTTCGTCGTCGGCGCGCTGGTCTCCTACGGGTTGAACCGCTGGATGACTTTCGACGCGACGCGCAGCCATGCGCAGGCCGGCTGGCGTTTCGGGCTGATCGCGGCCGGCGGCTTCGTGCTCACCGGCCTGCTGATGCATCTCTTCGTGACCCGGCTCGGACTGCCCTATCTGCCGATGCAGTTCGTCACGACGGGGGTGGTGATGGTGTTCTCGTTCCTCGGCCACAAATTCTTCAGCTTCGCCGACCGGGCGGCCTGAAGCCGGAGGCTCGCGATCGGAGAGACGCCGGAGCGCATTTGCGTCGGCTTTCCCGAAAGCCGCATTCCGCTTTTCGGAGCGATGCTCTAGCCGCGCCGCCCGGCGCGGTTGGAACAGTTCATGAAAGCCATATGGGCTCCCGTTCCAAGCCGTGGCGACCGCCAGCGCATCCGGTTCGGACGGTGAGGGTCGGCCACCATCATGCCGCCGTTGTCGAGGGCGCAAGTACAGGCCCGTGGATCTCCCGTCCGGCGACATTCCGGTCTGATCCGGCCGTCCTGCGCCGCAATAGGCGGTGCGGCTCCCAACAGGGTGAACAACAACGCCGTCGCGGCAAGCCAGTATCGCATGTCAGCCTCTCCCCAGGTGACGCAGCGTTCCATGGCGTTCGACGCGAGTCCACCGTGCTCCCCGGTCTGCGGACTACGCCTTTGGTCGTCATGGCGGTGGGGCTTGCAAGGCTGCGGGTGCGCTTGATCGCAGCTATTGCGACGGGGCGACGGTCAGCTGGAGCTGCCGGCGGCCAATGCGGCCTTCCTTGTCAGTCGCCTCGATCTCGATGACATGCGTGCCGGGCGGCACCACGACCGCGGGCGCATCGATGCCGGCCGGCGTGATGAAGGTCTTGACGCGCTCGGTGATGTCGAGCGGGGGCTGGCGGCGATAGAAGACGCGAACGGTCGAAGGGTCGACCGGCACGCCATTGCTCGGCACGAAGCGCACCGCCAGCCGGAAGGGCTTGCCGTCCACGCCCTTGTCGGGCGTCGGCAAGGTGTCGATCCCGGGGCCGCGCGTCAGGTTGCGCGTGCCCGTGGCGGCGATGCCGGCGGCCGGCAGCGCGGCCTCCTGGCGCGTGATGAGCTGGATCGGGTCGGCGGCATGGGCGCTCGACAGCATAATGGCGGCAGCGAAGACGGCAGGCAGAACGTGCCGGACAAGCACAGTCTCGATCATCTTTCTTATTTCACTCCCAAAATTCCGGCAATGATGCCGGCAATGGCAGAAATAACGGTCGTGGCCATCAGGATCGTGGTCTCGATGGTCTTCAGGGTTTCCATCGGGATCTTGCCGTGAACAGCCAGCAGCCCCCTACGCAGTTCCGGCAGCGAGACGAGGCCGCGCGCGGTCAGCGCAGCCTGCGTCACGCGCAGCAACATCCCCGAGAAAAGGGAGGCACCGATGCTCAGCGCATAGAAGAACGTCTCGCGCCAGGCTGCCGATCCCTGCGGAAGGAGCGGTATATTGTCGTGCCAGCCCAGCCACGCGTTCATTGCTGCGACGGAAAAAATCGCGAAGGCGAGGGCGATGCCGATATCGAAGGCGATCAGCCGTGGCCGGACGCCGAAATAGATCAGGCCCGTGGTGAAGGGAATTGCGATCGAGGCAAGGCGCAGCGACCAGAGGGGCAAGTCGAGCCAGAGCACGACCGAGCCATAGGCGCCGAGCAGCAGCAGGAAGCCGAGCGGCAGCACCCAGAAGCGCCGACGCGCCGCGTTCAGGGCGGGCGGCAGCTCATCGCCCGGAGGCATATCCTCGGGCAGGATTGCCGCCTTGACCTCTGCCGCGGGTGGTGCCGGCATGGCCGCGACTGCGGCGCGGTCCTCCTCGGCTTTCTTCTCGAAGGTGGCGAGACGCTCTTCCAGCGTATCGAGGCGGCGCAGCAGCGGCAGGACGGGCGTGAGATCGCGCCCGCAGCAGCGGCAGGACAGCACGCCCCGGTTGAGCGTTGCGTCGCAATAAGGACAGGCGAATTGGTCCTGCACGGGCATTCCGGGCTTGGAGACAGTGACTTAGTGGCGGTGACGTGGAGACAAGCCGCGCTCAAAGCCATATTTGCCGGTCCGGATCAAGTCATTCCGTCGGGTTCAGTTACGGAATGCCCGGCGCCTTCCGTACTCTGTCTGCACGAGGAGGCTTTCCAAGAGTCAGCGCGCGCTGGCCTTCAGGCCGGCCTGATCGCCTTGAAGGTCATCCGATGCGGGTTGTGGCCGAAATTCGCGGGCCGCTGGATCTCGACGAAGCCGGCCTCGCGCAGCAGGCCCTGGACAGCTTCCGGCGTATAGGTCGAAAGGCCGTATTGGGCGCGGAGCTTGCGATAATCCGAGAAGGCCGTGCGGACGAGCCCGGCAAGAGCTGCCAGGAAAAAGCCGCCGCGCCAGCCGAAGGCAAGGAGCTGGGTGGCGTCCGTCAGGGGGCTCACATCGGGCGAGATGACGTCGGCGAGGACGAGGGCGCCGCCGGGCTTGAGCCGGCTGTGCCAGGTCGCGAGCACGGTTTTCAGCTCGTCGCGGGAGAGGTACTGGATCAGCGAATTGGCGACGACGAGGTCGAGCGACGCCTCGGGCAGGGCCTCGACCTCCTCCGGCGAGACGACCGCGACCGTCTCCAGCCGTCCGAACTGTCCGCGCAGCTTCTCACGGACGCTCGGCGCCGCCTCGCAGAGATAGAGCTTGCCGCAGGCCCGCGCGACGCGGGCGGCATCGAGCGCCTCGCCGCAGCCATGGTCGAGCACGACCGCTGCGGGCGAGGGGATATGGCCGATCAGGTCGCTCGCGATCCCGCGGTAATGCAGGGCCTTGTGGCGTGGCGAGACGTAGATCGCATGCTCGCCGTTCCAGAAATCGCGCCAGGACATGGGTTGCTCGATCCTCGGGCCGGGTGCGGCCTCTTCCTTGCGACGAGTAAGCGAAAGCCGGGCCGCTCCGCAACCACAGGGCTTTCGGCGCGACGCCGTTTGCGATTAGCTCGTCGGGCTGCCCGCGACTCGCGGGGTCAACGGGGATCGCCGATGCTGCTGTTGCCGCGACTGCTCAAGGGGTTCGTCCGCCAGGGGCGCCTGACTGTCGTCACCCCGGATGGCAAGCGGCATGTCTTCGGCCCCGGCCCGGCCGAAATGCTGTTCGCCGGGGTGCGCAAGATCGCGCCCTCCGTCACCGTGCGCTTTCATGACGATCGGATCGAGCGGGAGCTCTTCCTCAATCCCGAGCTGGCGTTGGCCGAAGGCTACATGGACGGGCGGATCGACTTCGAGGAAGGCACGATCCACGACCTGCTCACGCTGTTCTGGCTGCAACGGAAGGAACTGCGCAAGCATCCGCTGCAAAAGGCGATCCGGCAGGTTCGCTTCCGCATAAGGCGCTGGCGGATGCACAACCCGCTCGGTGCCGCCGGCAAGAAGGTCAAGCATCACTACGACATCCCGACCGATTTCTACCGGCTCTGGCTCGACGAGACGATGACCTATTCCTGTGCCTACTGGCACAGCCCCGAGGTCGGGCTGGAGGCAGCACAGAAAGCGAAGCTCCGGCACATCGCCGCCAAGTTGAAGATCGAGCCCGGCATGCGCGTGCTCGACATCGGCTCGGGCTGGGGCGAACTCTCGATCTATCTGGCGAAAGCCTGCGGAGCCAAGGTCACCGGCCTCAACGTCTCGCCCGACCAGATGGCGGCCGCGCAAAAGCGAGCCGAGGCCGCCGGCGTGGGTGATGCCGTGACCTTCGTCAACAAGGACTATCGCGAGCTCACGGGGACGTTCGACCGCATTGTCTCGGTCGGCATGATGGAGCATGTCGGCGTCGCGCATTACGGCGAATATTTCGAGAAGATCCGCGATTTGCTGACGCCGGACGGGATCGCGCTCGTCCACTGCATCGGCCGCGCCGGGCCGCCGGGCTTCACCGGGCCGTTCTTCGAGAAATACATCTTCCCCGGCGGTTATGCGCCGGCGCTGTCGGAGGTGTTCGCGGCGGTGGAGCAGACCGGGCTCTGGTCCTCGGACTGCGAATTCTGGCGGCGCCACTACCACTGGACGCTCGAAGCCTGGCGAGAGCGCTTCTTGGCCAGGCGCCAGGAGGTGGTCGGCATGATGGGCGAGCGCTTCGCCCGGATGTGGGAATTCTATCTCTGCGCCTGCTCGATCTCCTTCGACATCGGCGGCGACATGGTGTTCCAGCTCCTGCTCGGCCCGCACAAGAGCGCCGTCCCGATCATCCGCGACTACATCGCCGATGACGAGAAGGCGCTGGCGGCGAAGGGGTTTTGATCACCGCTTCAGGTTGACCACCACGACCCCGGCCAGTGCCATGACGCCGCCGATCAGGCCAAACAGCGTCGGCACCTCGCCGAGCCAGAGGAAACCCAGCAGCATCGCCACTGGCGGCACGGCGTACTGGAAATTGGATGCGCGGGCGGCCGGCAGGCGCGAGAGGGTGATCGCCCAGGTGCCGTAGGCGATCAGGCTCGGCACGACGGCGAGATAAACCACCGACCAGAAGGAGACGGCCGGGGCGACCTGGGCCTGGGCGATGGCGGAGGGCAGGAAGGGCAGCAGCACGAAGCCGCCGATCGCCATGTTCCAGGCCGCGACATGCAAGGGCTTGTAGCGGGCGAAGAGCGGCTTCTGCACGACCGTGGTGATGGCGTTGCAGAAGGCGGCGCCGAGGATCAGCAGCACGCTCATGCCGATTTCGACGTCGAGCCCCTTGCCGAGCGCGATCACGCCGATGCCGGCGAAGGACAGCGCCGTGCCGAGCCAGGCGGTGAGGCTGAAGCGCTCGCCGAGGATCATCATGGCGAGCACGGCCGTCATGATCGGGTTGGTGTTGATGATGAAGGCGGCAGGACCCGCCGGCACGACGCGCTGGCCGAAATTCAGCAGGAGGGCGTAGCCGGCGATGAAGATCACGCCGCCGACCAGGAAGCGCCAGATGTCGGCGCGCTCGGGCAGCTTCGCCCGCGTCGCGACGAGGAAGAGTGCGGCCGGGCCGCCGGCAAGGGCGAAGCGCAGCGCGGCCATCTCGGCCGGGCCGAAGCCGGCGAGCCCGGCGCGGATCGCCGGGAAGGAGGAGGCCCAGGCCATGACCGTGAAAGTCACGGTGAAGACCAGCGTCGGGTCGAGGCGCCTGGCGCCGGGGTCAATGAGCGCAGGGGAGACGCAGCTCGAGGAGGACATGGCGTCGATCCATCAATGACGAAAGGTTGCTGCCGATAAGCGCCCGCACGAGCTGGTTGACAAACGAACAATTCGCGCATGAGCTGTGACCATGGATCACAGCTCGAACCTGCCGCCGCTCGACACCCTGCGCGCCTTCGAGGCGGCCGCGCGCACCGGCAGCTTCTCCTCGGCCGCCGAGGCGCTGAACCTGACGCATGGCGCCATCAGCCGGCAGATCGCCAAGCTGGAGCACTGGCTCGGCTTGCGTGTCTTCCTGCGGCAGGCCCGCGGTGTCTCGCTGACGCCGGAAGGGCAGCGCCTGCTCCAGCGCACGCAGGAAGCTTTCGCGTTGATCGCCGATACCTCCGAACGTTGGCGCGAGGCGCGCGGCGCTTCGGTGGTGCGGGTCAGCGCGCCGCCTTCGGTCTGCGCGCTCTGGCTGATGCCGCGCTTGGCCGTGCTGGAGGCGGGCGCGCCCTCGCTGCGGATCGTGCTGCAGGTCGAGCATCGCAAGGTGGATTTCGAGGAGGAAGGCGTTGATCTCGGCATCCGTTGCGGGCGCGGCGGCGCGCCGGACCGGCTCTCGCTCAAGCTGTTCGAGGAATGGTGCTTTCCGATCGCCTCGCCGGGGCTCGCGGCCGCGATCGGGGAGGGCGCGCCGGAGCGCCTGTTGGCGCAGCCGCTGATCCATGATTCCGACGCGGCCGGCTGGAAGGCCTGGTTCGCGGCGCAGGGGCTGGATTATCGCCCGCGCCCGCAGGATCGCCGCTTCGAGGACTACAATCTCGTGCTCGATGCGGCCGCCCATGGGCTTGGCATCGCGCTGGCCCGGCCGCCTTTGGCGCGCGAGCAGCTCGCGGCGGGACGGATCGTGCGGGTCGACGCGCGCGAAGCGCTGAATCCGGTGTCCTACTGGCTCGACCGGCCGCTGGGGACGCTTCGGCCCTCGTCGGTGGTCCTCGCCGAGCGGATCGCGCGGGAGGCGGGAGCTGATCGGGGAGAGATCGCTACGTTCCTGAGCCGGGAGGCACGCGCGGCCTAGATGCATCGCGCGTCATGCTCGGGCTTGATCCGAGCATCTCATGACCGGCGAGTGCCAGAGCCTCTTTCGGCCTGAGATTCTCGGGTCAAGCCCGAGAATGACGCACTGCATTCACCGCAAACTATGCCGCGGTGCCGCGAATTCGCCGCGCTGGCTGGCGCGCGCCATCTCGAAGCTGTCGGCGATGCGCCGCGCCCGGACGATGAAGGCGTCTGCGATGTCGGGCGCGCAGACCTCGCGCGCCGTCGCCTCGAACAGGTCGAGCCAGCGGTCGAAATGCTTGCCCTCGAGCGGCAGGATCAGATGCGGGCGCATCGGGCGGCCATTGTAGCGGCCGGTGCGCAGCATCACGCCGCTCCAGAAATCGGTGATCTTGGCGATGTGGTCGTCCCAATCCGTCACAGCCGCCGCGAAGACCGGGCCGATCACATCATCCAGACGCGCCCGCTCGTAGAAGGTGCGGACGAGGTCGGCGATCATCGGCTCGCGCAGATCGGGATGGGCGGCGCCCGGGTAGAGCAGGGGATTGTCGGTCATCGCAGGAGCATTCGCCTTTCCGATATTCTCGTCGGTGAGGATCGCGAAGGCTAGGCCTGCGCGACCTCTGCGACCTTCTGAGGCAGGGCGGTTTGCGCCGCTTCGCCATGGCCATGCTCCAGAAACAGCCGCATCTCCTCCGCCAGAGCGAAGAAGCGGTCGCGCACCGCCTTGGCGTGCGGGTTGGCGCGCTCGATCGCCATGAAGACGTTGGGCGCGTCGTAGCGGACCATCTCGGTCGCCTGCATCAGGAGGTCGAAGCTCGCCGTCGTCATCGTCCGCGGCAGGGGCTCCATCCGGACCAGGATCTTGGCGATGAGATGGGTCAGGCCCTGGACCATCGCGACCTCGCGGTCATGGGCGTCGGCCGTCGTCACGATGACCTTCAGCTTCAGCACATGGCGCAGGAAGGCGGCAATGCGCGGCGTGCTGCGGCCGCGGATCGGGCAGAGCGCGATCTTGAGGCCGGAAAGCCCATTGCGAGCGCTCTGCGGGCCGAAGAGCGGATGCGTGCCGATGATCTCGACATCATCGGGCAGGGCGGCTTCCATCGCCCGGGCGGGGCCGATCTTGACCGAGCCGACATCGAGCACGATGGCGCCGGCCTTGAGATGCGGGCGCAAAGCCGCGATCGCCTCGGGGATCGCCGGAACGGGTACGGCGAGGATGACGAGATCGCAGGAGGCGACTTCAGCAGGGGTCGCCGGCTGCAGGCCCTTGCCCCTCGTATCGGTTGCGGGCGCGCTGGTGGGGTCGCAGACGCGCAAGGCGAAATGCGGCTGGAGATGGCGGGCCATCAGGCGGCCGAAGGCGCCGAAGCCCATGATGCCGATGGTGGAGACGGTTCTGATCCTGGAAGACATCGCTCTGGTCCGGTGGTGGGCCGCGATGCCGGGTGATCTGCCTGAATTCAACCGCCAGCGCGGCGGTTGAACATGGGAATGCCACCGCCTCTATGAGAGCGGGGCGTAATAGCCGTGAAGGAAGGCGAGCAGGCTGATCATGCTTTGCTTAAAGCGCGCGGGTGCGGTGCTGTCAACCGAGCTTCGGGGAGTAGTCGGTCGGGTTCATCATGCGGTCCTCGATCGCGCCGACCATGTCGCCATGCTCGTTCCGGGTGACGCGCTTGATCTCGCTCCATTCCGGATCGGCCATGAAGCTCGCCCAGGCGTTCGTTTTCGTCTCGATATCCGGCCAGGCGAGGATATAGGCGAATTCGGTGCGCCCGGCGCTCGCCGTCTCCCACATCGCCACGATGTGGAAGCCGTGGCGCGCCATGATGCGGACGGCGTGGTCGCGGAAGCGGGCATGGAAGGCCGCCTTGTTGCGCTCGAAGATCTCGTAGATGCGCAACTGGTGGATCATGCCTGCCTCCGGTCGTCCTGGTCGGCCCTCAGGCCGCCTTCTTGCCCTTCTCCGCCGCCATCAGCTCGACGAAGCGGTTGAAGAGATAGTGGCTGTCCTGCGGGCCGGGCGAAGCCTCGGGGTGGTGCTGGACGCTGAAGGCCGGGCGGTCGGTGAGCGCGATGCCGCTGTTCGAACCGTCGAAGAGCGAGACATGGGTCTCGACCGCGTTGGCCGGCAGCGTCGCCGGATCGACGGCGAAGCCATGATTCATCGAGACGATCTCGACCTTGCCGGTGGTCTTGTCCTGCACCGGGTGGTTGGCGCCGTGATGACCCTGCTTCATCTTCATCGTCTGGCCGCCGATGGCGAGCGCCATCATCTGGTGTCCCAGGCAGATGCCGAAGGTCGGGACCTTCCGGTCGAGCAGTTCCTTGATGACCGGCACGGCGTATTCGCCGGTTGCGGCCGGGTCGCCCGGGCCGTTGGAGAGGAAGATGCCGTCTGGGTTCAGGGCGAGGATGTCCTCGGCCTTTGCGGTCGAGGGCACGACCGTGACGTCGCAGCCGGCCTTGGCGAGCAGGCGCAGGATGTTGCGCTTCACGCCGTAGTCGATCGCGACGACCTTGTAGTTCGTGGTCTCGCGCTTGCCATAGCCGGCGGGCCAGACCCAGGGCGTCTCGTCCCAGTCATAGCGCTGCGCGGCCGTGACGAGCGGCACGAGATCGAGGCCCGCCATCGAGGGCAGCTCCGCCGCCTGCTTCTTCAGCCGCTCAATGTCGAAGACGCCGTCCGGGCTATGGGCGAGGATGGCGTTGGGCATGCCGTTGTCGCGGATCAGCGCGGTCAGCGCGCGGGTGTCGACGCCGCAGATGCCGACGATGTTGCGGGCCTTGAGCCAGGCGTCGAAATGCCGGTTCGCGCGCCAGTTCGAGGGCTGGGTGATCGCGGCATGGAGCACGCAGCCGCGCACGCCGGAGGAGGCGGCGGCGTTCACCGTCTCGGTGTCTTCCTCGTTCACGCCGACATTGCCGACATGCGGGAAGGTGAAGGTGACGATCTGGCCCGCATAGGACGGGTCGGTCAGGATTTCCTGGTAGCCGGTCATCGCCGTGTTGAAGCAGACTTCGCCCGGCGCCTCGCCCACGGCGCCGAGGCCGAAGCCTTCCAGCACCGTGCCGTCGGCGAGCACGAGGAGCGCGGTCGCGCGCGGTTCGGTCCAGCCGCTATCGGCGGGGTTTCCTTCGGTGGCGGTCATGTCTATGTCTCGGTCCAGGCCGCGCCAGCGGCAGAAATGCGGGGGCGGGGCTGCAGAAATCCACTCCGCCGGTCTGGAACGCGAGCCTTAAAGAGCCGGGCGCTGCCCGTCAATGAAGCTTGGCGCAGCCCGCACAAGAGAAAAAGGAACAACGCAATGACGAGCCTCCGCGAGCGCTTCACCAGCGATCTGAAGGAAGCGATGAAGGCCGGCGAGAAGGGCAAGGTCGGCGCGATCCGCCTCATCCAGGCGGCGCTTAAGGAAAAGGACATCGAGGCGCGCGGCGCCGGCAAGGGCGAGGCCACCGCCGACGAGATCCTCGGCGTGCTGCAGAAGATGATCAAGCAGCGCCAGGAATCGATCGCGATCTACGACGCAAACAATCGCCCCGAGCTGGCCGATGGCGAGCGCGTCGAGGTCGCGGTGATCTCTTCCTACCTGCCCAAGCAGATGTCGGACGACGAGGTGAAGGCCGCGATCGACAAGGCCATCACCGAGAGCGGCGCGACCGCCGTCAAGGATATGGGCAAGGTCATCGGCATCCTGCGCGGGACTTACGCCGGCCAGATGGATTTCGGCAAGGTCAGTCCGATGGTGAAGGCTGCGCTCGGCGGCTGAGTATCTGTTGCGAGCCGGAGGATGGATTGCCTCCGGCTCCTTGTGGCTGCGGACACATGAATTTTGTTGCGAGGGCTCCGAACGCCTTTGTCGCCTGCCGGGCATTATGACCCCTCCCGGAGCGCCCGTTCGCACCGGCCATCATGGCAAGGGCAATGCCCGGCCTTCCAATCAGTCCGATGCGGTCACGGCGAATAGCTCGTACGCTGCATCACCCGCTCCTCGATCGCACCGACCAGGCGGCCGTGCTTGGCGGCTGTGCGCTCCTTGATCCCAGCCCATTCGGCATCCGCCATGAAGCGGGCCCAGCGCTCGCGCATCGTCGCCTCGTCTGGCCAGCGCAAAACGTAGACGAACTCGGTGCGGGCCTGGCCCTTGGCCTCCCACATCGCTGCGATATCGAAGCCGTAATTCTTCATGATCCGGGCAGCGTGGTCGCGGAAGCGGGCGTGGAAGGCCGCCTTGTTGCCATCGAAAATCTCGTAGATGCGCAATTGCTCGATCATTGTTGCTCGTTCGCTTGCGGAGGTTGAGCCGGCGAAAGCGGCGGTCACGGTCAGGGCTGCCACGATCAGGGCACTTCGTCGCAATGGGCGCATAGGCAAGGTCCGTCGCTGTTGCTGTCGAGGACAGGCTGCCAGCCACTGCCGATGAGGTAAAATATATTGTTTGTTCTAATTTGATATGTTCTGCATATCACGAACGGCCTGCCGCAGCAGGACGAGGAAATTGTCGCGTGGCAGCGACGTCCGTGTCGCATCCCAGGCCGCAATCAGTTCGATATGCGTCATCTCCGGCGGCGCGGCGACTGCAATCGGCCGGAAGACGACGCCGGCGCGCGGCACCAGTGCCAGTGAGGCCGGAATCAGCGCGACGCCGAGCCCGCCCGCGACCAGGCTGGCGATGGTCTGCATCTGGCGAGCTTCCTGGACGATGCGCGGCGAGAAGCCGGCGAGGCGGCAGAGCCCCAGGATCTGATCGTGAAAACCGATCCCGAGTTGGCGCGGCGTGCCGATGAAACCGTCGCCGGCCAGATCGGCGAGGGGGACGGTACCGAGTCTGGCGCGCGGGTGATCGTCGGGCAACGCGGCCAGGATTGGCTCGCGCAGCAGGCATTCGCTGGCGATCTGCGCGACCATGATGCCGGGCCGACGCATCAAGCCGATATCCGCTTCGCCCGCTGTGATGGCCGCAAGCTGCTCGCCTGTCGTGGCCTCGCGCAGGACAAGCTCGACGCCGGGAAAATCGGTGCGGAAGCGGCGCAGCGTTGGCGGCAGCAGCTCATGGGCCGTTCCGACGAAGGTCACCGAGAGTTGGCCGGCCTGGCCGGCGGCGACGCGTTGCGCCTCCCGGATGCCAGCGTCGAGCTGGGCCAGGACGCGGCGGGCGGAGGCAAGAAAAGCTGTGCCGGCGGGGGTGAGCGCGACGCTGCGATTGCTCCGCGTGAACAGGTGGAGGCCGAGCGTGTCCTCAAGCTTGCGGATTGCCTGGCTGAGTGGCGGCTGTGCCATATGCAACCGCTCGGCGGCGCGATGAAAGTTCAGCTCTTCGGCGACGGCGACGAACTGGCGCAACAGCCGCGTCTCGATCATCGGGGCGCGCTCCTGCCAGGCTTCGCTCGCATGGCTGGCTAGCATGCGCTGTGGATTGTGCCAATAAACAGGGGAGCGGTGCGATCAGCGATTGGCAGAGGCTCCCCGCATCGCCACATAGGACGTCATGAAGTTCCCGCCCTCCGTCCTTGAGGAGATCAAGGCGCGGCTGCCTGTCTCGGCGGTCGTGGGCAAACGCGTGCGCCTGCAGAAGGCAGGGCGCGAGTGGAAGGGGCTCTCGCCCTTCAACGCGGAGAAGACGCCCTCCTTCTTCGTCAACGACCAGAAGGCCTCCTTCTTCGATTTCTCCTCCGGCAAGAACGGCGACATCTTCAAGTTCGTGATGGAGACCGAGGGGCTTTCCTTCCCGGAGGCGGTCGAGAAACTCGCCGCCGAGGCCGGCGTCATCCTGCCGAAGATCACGGCGGAAGCGCAGGTCCAGGAGGAGAAGCGCAAGGGGCTGCACGAGGTCGTGGAGCTGGCGGCGCAGTTCTTCGAGGCCGAATTGATGGGCGAACGCGGCGGCGCGGCGCGGCGCTATCTCGCCTCGCGTGGGCTCGATGGCGAGGCGCGCACGCGCTTCCGTCTCGGTTACGGCCCGGCCGATCGCTTCGCGCTGCGGGACCATCTCGCGGGCAAGGGCGTCCCGGCCGAACTGATGATGGAGGCGGGGTTGCTGGTGCATGGTGAGGAGATCGCCGTGCCCTATGACCGCTTCCGCGACCGGGTGATGTTCCCGATCCACGATTCGCGCGGGCGGGTCATCGCCTTCGGCGGGCGGGCGATGAGCGCGGAGGTCGCGGCGAAATACCTGAACTCGCCGGAGACGCCGCTCTTCCACAAGGGCTCGCTGCTGTTCAACCATCACAACGCCCGCAAGGCATCGCACGACACCGGGCAGGTGATCGTGGTCGAGGGCTATGTCGACGTCATCGCCATGTCGCTCTCAGGGTTTCCGCAGACGGTGGCGCCGCTCGGCACGGCGCTGACCGAGGACCAGCTCGGCCTGCTCTGGCGTATGGCCGACGAGCCGGTGATCTGCCTCGACGGCGACAAGGCCGGCCGCAAGGCCGCGAGCCGGGCGATCGATATCGCGCTGCCGCTGCTCGAACCCGGCAAGTCGCTGTCCTTCGCGCTGCTGCCGGACGGGCAGGACCCGGACGATCTCGCCCGCTCGGGTGGACGGCAGGCCATCGCCGAGGTGGTCGCGGCGGCGCGGCCGCTGGTCGACATGCTCTGGCAGCGGGAGGTCGAGGCCGGGCCGCTCGATACCCCGGAGCGCCGCGCCGCCTTCGAGCGCCGGCTGAAAGAGCCGCTTGGGCAGATTCGCGACGAGACGACGCGCAAGCATTATCGCCGCGAGATGGATGAGCGGCTGGCCCAGCTCTTCGCCAGTTCGGCGCCGGCGCGACCGGAACGCGGCGGACGCGATGGCCATTTCCAGCGCGGACGTGGCGGGGCGGGGCCAGGCCGCGGCGGTTTTCGGCAGGTGCCGCCCTGGCTGGCCGGACCGCTGAAGGCGTCGAGCGCGCTGACGCAGTCGCGGCTCGTGACGAAGCTGCGTGGGGAGGATTCGCGCGAGGCCTTCATTCTGCTGGCGCTTGCGAGTCACCCCGGGCTCATCCTGCGCTGCGTCGACGAGATCGCGGAGCTTTCGCTCGACGGGCCGGCGGCCGAGCGCTTTCGGCAGGCGCTGCTCGATGCGGTGCAGGAGGACGGCCTCGACCGGGAGACGCTCGCGAATCGCTTCGCCCAGCCGCGGGTCAAGGAGGCTCACAGCCAGCTCATGGCGGTGACCGGGCCGGCCGAACGGCGAAAACTGGTGCAAGACGCTGATCCTGAATCGGTTTTCGACTCGATTCATCAAGCCATCGTCTTGCATCAGCGCGCACGAACGCTAAATAGCGAGTTGAGAGCAGCCGAGCGCGCATTGGCTGACGAAGCGACCGAAGCCAATTTTGCCTGGATCAAGGACGTGAAGGCCCGCCTCGATACGATCGAAGGCACCGAGGCCATGTCCGGAGATTGATCAACCCAGCGAATGGCGGACGCATTGTCGATGCGCGTGCAAGCTGGCGGGTGGTTCACGATTCGTCAACGACGTTTGGTGCCATCTGCCGTCAAGTGATTTGGGTGGGTGAGCGCGCCGGGCCTGCGGTCGCGCCGCCCTTTTATGCGTCGGTATGGAGCTCGTGGTTCCAGGGCCGGCGCGAGAGTGCGGAGCGCTGATTGATGGCGACGAAAGCGAGCGAACGGGAAAAGACCGATCAGGTCGTGCCGGACGCCCCCCCGACTACCGACGGACCGTTGCTCGATCTGACCGATCAGGCCGTCCGGCGGATGATCAAGCTCGCGAAGAAGCGCGGCTATGTCACCTATGACGAACTGAACGAGGTTCTGCCTTCCGAGGAATTCTCCTCCGAGCAGATCGAGGACGTGCTCGGCCAGCTCAGCGAGCAGGGCATCAACGTCGTCGACAACGAGGATCCGGAAGCCGCCGGCGAGGAGCGCGCCAACCGCAAGGAGAACGCGGCCGCCGACGAGGACGAGGTCGAGGGCGGCGATCTGGTCGAGGCCTCGCGCCAGACCCTGCCGACCGAGACCAAGCGCAATCTCGAGCCGAGCGAGCGCACCGACGACCCGGTGCGGATGTATCTGCGCGAGATGGGCTCGGTGGAGCTTTTGTCGCGCGAGGGCGAGATCGCCATCGCCAAGCGCATCGAGGCCGGCCGCGAGGCGATGATCGCCGGGCTCTGCGAGAGCCCGCTCACCTTCCAGGCCATCATCATCTGGCGCGACGAGCTCGTCGACGGCAAGGTTCTGCTGCGCGACATCATCGACCTCGAGGCGACCTATGCCGGCCCCGACGGGAAGAATCCCGACGCGATTGCGGGTGAGGAAGGCGCTGAGGAAGCCGAGCCGGCCGAGACTCCGGAGGGCGAGACCCCGCCGGAGATGGACGACGACGACCTCGAGAACAACGTCTCGCTCTCGGCCATGGAGGCCGAGCTCAAGCCGCGCGTGCTCGAGACCTTCAACGCCATCGCCGACGACTACAAGAAGCTGCGCCGCCTGCAGGACCAGGACATCGCCAACCGGTTGGAGAACACCAAGCTCTCGCCGTCGCAGGACCGCAAATACAAGAAGCTCAAGGACGACATCATCACCGCGGTGAAGTCGCTCTCGCTGAACAACAACCGCATCGAGGCGCTGGTCGAGCAGCTCTACGACATCAACAAGCGCCTGATCGGCCATGAGACGCGCCTGCTGCGCCTCGCCGAGAGCTATGGCGTCGGCCGCGAGGACTTCCTCAAGCAGCATGTCGGCGGCGAGCTCGATCCGAAATGGGTGCTGCGCGTCTCCAAGCTGGGCTCGCGCGGCTGGAAGGAATTCGTCGCGGCGGAGCTGGAGCGGATCAAGCAGCTGCGCGAGGAGGTGCACACGCTCGCCTCCGAGACCGGCCTGGAGATCCAGGAATTCCGCAAGATCGTGCTGATGGTCCAGAAGGGCGAGCGCGAGGCCCGTCAGGCCAAGAAGGAGATGATCGAGGCCAATCTGCGCCTCGTGATCTCGATCGCCAAGAAGTACACGAACCGCGGCCTGCAGTTCCTCGACCTGATCCAGGAAGGCAATATCGGCCTGATGAAGGCGGTCGACAAGTTCGAGTACCGCCGGGGCTACAAGTTCTCGACCTACGCGACCTGGTGGATCCGGCAGGCGATCACCCGCTCGATCGCCGACCAGGCCCGCACGATCCGCATCCCCGTCCATATGATCGAGACGATCAACAAGATCGTGCGGACCTCGCGCCAGATGCTGCACGAGATCGGCCGCGAGCCGACCCCGGAGGAGCTGGCCGAGAAGCTGGCCATGCCGCTGGAGAAGGTCCGCAAGGTCCTGAAGATCGCCAAGGAGCCGATCTCCCTTGAGACGCCGATCGGCGACGAGGAGGATTCGCATCTCGGCGACTTCATCGAGGACAAGAACGCGATCCTGCCGATCGACGCGGCGATCCAGTCGAACCTGCGCGAGACGACGACCCGCGTGCTGGCCTCGCTCACCCCGCGCGAGGAGCGCGTGCTGCGCATGCGCTTCGGCATCGGCATGAACACCGACCACACGCTCGAAGAGGTCGGCCAGCAGTTCAGCGTTACCCGCGAGCGCATCCGCCAGATCGAGGCGAAGGCGCTGCGCAAGCTGAAGCACCCGAGCCGCTCGCGGAAGCTCAGGAGCTTCCTCGATAACTGAGACGATGAAGAGGGCGCCGCTGGCGCCCTTTTTCTTGCCGGTTGCCGTGTGTTGGCGCCGATACGCCGCGATTTCTCCCACGAATGAAGGATGTTCCCGGCCCTGGCGCCGGCCAGCGTGAAGGTCGGCCGCCCGCCGACCGGTGGCCCGTTGAAATCTTATTCTTCGTCTATTTCGGAGATTTCATGCTGCCATTCGCCTATGACGCCCTTGCCGAGCGCTTTGCCACGATCCGACCCTGGGCCAAGAACGCGATCGGCGATGCCACCAATCGCTGCGCCATCTGTATGGGCTATACGCTGCGCCTGACGCCGTCGCAGGACGATGCGACGATCCAGACCATTATGAATGCGGATCTCAAGACATCCTTCCAGGGCGCTCCGCCGCTGGCAGGCGGGCCGCAGCCGGGCGTGCTGCCCGGCTCGGGGCGGCCGCTCGGCGGGCTCAGCCAGCTGTTCTTCATCCGCGCTTCGGAACTGCTGCCGCGCGTCCAGCGGGCCTTTGGCCCGGCCGATATCGAGGGCGTCTGCAAGGACGTCACCCCCAAGGTGCTCGGCCGGAGGGGCGTGCTCTATCTGGAGAACTGCTACCAGACGAGCGGCGACAAGAAACACTCCTTCCTGTTCTTCCAATGGACAAGTGGCGACCATTGGGACCTGTTCGACGGCACCACGATCGTCGCGCAGGAGGACAGGCTGGCTGGCAACAGGCATGGCGGCCAGCTCTATTTCTGGCAGGCGCGCTAGGGCATCTCCGCGTTTCTCTGAATCGCGGAAATGCCCTAGCTCCTTGCTTTTATGCATTTTCTTCACGCGAACCGGCATCCACTTCGCTCGAAAATGCTCTAACGGGTCGTGTCCCGCCGTATTCCCGCGCGTGAGAGCTTGATCTCGACGGCGCAAGGAGGCTTGCTGGACCGGCACGCCGTTCGGGAGGCTTTCCCTTCATGTCGATCGAATTCCTGCTCACCTCGCTGATCATCGTCGCATCGCCCGGTACCGGCGCGCTCTACACCATCGCCGCCGGCCTCACGCGCGGCGCGCGGGCGAGCGTGATTGCGGCGCTCGCCTGCACGCTCGGCATCGTGCCGCACCTGGTCGCGGCGCTGATGGGGATCGCGGCGGTGCTGCATGCGAGCGCGCTCGCCTTCGCGGTCGTGAAATATGCCGGCGTCGCCTATCTGCTCTACATGGCCTGGCAGACGCTGAAGGAACATGGCGCGCTGACCGTCGAGGCGAAGCCGGATGCGCGCTCGGCCTGGCGCGTGCTGCGTGACGGCGTTGCCATCAACCTGCTCAATCCGAAGCTCTCGATCTTCTTCGTCGCCTTCCTGCCGCAGTTCATCGCGGCCGGGGAGGCGCATCCGCTGGCGCGCATGCTGGAACTCTCCGGCGTGTTCATGGCGATGACCTTCGTCGTCTTCGCGCTCTACGGTCTCTTCGCGGCGGCGATGCGCGACAAGGTTGTCAGCCGCCCGGCCGTGATGGCCTGGCTCAGGCGCAGCTTCGCGGCGGCCTTCGTCGCGCTCGGCGCCAAGCTCGCGCTGACCGAGCGTTGAGCGCGATGTCCCGCCAGCGGATCCTCACCATCGCGACGCAAGGGGCGGGGCTCTACGAGTTCACTCGGCAGGCGGCGGATTTTGTCAGCGCCCATGGCGAGCCGGAGGGGCTGCTGACGCTGTTCGTGCGTCACACCTCCTGCTCGCTGCTGATCCAGGAAAACGCCGATCCGGATGTCAGGCGCGATCTCGATGCGTTTTTCGGAAGGCTGGTGCCGTCGGCGGACGATCCGGCGATGGGCTATCTCGTTCACCGCGCCGAGGGGCCGGACGACATGCCGGCACATATCAAGGCGGCGCTGACTGCGGTTTCGCTCTCGATTCCCGTGATGGGCGGGCGCCTCGCGCTCGGCACCTGGCAGGGCATCTATCTGTTCGAGCACCGGGCGAGCCCGCACCGGCGCGAGATCGTTTTGCACCTGTCCGCCTGAGGCTCGCGTATCGGACACTCCGATCGAGCCATCTATTGCGCCGCGAAGCTTTCCGGTGTCGGCAGCGGCTCCCAGGAGTCGCCGCCACCGATGAGGCAGCTCACGCCGCCCGGCGTTGTGACGAGCAGCGTCCAGGTGCCGGCCGGCCCGACATAAAGCTCGAACAGGAGACCGCTATCCGCCAGCCCGCTGCCGACGATGCGCTCGCGGAAGGTCTCCTGGAGCTTCTCGACGATGTGGGTGCGTTCGGCGCAGGGCGGCCCGCGCGGAGCAGGCTGCTGGGCAAGGGCAGGCAAGGCCTGAAGCGTGCCGGCCAGTCCCGCGACGACCAGGAATTTGCGGAGTGTCGATTTGATGAGTGTCATGGCCATTCTCCCTGTCCGGAAGCGGCCGCTGGGCGGGATCATGTCGGGAAGCCTTGCGACTGCCCTGGACATATCTGATGTGGGAAGCTGCGAGACGCGGTTCAAGCCGGAGGGCGGGCAGGGGGGCCGGTTCGGGACGGGCGCAAACGAAGTTCTCCCCGGAACGTCTCCTGCCCTGGGCGCTTCCGCGTTCGCCCGAATTGTTGAGCTGCCCCGGCTCGCTGCCCCGTCGCATTTTCCTCATGCGGGCCGGTACCCACTTCGCTCGAAAATGCTCTATATCAGGCCCAACGCGTGCGGAGGTTCCATGTCTTTCTTCAAAACATTGTTCGGTGGCGGCAAGCAGGCCGAGGAGAAGCCGGCGGGTCCGGTCAAGAGCATCGAGCATAACGGCTTCACCATCCACGCCACGCCCTATCAGGAAGGCGGGCAGTACCAGCTCTGCGGCATCATCGAGAAGGCGATCGACGGCGAGACGAAGACTCACCGCTTCGTTCGCGCCGACCGCTTTCCGGGGCAGGCGGAAGCCGCCGATTTCACGCTGATCAAGGGGCAGCAGATCGTCGACATGGAAGGCGAGCGCATCTTCCGCTGAGCGGTTTTGCCGCGGCTGGCTCCGGGAACGATGCCGGCCCCGAGCGGTTTCCTGATCTCACCCCGAGATGAAGGAGAACGCCATGAGCAATCTGGCCGGAAAGACGATTTTGATTCTCGCGACGCATGGCTTCGAGCAATCCGAGCTCGACGTGCCGCATGCGGAGCTGAAGAAGGCCGGGGCGACGGTGCATGTCGTCGCGCCCGAGGCCGGCGAGATCAAGGGCTGGAAGCACACAGACTGGGGTACGCCGGTCAAGGTCGACAAGACGCTCGATCAGGTCAGCGCCAAGGACTATGACGCCATCGTGCTGCCGGGCGGGCAGATGAACCCGGATACGCTGCGCGGCAACGACAAGGCCCTCGCGCTGATCAAGGAATTCTTCGCGCAGGGCAAGATCGTCGCGGCCGTCTGCCACGGCCCCTGGCTGCTGATCGACACCGGCATCGCCAAGGGGCGCAAGCTCACATCGTGGCCCACCCTGAAGCAGGATCTGCTCAATGCCGGCGCCTTGTGGGAGGACCGCGAGGTCGTCACCGACAAGGGCGTGGTCACCTCGCGCAAGCCCGACGATCTCCCGGCCTTCGTCGCCAAGATCATCGAGGAGGTCAGGGAAGGGCGCCATGAGCGCAGGGCAGCCTGACACGCCTCAACCTGCGGCGGCCTCGAGTTCCGCCAGAAGCGCATCCGCGGTCCAATGAGGCCGCGGATGCGTTTTTTCGGCCGCACGGATGAGAGCGCAAAGCCGGGCGTTGACGGGCGCAGAGGTGCCGAGGCGCCCGGCAAGCCTGACGATCTCGCCATTGATCCAATCGATCTCGGTCGCCCGGCCGGCGGCGAGATCGTCCGACATCGAGGAACGGGCTTGCGGGTCGATGGCGAGCATCCGCTTCGCCAGACGGGCAAAGATCGCGTCCGGCAATCCAAGCAGTATCGGAATCCAGCTCGCGGGCAGCGGGGTCAGCTTCGCCGGTACGATCCCCGCGTGCCGCAGCAGGCCTAGCGCCTCGCGCTGCGCCAAGGCGAGGCAGCGGCGGTAATCGCGTTGCGACAGCTCCTCCCGCAGCGGCCTGTCCGCGAGCGCGTTGACGGCGTTGTTGAGGTTGAGGAGCAGCTTCGCCCATTGGACGGGCGCCATCTCGGCGTGGCGGAGGAACGGCAGGCCTGCCTGCGCGAAGGCCGAGAGATCGGGCTGCCCCGGCGGGCTTGCCTGCAAGGCGAGGTCGCCTTGTGAAGCCTGGTGGAACTGGCCCGGCGCAGGGTTGACGACGTTGAACGGCACCATGCCGTCGAGCACCGTCTGCTTCAGCGCGGCGCGCAGGATATCGCCGTTGCCGATGCCGTTCTGGAAGCTGACGACGGTGGCGGTGGCACCGAGGATAGGAGCCAGTTCGGCCGCTGCGGCGGCCGTACCGCCCGACTTGACGGTGAGCAGGACGAGATCGGCCCCGGCGGCACCCTCCGGCTCGGTCGCGAAGGCGATGCTGCCCGGCGGAACGGTCCAGCGGCGACCGTCATAGTGCGTGACGGTGAGGCCGTGCTCGCGCAGCGCAGCCCCGGCCGCCGGCCTGCCGACGAAGCGGGTATCGGTGCCGGCGGCGAGAAGGCGCCCGCCGAGATAGCAGCCGATGGAGCCGGCGCCGTAGATGCAGATCCTCGTCATGGTCGGGCGCTCCGGAACGTTGCGCATTGTTCGCGGCCATGGGCTGGGGTCAAGCCGCGGGCGAGACAGCGGGTACGACACCTCCACCCGGCGCGCGGCGGGGCTGTGCCGCTTGCGCTTGTTCGGCCGGCGCTTGCTGCTAATCCTGCCACAAGGCCGCATCAGAACCGGCTATCGAGGACGCATGACCCAAGGTTCCCTTCGAGATGCCGGGCGCTACGAGCCCGATTCACCCTATGCCTGGCTGCGCCTGGTGCTCGCGCTGGTGGTCGGCACCGTCGCCTGCGTCGGCTCCTGGTCGGTCGTCGTGGTGCTGCCGGCGATGCAGGGCGAGTTCGATACGCTGCGTTCCGGCGCCACGCTGCCCTATACCTGCGCCATGCTCGGCTTCGGGGCCGGCAATGTCGTGATGGGCCGGATCGCCGATCGCTACGGCATCATGGTTCCCATCGTGGTGGGGGGGCTGCTGCTCGCGGCCGGATACACCGCAGCCGGGCTCTCGCATTCGCTCTGGCAGTTCGCGGCGGCGCATGGGCTCCTGATCGGAATCGGCAGCGCCGCTGGCTTCTCGCCGCTGATCTCCGACCTGTCGCATTGGTTCCGCCGGCATCGCGGGCTCGCGGTGGTCTGCGGCGCCTCGGGCAGCTATCTCGCTGGCGTGGTCTGGCCCCAGGTCATCAACTGGGGGCTCGCGCATCATGGCTGGCGCGTCACCCATTTCGGCATCGCGGTGACGGCGCTCGTCATCATGCTGTCCTTGGCGCCGTTCTTCCGCCGCCAGCCGACGGCCGCCACGCTCGCCAGCGCCGACGTCCATAGCGCCGGCGTGCGCGGCGATCTCGGCCTCAGCGCCAATCAGCTCCAGGCCCTGCTCTGCGTCGCCGGCTTTGCCTGCTGCGTGGCGATGGCGATGCCGCAGGTCCATATCGTCGCCTATTGCGGCGATCTCGGCTACGGCGTGGCGCGCGGCGCCGAGATGCTCTCGCTGATGATGCTGCTCGGCATCGTCAGCCGGGTCGGCTCCGGCTTCGTGGCCGATCGCATCGGCGGCACGGCGACGCTTCTGATCGGCTCGTTGATGCAGGGCGTAGCGCTGTTCCTCTATCTCTGGTTCGACGGGCTCTCGTCGCTCTACATCGTCAGCGCCCTGTTCGGCCTGTTCCAGGGCGGCATCGTGCCGATGTACGCGGTCATCATCCGCGAATACCTGCCGGCGCGGCAGGCCGGGATGCGCATCGGGCTCGTCATGTCCTTCACGGTGCTCGGCATGGCGGCCGGCGGCTATCTCTCCGGCGTCATCTTCGATTATTTCAGCTCCTACCGAATGGCCTTCCTCAACGGGCTGGCCTGGAACCTGGTCAATCTCGCGATCGCCTGCTGGCTGATCCTGCGGACACGCCAGCAATCGGAGCAGCGCGTTCAGGTCGCGGGGCGATAGGTGCCGAAGCACCAGAGATGGCCCTCCGGATCCCTGCAGATGAAGTCGCGGCTGCCATAGGGCTGGTCTGTTGGCTCCATGCAGATCTCGGCGCCGGCCTTGCGGGCGCGCTCGCAGCGGGCGTCGATGTCGTCGGTGGCGATATAGGGCGAGGCGGTCGTGCCGCCGAGCTCGGCCGGGCGCGGGACGAGCTTGCCGAATTCGTTGCCCTCGGACGAGCCGAGCATGACGAAGCAGTCGCCCATGCGCAATTCGCCATGGAGCAGCGTCCTGCCATCCTCCGAATAATAGGCGGCATGCTTCTCGAAGCCGAAGGCCTCGATCAGCCAATCCACCATGCGCGGGCCGTCGAGATAACGCAGCGAGATGCAGATCAGCGGCTTCTGGCCGGGCATGGTCGTTCTCCTCCGTGACGCCTCGCGATCATCCTCGCCCGCAAAGACGCGAGGGGTAAAGGCTCGCCCCGCTTGCCGGGCTCGCTCCCGCCCGCCATCATCGCCGACAGATTCCCGATCACGAAGGCGACGAGCGACCATGACCCGAGCGGCCGATGCACCGGAAGAGCAGCCCCGCGGCGAATTGACCGTGCGCACCATCGCGATGCCGAGCGACACCAACTCGAATGGCGACATCTTCGGCGGCTGGGTGATGTCGCGCATGGACCAGGCCGGCGGCATCGCCGGCGTCGACCGGGCGCAGGGACGCGTGGTGACGGTCGCGGTCGATGCCATGACCTTCATCCATCCGGTGAAGGTCGGCGACGTGCTGAGCGTCTATACGGAAATCGAGTCGATCGGCCGGACCTCGATGAAGATCCACGTCGAGGCCTGGGCCAAGCGCTTCCGGACGACGCTGCACGAAAAGGTCACCGACGCGACCTTCACCTTCGTGGCGATCGATGAGGAGGGCCGCCCCCGGCCGGTGCCCCGCACGGATTGAAAATCCTAACGGCTGATGAACCTGATCTCGGACGCGGTGATTCAAAAGAATCCACTTTAAACGTTCCTTAAAAGGCACTTCGCCATAGTGCGCCCCGACAAGACCGGAACACCGGTCCGGGGTAGATGCATGTCCGTCCGATCTCGCAAGGCCTACCTGCCAACCGGCCATCCGGCCGGCCGGGCAGCGGATTCTGTGCCGCATGGGAGACGCGACATGGACCGGGCCAGGCTTCCGCTTCTGAAATCCTTTTCCAGCGTTGCGTGAGATCCGGAGAACGACTTCATGACGAAAGCCAAGCCTGCGCGCGAGCGCAAGCCGATGCGGATCGGCATTGCCGCCCGGATCTATGCCGCGTTGGGGACGCTGACGGCGCTGACCCTCGTATCCTCCTCCGTCGCGTGGCTCTCCTATAACCGCGTCGAGGCGACGGTCGACGACCTCGTCGGGCAGAAGATGCCGGTCGTGGAGCTGGCGCTCGAACTGTCGCAGGCCGCCACGCAGTCGACGGCGCTCGCTGCCCGCTTCAGCGAGGTCGAGTCCATCCAGGATCGCTCGGCGCTGACCGCCGATCTCGACAAGGTCGAGGGGCGGCAGATGGACCTGCTGCGGCGCATCGCGCAGCAGGGCAAGGTCGATCAGGGGAAGGCCCAGCAGGCGATCGACACGCTCTCGCGCCAGATCAACGACATCAACGACCTGACCGGCGACAGGCTGCGCAACGCGGCCGAGCAGGCCAAGACGCTCGAGAAGCTGTCGAAGGCCCGCGAAGGATTCACCGCGCTCGCCGATTTCGAGACGGGCGACGCCCAGTTCAACGTCAAGATGAACATCGCCAGCGCGACCCAGCTCACCGGCAAGGAGGTCGAGGAGGCGCTGGCCAACATCATCGACAAGGATCTCGCCACGCTGCAGACGGCCCAGGCGCTCCAGCTCCAGATCAGCGAGATGGTCGGCCTGCTGCGCGAAATCTCGCAGGTCGACAACCGCGCGGCGCTCGACACCGGCAAGTCCCGGTTCAACGCCACCCTGAATCAGGTCCGCGGCTTCCTCGCCCAGGCGGAGAAGCTGCAGGCGAATCCGGCGCGCGCCGATGCCGTCAACGCGGTGATCGCTCTCGGCGAGGGCAATGAAAGCGTGATCGCGATCCGCGAGCGCGAGCTGAAGACGCGCGCGGCGATCCAGGCCGGGCTCAAGGAGACGCAGCAGGCCGCCGATGCGGTCCGCCGCGAGGTCAACGAGCTCGTCACGACGGCCCGCAACGGGGCGGAGGCCGCCGGCACCTCGACCGGGACGCTGATCGACCAGAGCCGGCTCTGGCTCGGCGGCATCGGCGGCGGTTCGCTGCTGATCGCGCTGGCGCTGGCCTTCCTCTATGTCCGCCCGATGATCGTCGGCCGCCTCAATCGGCTCTGGGGCGCGACGAAGGCGATCGCCGACGGCGCGCTCGAGACGACCGTCGATACCAAGGGCAACGACGAGATCTCGGACATTTCGAAGAGCGTGCTGCTCTTCCGCGACAATGCGGTCGCGCTGCGTGCCGCCGAGATTGCCAAGGTCGAGGACCAGAAGCAGGCGCAGGAACAGCGCCGCCAGATGATGCAGGAATTGGGCGAGGCTTTCGGCGTCGTCGTCGCCGCCGCCGCGGCCGGCGATTTCAGCCAGCGTGTCGCCGCGCAGTTCGCCGATGCGGAACTCAACGCCCTGGCGGACTCGGTCAACACCCTGCTCGAAACCGTGCAGACCGGCCTGTCCGAGACCTGCGAGGTGCTCGCCGAGCTCTCGGCCGGCCATCTCTCGGCCCGTATCGAGGGGCTCTATCAGGGCGCCTTCGCCGAGCTCAAGGACGGCACCAACGCGCTCGCCGACGAGTTCGAGGGCACGCTGGCGCGGCTCTCCGAGACCGTCTCGGCGGTGCGCAGCGCGACCAGCGAGATCCTCGACGGCGTCACCGACCTCGCCGAGCGTACCAGCGAGGAGAGCAATGCCGTCTCGATGGCGACGAACCAGCTCGGTGCCTTCGCCGGCACGGTGAAGAAGACCGCGAGCGAGGCGGCGCAGGCGACCGGCATGGCGCAGGGCGCCGAGGAGCGCGCGCAGCAGGGCGAGAAGGTCGTCGCCTCGGCGCTGGAAGCGATGCAGCGCATCCGCCAGTCCTCGAGCAAGATCTCCGAGGTCATCGCGATGATCGACGAGATCGCCTTCCAGACCAACCTGCTGGCGCTGAACGCGGCGGTGGAAGCGGCGCGGGCCGGCGATGCCGGCAAGGGCTTCGCCGTGGTCGCGACCGAGGTTCGCAGCCTCGCCAAGCGCTCGGCCGATGCGTCCAACGACGTCAAGAAGCTGGTCGAGGCGGCCCATGGCGACGTCCGGGTCGGCGTCGGCCTGGTCGAGGAGACCTCGGCGATGTTCGGCGCGATCATGGGCTCGGTGAACGAGCTGACGAAGCTGATGAACGGCATCGCCCAGACGGCGAAGAGCCAGGCCACCGACGTTTCGACGATCAACACCGAGATCGACGGCATCGGCACCATGGCGCATCAGAACGCGGCGCTGGTCGAGGAGACGAATGCGGCGCTGGCGCTGACCGACGAGCAGACGCGGGCCCTGACCGAGCACATCGCCCGCTTCCAGTTCCGGGAAGGGCATGCGGGCGGCCATGGCGGCAAGGCCTCCCTGCACGAGGCCGCCTGAGCGCGAACGTCGGGACACCGGACGATCTGAAAGGCCCCGCGGACCGATCCGCGGGGCTTTTTCGTGTTTTGCGCCGGAGACGCCGGGCGGCCTAGCCCGTCCCGCTATGACGTCCGACGCAGCATCGGCTTTTCGGAAAAAGCGGATTCCACTTTTCGGCCCGATGCTGTAGGCGAGAGGCGGGCCGGTAGCTCAATGGTTAGAGCTCGCTGCTCATAACAGCGCCGGTGCCGGTTCGAGTCCGGCCCGGCCCACCATTATAATTGCTAAACGTCTGATTTTCTTCAGCTAAATTAACGAAATCTCGCACCGGAATTCAAGGTACGGGAATAGCCTGTTCTAATCCCGTCCCGGCAAGAGCTTCGCCGCTGCCTGTTTCGCCAGCCGTTCGCGATTCGCTTGGAAGGTGTCGAGCGATGCCATCCGGCCGCCACGCCAACCGAAAATGGCCTCAAGTTCGGCGTCGGAGGCCCTGCCTTCTCTCTTTGGGCACGGGAAATACAAGGACCAGAGGTCGCAGGGTTCGCTTGGCGCGACGCTTGATCAATTGTCGCCTTTCAACTCCACCCAATAGCCAGGTCGATAGGGGATTGGCAGAAAGCGCTCGTGAAGTTCGCGCAGCGTTTCATCTGCATCGAGATCGCCAAAAAGCTCGGGGTGCAGCCAGCGTGCGATGCGCTGAAGCGCCACGAATTGGTACGGGCTGTTGTAGAACTGGTGCCAGATGGCATAGACGCGCCGCTCAGCGACCGCCTTGCCATGCATGAATGCCGGGCGCTGCGCGAGGGCTGCGAGTTTGCGACGGGCTACGGACAGATCAGCGCCCGGGCCAAGGCCAACCCATTCGCCGCCTGGCGCAAGCGTGTCCCAGTTGCCGCCCGTCACGATGACGACATCGGGGTCTCGGGCGATGATCGTTTCGGGGTTGATCGTACCGAAGGTTCCCGGAAGGAGTTCCGAACCAAGATTGCGGCCGCCGGCCATTTCGACCATGAGGCCGAAATTCTCCTGGCCGAAGCTCATGCAGCAGCCGTCGGAGTATCCTGGAATGCGGTCCAGCATGACCAGCGGGCGCTTCAAGTCCGGCATCGCTGCGATCGGGCTCGTCACACGCGCGATCTGATCCGCTCGGAAGGCGATCAGTCGTTCAGCGACGTCTTCGCGTCCAAACAATTGCCCCAGCACGCGTAACGAAGGCTCGGTGTTGCGGAGCGGCGCGTGCCGAAAATCGACATAAAGCACCGCGACACCAACCGAGGCGAGCTTTTCGACGAGCTGCATCTCCGCACTGGCGCGCTCCGCTTCGAAGTTGAGGATCAGCACATCGGGCTGAAGCGAAATCGCCTTCTCGATATCGAAGCTTCCTGCCGCCGCGCTGCCGAACTTTGGCAGCGCGGCGGCTTGCGGGTAGCGTTCGACATAGATGCGGTAGCTGTCGGGGTCAGCCTTCTCGAAATCCTCTCCCCATCCGACGATGCGGGCGAAAGGGTTGTCACGGTCCAAGGCCGCGATGGCGTGGATTTGCCGCGCTTCGCCGAGCAGGACACGCCGAACGGGCAACTCGACAGCGACCTTGCGGCCGAGCACATCGGTAACGGTGATCGGCGCTGCGGAGGTCCGACAAGCTGCCGCGAGCGGCAAGCCGATGCCGAGAGCCCCCAGCAGATTCCGGCGGGACGGGCGAAGACATGACGTCATCAGAGATCCGCGGACATCGACAGGAGATAGGTTCTTGGAGCGCCTTGCGTGAAGGTGCCGAAGGACGCCGCGCCAGCCCAGTATTTCGCGTCCGTCACGTTCACGACATTAGCACGGAAGGTGGTTTTGCGACCGTTGAACTGCGTCGCGTAGCGCAGCCCCAGGTCGAGGCGAGTCCAATCCGACAAGGCCTGGCTGTTCGCCGCATCGACGAACTGCTTGCCTGTATGGATGACGGCCGCGTTGAGGGTAAGACCGGGGACCCAAGGCACATCCCATTCCGTGCCGAGATTGAGCTGGATGCGAGGCACGCCGATCGGTGTATTGCCGATATTGGCCGCAGCCGCTGTGCGTGTGAGTTCTCCGTCGAGCAGGGTCAGGCCGCCCAGCACCCGCCATTGCGATGTGATCTGGCCGAAAACATTGAGCTCGAGGCCGCGAACACGCTGCTCTCCACTTTCAGCGAAGGTGCGCGCCGGGCTGAGTTCGCCAATCGGCCGCGTGATCTGGAACGCGGCGAGCGAGGCGCCGAAGCCGCTGTAGTCGAGCTTGACGCCTGCCTCGACCTGACGGGCGACATAAGGGGCGAGGATCTCGCCGGCGTTGCTCGCGGTTACCGGCGCGATGTCGCCGCGGCTCAGCCCCTCGACATAGTTTCCGTAGAAGGAGACGTTTTCCCAGGGCCGGACGACGAGGCCGACGAAGGGTGTCGTGGCGCTCTTATCGTAGGAAGAGGCCAAGGCACCGACATTGGAGACGTAGTTGCGGGCCTCGACATTCTGCCGGCGCACGCCGACCGTTAGCAGAACGCGCTCGTCGAAAGCCGAGAGCGTGTCCGCCGCCGAGACGCCCGTCAGCGTGCTGTCGGACAGACGCGCCTGCGAGCCGATACGCAGCGGCGCGATCTCCGGCACGCGCACCGGGTTGTAGATATTCGAGGCGTAGGAGCCACGGGCAGCGGCGAACTCGCGCGATGTCTCTTCATGGTATCGAGAGAGCTGCACGGTCAGTGCATGCCTGATGAAGCCGGTCTCGAATTTTGCCCGTACACCGCCCTCAAAGGTCTGACGGTCGACACCGAGGCCGTAGAATTGCGGTGCCGTAACGGTATCGCCGCGCAGGTTGGTGATCGTCGCGGCCGAGGCGAAATAGCGTTCGACGCCGGTATGCGAGGCCCCGGCATTGCCGAACAGTGTGATGCCGTCGGCGACGTCGTACTCCATCCGCAGCAAGCCGCCGCGATCATCGACGTCCGAATATTCCCATGGCTGGGTCACATTGCGGCGGCCATCAGGCGCCTTCGGAACCGGCACCCCGGCCTGCATGAAGAAGGGCCGGGCAGGCGCATTGAAACGATCTGTCTGGGCCAGAAAATAGGCCCAGGCGCGGAACCGCTCGCCCTGATAGTCGAGGGCGAGCGCGCCAACGCCGCTTTGCTCCGATTGATGATCGAGAGCTGTCCTGCCGTCGCTCAGGCTGGTGATGACCCGCAGGCCCCACTCCCGATTGGCACCGAAGCGCCGGGCGAAGTCGAGCTGACCGCCGGGCCGCGCATTCGAAGCATAGTTTAGCGTGACGCGCGTCAGGTCCTCTTCGGCGCGTTTCGGGACGATGTTGATGACGCCGCCGATCCCGCCATTCGGCGAAACCCCGGTGATCGCTGCCGAAGGCCCTTTCAAGACTTCGATGCGCTCGGCATAATCGGAGAAAATGCGGAAGCTCGGTGCCACGCCGTAGACGCCATCGAATGCGATTTCACCGCTCGTCCCCTCGTTCGCGGGAAAGCCGCGGATATAGAACGAGTCGAATGGCGCGCCGGTGCCCTGGGTCGCGCGCACGGATGGGTCGAGGGCGAGCGCCTCGGAGGCCGTCCGCGCCTGGCGGTCACGGATGAACTGATCAGTATAGCTGGTGACGTTGAACGGCGACTTCTGGATGTCGGTATTGCCGAGCAGGCCGAGGCGGGCGCCGGTTGCGACCTGCCCCCCTGCGAAAGCTGGCGGCACCTGCGATGTGCCTGCCCCTTCCACGACGATCTCGTCGAGCTGGAGCTGACTCTGCCCTTGTTGAGCCCGGGCGGCGATCGTTGCCAGCGGAACGCTCACGATAACCAGGGCGGTCATCAGACACGCACCGGTTGCCGCGGCTTTCACATGGCTGGGCTCGGCGAGCGCGGTTGACGCCCTCGTTAGCTGATCGACCTTCATTTTTGCCTCAATAATTCAGCGAGAATAACGACGTTATCTTCGCCGCATGCTTGAGGTAATTGATGTTTAGGCGTCAATCTGGCTGTAAATGAAAATGAATAATGAAAATTACTTGTAGCAATAATGCAACTAATACATTTTAATTACTCAAAACAAACCATCAAAAACTTGTGACGACGCACAGAAGAGGAGACAAGGCGCCCCTCGATCTACGATACTTGTTGTATCCAGAGGGGTAGGCTTGGCGTCGATATCTTTTTCTAGAGGCCAGCCTCTAAAAAAGAGAGGCAGGGCAGTCCGCTTGCGTCCTGATGGCCAATGGCGTCGGCCAACGCCGCGATTCACCCGGCTGAAATGTCGGCCGCGCCTCGTCTCAATCCTGCAGCACCCTATGCTCGCCGATGGCGGGAACCGGGCCGTATTCACGTCCAATGCCCGCCAGGACCAGGGCAGGGGCAGGCAGTTCAACCGGCCCCGCCGGCGTCTGGACAGTGATGCGCCGCAGATGCGGATGCTGCGATAGCCCGGCCATGTCGTTGACGCTGGCGAAGGCGATGTCGGCTTCGAGGAGGAGCCGGCCCCCTTCGCGTGCATCGAGCCTTGCGAAGGCCTCCGCGGCGATCCGATCGGTCTCGAGCCGGTTGCGGACGCGGTCGACATTCGTTGCGAAGCGCTGGTCGGTAACCAGATCCGGCTGCCGGAGGAACAGTTCGCAGAACTTGGCCCATTCCCGGTCGTTCTGAATCGACATCAATATCGGCCTGCCGTCGCGGGTGGCGAAGGCGCCGTAAGGTGCGATCGAAGGATGGGCCATGCCGATGCGCTGCGGCGGTCTGCCGCCTTCCTGGTGAAGCAACGGTACGGTCGACCAATCCGCCATCACGTCAAACATCGAGATGTGGATATCGGCACCCTCGCCAGTGCTGCCGCGCGCGATCAGGGCTTCCAGGACCGCGGCGTGCGCGGTGGCGCCGGTGGCGATATCGACGATGGAGATTCCGACGCGGGCCGGCTCCTCGGGGCCGCCGGTAATGGAGCATAGTCCGGATTCGGCCTGGATCAGCAGGTCGTAGGCCTTGCGATCCGCGAGTGGGCCGTTCTCGCCATAACCGGTGATCGAGCAGCAGATTAGGCCGGGATGTCGCACACGCAGCTCTTCGGTCGCGAAACCCAGCCTGGCGAGCGCACCGGATTTCAGGTTCTGCACGAGGATGTCGGCCTGTGCGATCAGTCCCGCGAGCTTGGCTTTGTCCTCCGGCGCGGAGAGATCGAGGACGAGCGATTCCTTGCCCCGGTTCAGCCACACGAAGTAGCTGCTTTGACCGTTGGCGACATCATCGTAGCGTCGGGCGAAATCGCCCTCCGGCCGCTCGATCTTGATGACGCGTGCCCCCGCATCGGCGAGGCGCGAGGTGCAAAACGGGGCGGCGACGGCTTGCTCGATAGCCACCACGAGAACGCCTTCCAGCGGGGAACGGGCAGAAGCCATCGGAGCCACCTCGGTCAGTCAAACTTGTCCTGACGGTCAGATAGCTGCCCGATCCCCCTTGTCGTCGATGGCCGTTTTGCGAAGCTCGCCTCTAAAGATCAGAGGCAGGCCGTTCACGACGCGTAACGGCGAACCAGCTCCCGGGCGCCTTCGATCTCGCTGCAGATCCAGTCCTCGACCACCACGACCTCGCGCCGGCGGCGCATCTCGGGCGGCCGGACCAGATAATAGGAAAAGCCGGTCGGGACGGCCTTGCGCATCGGCGTGACGAGCCGGCCGGACTGGATCGCCTGGTGCGCCAGGACGACGTCGGTCATGGCGACCCCAAGGCCGCATTCGGCCGCGCTCAACGCCATGTCCAACGCATCGAAGTCGAGGCCGCCACGTGCATCGAGGCCGGTTCCCGATTTCTCCGACCACGTCACCCAGTCCTGCCGGTCCGGCAGGGGATGGAGCAGGGTCGCGCCTGCCAGATCGGTCTCGCCGTCAGCATGCCCCGCCAGGTAATCCGGCGCGCAGACCGGCAGGATCCATTCCTGATAGAGTTCCGTCGCGCAGTCCTGAGGCCAGTTGCCAATGCCGTAGCGAATGCCGAGGTCGGCATCATTGTCGTTGAGCGTCATGTCGTTGAGACGCGTATGGACATTCACCTTGATCAGAGGGTGCCGCTCCTGGAACGTCCTGAGCCGCGGCAGCAGCCAGCGTAGTGCGAAGGTCGGCAGCACCTTGATCGTGACCGCGTTGCGCTCGTTCCGGAACGGATCGATGGCGTTCGCGATGTGGTCGAACGCTTCTTTCACGCTGAGTGCGAGCCTGCGGCCCTCGTCGGTGATCTCGAGCCCGTTGTGGCTCCGGATGAAGAGGGGGGCGCCGAGTTGGTCCTCCAGGATCTTGACCTGACGGCTGACGGCACTCTCGCTGACGTTCAGGATGAGCGCGGCCTTCTTGATGCTGAGTTGGGCCGCCACGATCTCGAAGCAGCGCAGTGCGTTCAGGGACGGCAATCTGCGGCTCATTTCGGCCTCCTCAGCGGAACTTCAGCCATCCTTTTCAGGGCAGATCCATTCTCGGATCAAGCGCGTCGCGCAGTCCGTCGCCAACGAAATTGAAAGACGTCACGGCGAGCGTGATGGCGATGCCGGGAAAAATGGCGAGCCAGGGCGCGCTGGTGAGATAGCTCTGCGCGCTTTCGAGCATATTGCCCCAGCTCGGCGTCGGCGGCTGGATGCCGAAGCCGAGGAAGGAGATGTAGCTTTCGGCGAGGATCGCGTGGGCGACATTCAAGGTCGCCGCGACGATGATCGGGGCGATGGCATTGGGCAGCAGTTCGCGGAACATGATGCGGCTGTGCGATGCGCCAAAGGAGACAGCGGCCTGCGCGAACTCGCGCGTCTTCAACGCACGGATCTGCGCCTCGACAACGCGAGCAACTTCCATCCAGGAGGTTGCCGCAATCAGTATCACGATCGAGGCCACAGAGGGCTGGATCAAGGCCGAGATGGCGAGCAGCAGGAAGATCGAGGGGAAGCACAGCATCGCATCGACGAAGCGCATCAGCGCGGCGCCCACCACGCCTTCGTAGAAGCCCGCGACAAGGCCGATGCAAATGCCGATTGCCATGGCGATCATCATGGCCGAGAAGCCGACCGCGAGCGAAATCCGCCCCGCCATGAGCAGGCGTGCGAGGATATCGCGACCGAGCGGATCGGTCCCGAGGATGTGCGGACCCGTGAAGGGCAGAGCGAAACGGGCTCGAATGTCGATATATGTGTCGGTGTAAGGCAGCAACCACGGCCCGATTACGCAGGCCAGCGTGAGGGCGACGATCGCTGCTGCACCGAAGACAGCGAGCTTGTGGCGGCGGAAGCGCCTGAAGCCCGGACTGTTCCAGGGCCGCTCGGGCGGCAGCACGGCGGCCCGGTCGAGATCACTGACGCTCATCAACCGCTCCTCGAAATGCGGGGATCGGCGATGCCGTAGAGCAGGTCGGCGATCAGAGAGCCGAGCAGGACGAGCACGGCGCTCAACATCAAGACGCCCATCACGACCGGATAGTCGCGGTAGCTGATCGAATCGAGGAAGAGCCGCCCCATGCCGGGCCAGGTGAAGACGGTTTCGGTGACGAGGGCACCGGAGAGCAGCATCGGCACATGCAGGCCAGTGATGGTGATCATGGGCAGCAATGCGTTGCGAAAGGCGTGGCGGACCAGGATCGAGCGCTCGGAGAGGCCCTTGGCGCGGGCGGTGCGGACGTAATCCTGATTGATCACCTCGAGCATGGAGGAGCGCATATACCGGCTCCAGACCGCGGTGGAGACCAGCGCGAGCACCATGACCGGCCCGATCAGATGGTGGATCTGGTTGAGCAGGGAGCCGTCCCCGATGGTGTAGCGGTTACCGGATGGCAGCCAGCCAAGCCCGACCGAGAAAACGTAGATCACGACCAGGCCGAACCAGAAGGTCGGGATCGACAGCGCGATCATGGCGCCGATGGTGGCGAGAGAATCGAAGAGCGAGTAGCGGCGGATTGCCCCGAGGATTCCGATCCATGCGCCGATCAGCATGGCGAGCAGCGTCGATGTCAGCATCAATTCGAGCGTCGCGCCGATATGCGAGCCGATGATGTGCAGCACCGGCTGGCCGTCCCGATAGGAGCGGCCCCAGTCGCCGGCGAGCATGCGCCATAGCCATTCGGCGTACTGGATCGGCAAAGCCCGGTTCAGGCCGAGCTGCTCGGCAATACGGTCGAGATCCTCTTGCGACATGTCGCCGCCGGCGGCGAATTGCGACAACGGCCCGCCCGGAGCCAGATGCAGGATGGCGAAGCCGATCATCGAGACGATGAAGAGCAACAGCACGGCCTGCCCGAAACGGCGCAGAAGAAAGGCGCTCAAGATCTTGTCATCCTCGCGGGTCCGGTCAGATACGGGCTCAGCCAGCCCAGTACCAGTCGCGCATGTTCCAGCAATTGGACGAGCAATTGATGTTGGCCGCGAAGCCGGCCAGCCCGTCCTTGACCCCTTCGGCCATGACCGACTGATAGACCGGCAGCAAGACGAGATCGTCGCGAACGATGCGCTGGACCTGTCCGTAGGTCTTCCTGCGCTCCTGCTGGTCGAACTGGCTGGAGCCGAGTTCCAAGAGCCGGTCGAGTTCCGGGTTCTGATACTGGTAGGTATTCAGCCCGGCGCCATGCTTGGCGGGGATCGAGCGGCTGCCGAAGCGCGGCGTCACGTCCGGATCGTTGCCGATCATGAAGTTGGAGCCGACAGTCACGGATTCGAATTTCGACTTCTGCCAGAACTCGCCCCAGATCACGGCCGCCGGCATGTTGGATATCCGCATTTCCGCGCCGATCTGCCCCCAGTCCTGCTGCAGGAGCTGCTGCGACTGCTCGCGCGCCGGATTGCCGGTCGTGGTCGAGTTGGAGAAGGAGAGGCGCTGCCCGTTCTTCTGCCGGATGCCGTCCGCGCCGCGTTTCCAGCCTGCCGCATCCAGCAGCGCGTTGGCCCTCGCTGGGTCGTGCTTGTGCGCCGGAAGATCGGGCTCGAAGGCCCATGACTCGCGAGGCAGGAAGGATTCGGTCGCAACCGGCAGCCCATAATAGATGGCGTCGATGCGGGCCTGCTTGTCCATCGCCAGGTAGAGGGCCTCCCGGACGGGCTTTTCGGCGAAGGGACCGAATTCGAGATTGAGCGCGATGTGCTCGATGAAGGGCGTCGGCGAGCGGATCACGCGAGGGCCCTTCAACGCCTCGGCTTCCTTGGCGAAGTGAGCGGGAATGCCGCCAATGCCGAGATAATCGACCTGGCCGGTCCTGAACTGGGTGTAGAGCGCAGTCAGATCGGGAATGTATTTGAAGACGATACGTTCGAGGTAAGGGCCGGCGCCATGATAGGCGGGGTTGGCGTGCAGCAGCGCGCGGTCGCCAGCAACACGCTCGCCCCAGCGGAACGGGCCGGTGCCGACGGGCGCGTTATTGAAGGGCGCGGTATTCGGATCGCTTGCCTTTCCGAGAATATGCGCAGGCGTGATGAAGGTCAGCGCCAGGATAGACAGATAGGGTGAGTAGGCGCGCTCCATGCGCCAATGGATCTCGTCGGGCGCGACGATGACGATGTCCTTGACGAGGCTGTGACCGACCCGGTTACGCGCGCGGAAACCGGGCGTGTTGATCAGGTCGAGCGTGTACTTGACGTCCTCGGCGGTGAACGCCGTTCCGTCATGCCATTTCGCGTCGCCTCTAAGCTTGATCTTCCAGGTCAGCCCGTCGGCCGAGATGCCGCCATTGGCGACGCTCGGCACTTCGCGGGCGAGATCCGGAACGAAGCGGCCTGCCGGGTCGATGAACCAGAGCGGGCTGAAGAGCTGCCACCAGACGCCCTGATCGACCTCGCTGCCGGGCATCAGCGGATTGAAGACCGTGGGTTCCTGGGAAATGCCGGCGATCACCTGGCCTCGCGGCTTGGCAGGCGGCGCGGCGCCCTTGCCCTGAGCGTGCGCACCGGCGTTTGGCGCCAGCACGGCGCCCGCGCCGGCGCCGAGAGCCAGCGCCATCAGATCGCGGCGGCGAAATGTCATTCCACGCGAGTCGTATTCGGTCATGATATCCCCTCGTTTTTGACGGGCTGTCTTCAGCCTCGTGATCGTGGACGGCGCGGGTCGGCCGCATGTCCGGTCCTATGTCGCGATAACCCTCAAGCTCTCGCGTTCCGGCGAGAGGTCTTCACTGGCGACGCCCAGTTGCGTGATCGCTTCCGGCAACGGTGCCCCGGTGACGAGGGCAGCGATGGATTGCCCCATGGCTGGGGAAGTCAGGATGCCGCAGCCGCCCTGGCCCGCCAGCCAGAAGAAACCGGGAGCGTCCTCGCGCATGCCGGCTACGGGATTGCGATCCCTGGCGAAGCTGCGCAACCCCGCCCACTGGCTGATCGGGCGGCCAATGCTCAAGCGGGTGTCGCGCTCGATATTCTCGATCGCCTGGGCGACGTCGATGTCCTCGGGATAGGCGTCGGACGGCGCGACGGGCACCGCGTCGGCAAGGCTGCCCATCAGGCAGCCCGGCTCCGGCTTCACATACCAGTCGTAGTCGACGGAGCCGACATGCGGCCAGCTACGCGTGTCGAAATCCTTCTGAAGGGCGAAGGTGAACGCGGTGCGCCGATGCGCGACGATGCCCAGCGGGGCGAGCCCGGCCATGGCAGCCACCTCATCCGCCCAGCCGCCGGCTGCATTGACCACCGCGTCGGCGAGGATGTCGCCGCCGGCCCAGGTCAGACGCCAACGATTTCCCTCGCGTACGATCGCCCGGATATCGCTGCGTGTCGCGAGAACCGCCCCGGCAGCCTTGGCGCCCCGGAGGTAGCCCTGCAGCAGCACGTCGACATCGATATCCATTGCGTCCGGCTCGTAGACGCCGAGATCGAGCTTTTCGGGCCGAAGCGCAGGAAACAGGGCGAGCGCTTCGTCCCGGCCGAGGCGGTCGGCACGGGCGCCAACGGAAGCGAGGTTGGCTTCAAGCCGCCTGAGCGTCGCCTCCTGCTCTCGACGCCCCACCGTCAGGCAGCCACGCGGAGACAAAATCGGCTGCTCGGAGAAGCCTTCCGGCGGCGCCTCGAAAAAGGCTCGGCTCGCCTGCGCCATCCGCCGCATCGTCGTGGCGCCGATGCCGACCGTGAACTGTGCGGCGGTGCGGCCGGAGCTGTGATAGCTGAAATGCTCTTCCCGCTCGATCAGCGCGACCGAGCCGTGCCGAGCCAGAAAATAGGCGGCGGAAGCCCCGGCAATTCCACCTCCGACGATTGCGACGTCCACCCGCATCGAACCCATGCCACTCCCGCTTCGGAATGGGCGAGAGCCAGATCCGGTTCTTGCCCGTATCGACAACGTCACCGCGAACCCCGCTTGTCGATTTCAATTTTGAGAAGCCGAACCCTGAAAAACGACGGCGTCCCCCGAATTCCTCGGCCTCCGCCTCGAATTATTGAAATCGACAGCGCCCCTGCCTCCGTTGCCTTTGAGACGTCACGACAACCGAGGCGAGAGCGACCATGGCATTCACCACGACCCAGCGGCATGGCCGGCGCCTGATCTCCTCAGGCAGCAGTTTCGAGGCTGCCTATAGCTACAGCCGCGCCGTCGTGGTCGGCTCCCACATCATGCTGTCGGGCACCACCGGCTACGATTATGCCGCCGAAACCCTGGCAGGCGCCGCCGCCGAGCAGACCCGCCAGCTTTTCCGCAATGCCGAGCTGGCTTTTGCCCAGGTTGGAGCAACGCTCGCCAATGTCGTCCGCGTCCGGATGTTTATTGCGCGGCCCGAGGACTACGAGGCCGTGATGGCGGTGTTCACCGAGGCATTTCGAGGCGTGGACCCGGCCTGCACCACCGTCCAGGCTGGCCTGTTCGATCCGGAAATCCGGGTGGAGATGGACATGGACGCCTTGCTCGATGTCGCTGCTTAGTCTCACTGCCCATGTGCCGGACGACGTGCTCGCGCAGCTTGCGCCTGGGCGTGCCGCCTTGCCGGACCGGGTCGATGCCGTGGTGGTCGGCGGCGGAATTGTCGGCTGCGCCTCCGCCTACTATCTCGCGCGTGCCGGGCTCTCGGTCGCGCTGGTCGAGCGCGACGCTGTCTCTTCACAGCAGTCGGGCCGAAACTGGGGCTTCGTCAGGACGCAGTATCGCGATCCGCTTGAACTGCCTCTCGCCATAGAGGCGCTCACGATCTGGCCTGATCTCGAGGCCGAACTCGGCGAGCCCGTGGGCTGGCGCCGGACCGGTTGCGTCTTCGTCGCCGAAACGGAAGCCGAGAACGACACGTTCGAACGCTGGGTGGAGAAAACGAGGTCGGTTTCCGGTCAGGCGCGCATGCTTTCGTCCCGGCAGACAAAGGCGCTCATGCCGGCACTTTCGAAGCCTGCGAAAGGCGCGCTCTTCACGGAGACGGACGGACAAGCCGAGCCGGCTATGGCCACAACCGCCTTCGCGCGAGCAGCGATCCGGGCTGGCGCACAGATCGTCGAGAATTGCGGTGCGTTCGCGGTCGAGCGTGCCGCGGGCGGCGTGACCGGCGTCCTGACCGAGCATGGCCGCATCGCTTCCAACATCGTGGTCTGCGCGGCCGGAGCGCAGAGCCATCGCCTGCTGGCGCCACTCGGCCTCGGCCTTCCGCAGCAGACCGTGCGCAGCACTGTCTCTTTGACGGCGCCCCTGCCGCCCCTCAGCGACCCCTGCTTCTGCGGTTACGGCATCGGATTGCGGCAGCGGGCGGATGGCTCCTGCATCATTGCAGCCGATTCCTGCTCCGACATCGACATCACGCTCGATTCCATGCGGGCGATGCGCTTCTTCCTGCCGGAGTTCATGCGTCATCGCAGCGGCTTTTCCCTGCGGCTGGGCCGTCCCTTCCTCGATGATCTGCATCAGCGGCTCGTCGTGCCGCCGTCGGAACGCGCGGCGGCTGGGCGCCGGCCATGGATCCCTGCCAATCGTGACCGCGCAGACCGGACGCGGGAAGCCGTGCAGGACATTTTCGGGACGGACGACAGGCTGACCATCGTCAAGTCCTGGGCCGGACTGATCGATGTGCTGCCGGATGCGTTGCCGGTGCTGGACGCACCCGATGCCCTGTCCGGCCTGATTGTCGCGACCGGCTTCTCCGGCCATGGCTTCGGCCTCGGGCCAGCCGTGGGCCGGCACGTCGCGCGGCTCGCGAAAGGTGAGAAGCCCGACGCCATCCTCACTCCCTTGCGTCTGGAGCGCTTCACCCGCGGCACCTATGCCCGCGCCCACGCGCCGCTCTGAACAATCCACCTTCGAAAGCCACCCTGGAGCCGCCGATGACGCTTGCAACGACCGCCGATCACCGCGCCATCGCAGCAGGACTTTCCTTCGAGGGACGTGTCTTCATCGCCGGCCGCTTCGTCGCGGCCGCGGGCGGCGAGATGATGGAGACGGTGAACCCCGCGACGGGTGAGGCGTTTGCGTCTGTTGCCAGCGGCCAGGCTAAGGATATCGACCGTGCGGTCGCGGCGGCTCGCACGGCGTTTCGCGACGGGGCGTGGTCGCGCTCTGCACCGGAACGGCGCAAGGCCGTGCTTCTGAGGCTCGCTGACCTCATCCGTGCCAACGCGGCCGAGCTTGCCGTTCTGGAGAGCCTCGACAGCGGCAAGCCGATCCGGGACTGCGTGAAGGAGATCAGCATCGAGGTCCCGGATACCCTGCAATGGTATGCCGAGCTGATCGACAAGAGCTTCGGCAAGGTCGCCCCGACGGGCGAGGACGCGCTCGCCCTCATAACGCGCGAGCCGATCGGCGTCGTCGGCGTGATCCTTCCCTGGAACTTCCCGTTGCTCATGGCGGCCTGGAAGCTCGGCCCGGCGCTGGCCAGCGGCTGCTCCGTCGTGGTCAAACCCGCCGAGCAGACTTCGCTCTCGGCCCTCAAACTCGCGGAGCTCGCAGCGGAAGCCGGCCTGCCGGACGGCGTGCTGAACATCGTCCCGGGTCTCGGCGAGACGGCCGGCCGGGCGCTCGGGCTGCATCCAGACGTGGACGCGATTTCCTTCACAGGTTCCACCGAGGTCGGCAGGCTCTTCCTGCGCTATGCCGCCGACAGCAACCTCAAGGCCATCGGGCTCGAGATGGGGGGCAAGAGCCCCTTCATCATCCTCGACGATGCCGATCTGACGCCGGAACTGATCGAGCATGCGGTGACCGCCGCCTTCTGGAATGGCGGGCAGAACTGCTCCGCCAACATGCGCCAGATCGTCGCCCGCAGCCGGCAGGAGGAGTTTCTGTCGCTCGTCACGGAACGGGCGCGGGCGCTTGTCGTCGGCGACCCGCTCGATCCCGCGACGGATCTCGGCCCGATGGTCACTGCAGAGCATCGGGCGCGCGTGCTCGATTTCATCGAGATGGGCACGGGCGACGGTGCGCGCTGTGTCCTGCCCGCCGATCCAGCTCTTGCGACCCGGCCGGGCAGTTTTCTGGGCCCCACGGTCTTCGCCGAGCTTTCGCCCGGGATGACGATCGCACGGGAAGAGATCTTCGGCCCCGTGCTCGGCGTGCTGCCGGTCGATGGGCCCGAACAGGCGCTCACCATCGCCAATGACAGCGCCTACGGGCTCCACGCGACGGTGTTCACCCGAGACATTGACCGCGCGCTGTTCATGGCGCGGCGTCTCGCCTGCGGGACGGTTGCGATTAACGGCTTCACCGAGGGGGATATCAAGACGCCCTTCGGCGGCTATCGGCAATCCGGCTCGCTTGCTCGCGACAAGGGCACCGAGGCGATGGCGCAGTATCTCCAGACGAAGACGAGCTGGATCAGCCTCAAGTCGCCGGCTATCGGCTGAATCACAACGGCGGTCCGGCGGGCATTCCTGTCTCGCATTTTACAGTGGACGAACACCCATGAGCATCGACGAGACAAAACGCAGTCAGCTGATGCGCTTCTTCGATGGAACCCTGCTTCCGGACGAGTTGGTTGCAACCATGTCAGCAGACCAGGGTTGGTTCCCATCGCGAGTCATACGGCGTGGCGGCGAGGTGAGGGCGTTGAAGCGCGCGCCGTCCGGGTTGCCGCCGCTTGCGATTCAAGATCATGGCCGCAGCTTCGACCTCTACGACTACCTCTCCGTCAACCGGATCGCCGGCTTGCTCGTCATGAAGGACGACGCAGTCGTCGCGGAGCATTATGGGCTCGGCATCGGGCCGGAGACACAATGGAACTCCTGTTCGCTCGCGAAATCCGTCGCCGCGACGCTGGTGGGTATCGCGCTGAAGGAAGGCGCGATCGAAAGCCTCGACGATCCGGTCACGCGCTACATGCCGCTCGGCGGAGTCTACGCGCAGGTATCGATCAGGCAGTTGCTGCGATTGGCGTCCGGCGTACGCTGGCGTGAAGATTATACCGATCCGACATCCGACCGGCGGCAGTTGCTTGATATCCAGTGCCGCTGGGAAGAGGGCGGCATCGCCCGGCACATGGCATCATTGCCGGCTGCAACGCCGGCCGGAGAATCCTGGGTCTACAACACCGGCGAATCCTATTTGATTGGCCTCCTCATGCAGAACGCGACCGGGATGAACCTCGCGGACTACTGCAGCGAGAAGCTCTGGTCGCGGCTCGGGATGGAGGCCGATGCGAGCTGGTGGTCGGAAAGTCCGGAGGGAATGACGATCTCCGGCAGCGGCATGCACGCGACCTTGCGAGACTACGGCCGCTTCGGCCAGTTCGTGCTGGATGAGGGCCGCATCGGCGATGACAGATTGCTGCCCGACAACTGGAATGCGGAGGCCGGTGCTGCTTTCAACATAGGGGATAAGACGATCCCCTATGGCTATATGTGGTGGATCCCCGTGCTCCCGGACGCGCGTCTCGCAGGCAGTTTCCAGGCTGAGGGCATCTACGGCCAGCATATCCACATCAACCCACGCGAACGCCTTGTCGTCGTTGTGCTCTGCGCTCGCTCGAAGCCGAGTTTCCGACAGCGGCTCGAAATCAACGACGACGCCTTCTTTGCTGCGCTTGCAGACGCTCTCCAAAAATAACGCGTCTCCTGCCGGTCTCGTTTTGCCAGGTGGGCCAAGCGCACAGTCGGTGTTCCTCTGCCGGATGCCGGTTGACCGGGACGTCAACGCCTCGGGAGCCCGTCATACGGTCGACCTCTGACCACGAGCGAGACCGGCAGGCGCACGCAGCGCGGCGCTCTTGGCTGGGGATCGCGTATCCGGTCGAGCAACATCTCGGCGGCGTGGCGACCCATCTCTGCGCGATCCCAGGACAGGGCCGAGATCGGCGGCGTGCCGAGTTCGGCAAGGTCGGAATCGCTTCCGGCGACGAGGTCGATATCCCGCCCCGGTTGCAGGCCGTTGCTGCGCAGCGCGCGCAGCGTGCCGGCGAGCATGTCCATCGCTGCGACGAACAGCGCGGTCGGCCGGTCGGCCGTCGAGAGAAGCGCGCAGGTTTCACGGAAGGCGATCTCGTTGGACAGGGCATGGTCGCGGATGAGAGCCTCGTCGACCGCGACCCCGCGCTGCGCGTGCACGCGTCGGTATCCGGCGATGCGGCTGCGAGAGGGATAGGCGGCCGGGTCGCCGACGATCATGCCGATGCGCCTGTGCCCCAGTGACATCAGGTGCTGGACGGCCTGCTCGGCGCCCGATTGATGGTCGGCCATCACGCGGTCGACATCTGGCAGCAATTCGCGGTCGATCAGGACGATCGGCATCGGTGCGCCGGCGATCGTCTCGGCGAGTTCGGCATCGGCCTCGTCGCTCATCGTCATCATGACGCCCTCGACGCGCCGCTGCGCGAAGCCACGTAGCAGGGCGAGCTCGACATCCTTCTCGTTCGAGGTGCTGGCCAGCAGCAGCGTGTAGCCGGCGCGGCGGAACACCCCCTCGGCCGCTTTCACATAGCTGGCGAAGGCGGGAATATCGAAGTCGCGGATCGCGCAGGCGACCATCTTCGTGCGGGCGTTGCGCATGCTGCCGGCGACCGCGTCGCGCTGATAGCCCAGTGCCTTGATCGCCTCCTGCACGCTCTTGCGAGCCTGCGGCGTCACCGAGGGGTGGTCGTTGAGGACGCGCGAGACGGTTCCGAGCGCGAGGCCGGCCCTGGCCGCCACGTCCCGGATCGTCGCCTTCTTGATGCCCGTCATCGCCTCGCCCCGTCTCTCGCCGCCATCCTGACACGGGCGCGGAGTCCGGCCCAAGCGTCCCTCTGCCTTAATCCCGCGCGTCAGGCTGCCTGTTGAGGCAGCGATTGCAAGACATTTGCGCAGCGGATTTGGAACCGGTTCATTGACTCTGATCTCGCATATGCAAGCATTTGGATGGCATTGATTTAGGATTGATGAACATGTTCCAGAGCGCTGAGCGCCTCGGCCGGGTGAAGGCCTCCCCGACCGTCGTCCTGAACGGCAAGGTCGCCGAGCTCGCCGCGCAGGGCCGCGACGTGCTCAGCCTCGTGGCCGGCGAGCCCGATTTCGACACGCCCGATCACATCAAGCAGGCGGCGAAGGCCGCCATCGATCGCGGCGAGACCAAATACACCGCCGTCGACGGCACGCCGGCGCTGCGCAAGGCGATCGCCGGCAAGTTCGAGCGCGAGAACGGGCTCTCCTATGCGCCACACGAGATCATCGTCGGCTCGGGCGGCAAGCAGATCGTTTACAACGCGCTGATGGCCACCCTCTCGGCCGGCGACGAGGTGGTGATCCCCGCGCCGTACTGGGTTTCCTATCCGGAGATCGTGCTGCTGGCCGAGGGGACGCCAGTCATCGTTCCGTGCCTGGCCGAAAACGGCTTCCGACTCGATCCGCAGGCGCTGGATGCCGCGATCACGGATCGCACGCGCTGGCTTATTCTGAACTCGCCCTCGAACCCCTCCGGCGCGGCCTATTCGCATGACGAACTCGCGGCGCTCGCCGCCGTGCTGATGCGCCATCCCAAGGTCTGGATCCTGACCGACGACATCTACGAACACCTGACCTATGGCGGCTTCCGCTTCTCGACCATCGCCGCCATCGAGCCGCGGCTGCGCGAGCGGACGCTGACGATGAACGGCGTCTCCAAGACCTATTGCATGACCGGCTGGCGCATCGGCTATGCCGGCGGGCCGAAGCCGCTGATCCGGGCAATGTCGGCGATCCAGTCGCATTCCACCACCAACGCCTGCTCGATCAGCCAGGCCGCCGCCGTCGCGGCCCTTGAGGGCCCGCAGGATTTCATCGCGGGCCATGTCGCTGCCTTCGAGCGCCGCCGCGACAGGATCGTCGCCGGGCTGAACGCGGTGGAGGGGCTGTCCTGCCGTGTGCCCGAGGGGGCCTTCTATGCCTTCCCGTCCTGCGAGGCGCTGCTCGGGAGGCAGGCCCCGGACGGACGCCTCGTCGCGACCGACGAGGATTTCGCGCTCTATCTGCTCGACGCCGCCGGTGTCGGGCTGGTCCATGGCTCGGCCTTCGGCTGCCCCGGCCATATCCGGCTCTCCTATGCGGCCCCCGACGAAATGCTCGACCGCGCCATCGAGCGAATCGGAACCGCATGCGCCGCACTCCAGCCTGCCCCGCCGATGCGGGCGCGTGCCTGAGCCCGACCAGACGAGCCCTTGGGAAACGAGCCCGTGCCAGCTTCGCCATGCCAATTGTCGGAACGCAGCCTCGTCGCGCTTCTCGCGGCAGTTGCCTTCGTCGTGGCGCTGAACGCGACCGTGATGTTCCCGCTCGGCCCCTTCCTGGTGGCGGAGATCGGCGGCAGGGCCGATGCGCTCGGCTATCTCGGCGCGGTCTATTCGCTGTCGGCGGCCCTGGGCGGCCTCGTCGCGTCCTTCGTGCTCGATCGCTTCGATCGCCGCGAGGCCCTGGCGGCTTGCGCCGTCGTGTTCACGCTCGCAACAGTCGCGAGCGCCGCCGCCCCCGGCATGGTGGCGCTGATGGCGACGCGCGCCGTGGCGGGCTTCGCAGCCGGGCCGCTCTGGGGCCTGCTGGTCGCGATCGCCAGCGACGTCGTCCCGCTGCAGCGACGCGGCCTCGCGATGAGCCGCCTCGTCGGTACCTATGGGCTGGCACTCGTGCTCGGCCTTCCGGTGGGGACGCTGCTCGCGGCCCTTCCCGGCGGCTGGCGCTGGGCACTGCTGGCCCTGGCGATCGGCGGCGGCGCGATCTCGGCCGTGACCGCGATCGCGATTGGCCCCCGGCGCGAGCATCTCGCCGCAGCCAAGGCGCGACCGTCCGGCCTGGCCTGGCGCGGCGTCCTGCGGTTGATCGCCGGCGAGCCGAGCCTGATCGCCTTCCTGCTGATCGCCGCTTCGTCCTTCTCGGCCCTGCTGGTTTCGCCCAACCTGCCAGTCTTCGTGCTGGGCAATACCGGGCTCGGCGCTACCGGCCTTTCAGCCGTCTATCTGCTGGGCGGGGCGCTGACCCTGGCCGTCGTGCCTCTGGCCGGCCGCACGAGCGACCGTTTCGGCGCATTGCCGGTCGCGGTGGCGGCTGCGCTCGCGACGACGCTCGTGCTCGGCTTAGCCTTCCTTGGCGCGGCGCCGCTGCTGCCGGCCCTGCCGGTGCTGGCCATGGTTCTGGTGATGCAGCTCGTGCGCAGCACGGTCAGCCAGGGCTCAGCCACCCGCGTGCCGCTTCCCGCGGAGCGCGCCGCCTTCCAGTCGCTCGCGGCCGCCGTCACAAATCTCGCCCAGGCTGTGGGCGCCGGCACGGCGCCGCTGCTGCTCAGCATCAGGCCCGATGGCCGGCTCGCGGGCATGGACCGCGTCGCCTGGCTTGCCATCGCCGCGTCCTGGACCGCCCCGCTGCTGCTGATGCGGCTCGAGACCGTGCTCCGCCGGCGTGGCCTGCCGCCCGTGACGGAGACATGATCATGGCGCGGCGTCACGACCTCCTCGCGACTTCGCTGCCGCTCGCCTATGCGGGTTGCGGCGAGCCGGCATTTGCCGGCGATCCGCTGCGTGGCGAAGCGCGAGCCGATGTCGTCGTCATCGGCGCCGGCATCACCGGTGCGAGCGCGGCGTTCCATCTCGCCGAAGCCGGCGCGCGCGTGCGCCTTCTGGAGGCCGAGCGGGTCGGCGCGGGCGGCAGCGGCCGTGCCTTCGGACAGGTCGTGCCCTATCTGCGCACGGAGCCCGCGAGGACCGTGTCGGATCTTGGAACCGAAGCCGGCGAGAGGTTGATCGCGACGGCAGCCGGGACGCCCGCCCTCGTCGCGGAACTCGTCTCCCGCCACGCCATTGCCTGCGATCTCGATGCGAGCGGCCTGATCTTTGCCGCCCATTCCGCCGGCGGCTCCGTCGTGTTGCGCGAGCGGCGGGATGTCTGGGCGGCTCGCGGGGTCGCGCTTCCCCTGCTCGACATGGAACAGACTCTCGCCGCGATCGGAGGCGGCAGCTACCGTGCAGCCCTGGTCGAGCCGCGCGGCCTCTCGCTCAATCCGCTCGCCTATGCGCGGGGGCTTGCGCGCGCCGCTTCGGCTGCCGGTGCGACGCTGCACGAGCGCAGCCGCGTCGTCGACATGTCCAGCAGCCACGGCGGCTGGAGGGTCGAGACGACTGAAGGACGCATCGCCTGCGACACGCTGGTCGTCGCGGCCGGTGTCGCGATCGGCGGCATCCTGCCGGAGCTGCGCCGCCGCATCCTGCCCTTCCGCGTTCACGAGGCGGCGACCGCACCGCTCTCGGCCGATGCGCTCGCGGGTATCCTCCCGCGCCAGCGCGCGCTCACCGACACGCGCCGGCTCCCTTCCGGCGTCAGGCGCACCGGCGACGGCCGCCTCGTCGTCACGCTGTCGGGGCCTGCGGGCGGCGGACGAGCCGGCGATCTGGGGGGCGGGCTCGCGCGGCTTCGCGCGCTGTTTCCCCGCCTCGACGTCACCGCCTTCGCGGAGAGCTGGTCCGGCTGGGTCGATCTCGCGCCCGACCAGTATCCGCGCCTCGTCGAGCCGCGCCCCGGCCTTTTCGTCGGCTACGGCCTCAGCGGGCGTGGCCTCGGGCTCGGCACCGCGCTCGGCCAGGCCCTGGCGCGACGTGCCCTGGGCAGCCGAGCCGATGAGACATCCTTTCCGGGCATGGCCGGCCGGCCGCCGCGCTGGCTGCCGGGTTCCAGCCTCGCGGTCGCTGCAGCCGCGGCCTCGATCCGCCGCATCGACGCCTGGCAGGCGCGCCAGGCCGACGCCCCACGGCTTCCAACCAGCAACGGACCGCGACCCTGATGGCTATTCTCACCTGGCTCCATAACGCCTATGGGCGCGACCTGATCGAGGGCGTCCGCGCCGCGCTGCCGGGCGAAGACATCCGCGAATGGCCCGATGCCGGCGACCCCGACGAGATCGACATCTGCTTCATCTTCCGCATGCCGCATGGCTTCCTCAAGCCGTTCCGCAATCTCAAGCTGATGTCGGCGACCGGCGCCGGCATTGACCACTACCTCCTCGATCCCGACTTCCCGAAAGGGATCGCGATGGTGCGGATCGTCGACCAGGATTTCGCCGCGCGCATGGCCGACTACGTCCTGACCTGGACCTTCTTCCATCATCGCGACGTCGCGCATTTCCTCTCCGCCCAGTCGCGCCATGACTGGGCCTACAAGATCATGCGCTCGGCCCATGAGCTCCGCGTCGGCGTGATGGGGCTCGGCCAGATGGGCCGGCTGGCGGCGGAGCGCCTGGCCGGCGTCGGCTACGACACCGCCGCCTGGTCGCGCTCGCTCCACGAAGTGCCGGGCGTCACCTGCTTCGCCGGCTCCGAGGGCTTCGGCGCGTTTCTCGCGCGGACGGAAATCCTGATCAACCTGCTGCCGCTGACGCAGACGACGCGCGGCATCCTGAGTGCCGGGACCTTCGCGCAGATGCCGCCGGGCGGCGTCGTGATCTCGGCGGGACGCGGCGGCCATCTCGTCGAGGCCGATCTCCTCGCCGCGCTGAACGACGGAACGCTGCGCGCCGCCACGATCGACGCCTTTCCCGTCGAGCCGCTGCCGAAGGACAGCCCGCTCTGGAAGACGCCGAACCTCTACGTCACCCCGCACTGCTCATCGACGGCGAGCCTGGCAACCATCGTCGACACCTTTGCCGAGAACGTCCGCCGCTTCCGCGCCGGGGCCGAGCTTCTGAACGAGGTCGACACCGTCGCCGGCTACTGAACTCCACCCCGCACACCAGCACGACAGGAGAGCGACCATGACCAGACTGCGTTTCCTCGCCAAGGCAGCGTTCACGGCCGCTTTCGGCCTGGGCCTCGCCGCCGTCCCTGCCGCTGGCATCGCCCAGGAGGCCAAACGGCCCAAGCTCGACTTCGCGGGCTCGGTGACCTGGCTCGGCATGGTCCCCGTGCTGCTCGCCGTCGACAAGGGCTATTTCACCGAGGCCGGACTCGATGTCAGCCTGCAGGTGGTGCTGAATTCGAGCGACCGGGTGCGCGCGCTCACCGCCGGCTCCGTTGCTTTCAGCAATCTTGGCCGCACCACGGTGCTGAGCGAAATGGCCCGCGGCAACACCTCCTTCTACTACTTCGCCAATATCGACGATTCGCCCGGCAGCGAAGGCTGCTGGGCGCGCTCGGGCTTCAAGAGCTTCGCCGATCTGAAGGGCAGGAAGGTCGCAGCCAACACTTCGGCCGAGATCACCATGGCGGGGCTGCTCGCCAAGGTCGGGCTGAAATCCTCCGACATCTCCTACGTCAACCTGCCACCCAACGAGATGCAGCTCGCGCTCTCGCGTGGCGATGTCGATGCCGCCTGCATATGGCAGCCGATCCTCGACGGGCTGAAGAAGGCCGTGCCGGACGGCGTGTTGCTCGGCACCGACAGGGATACCGACATGTTCCAGCGCTTCGGCACGATGTCGGCGCCCGACATCATGATCATCTCGCGCAAGCTGGTGCAGGAGGATCCGGCCTCGGCCGGCAAGCTCGCCGCCGCCGTGATGAAGGCGGCCGACTTCGTCAACGCCAACCCGGAAGAGACGGCGAAGACGGTCGCCCACTACTTCCGCCAACCGCCGGAGACCGTCCTCGCCGGCATCAGGGGCTTTACCTATTACGGCACCAAGGACTGGCCCGAGCACATGCGCAGGCATGGCGCGCAGATGGACCATCTCGCGGGCTGGCTTGCGGAGAACGGCAAGATTCCGATGAAGCCAGATGTGAAGGCCTGGGAGAACACCAGCTTCGTGCCGAAGCCTTGATCCAAAAGCAAGGAGCCGTGCCGATGTCGACGCCAGCCACCAGCGATCTCGTCTTGCCCGCCGCCGCCAGCCCCGGCGAACGCCCGAAATGGCGCTGGCCGCGCCTCGGCCGGCCGGTCCTGCTGCTCAACCTGCTTGGCATCTTCTCGCTCTACGGGCTCTGGGCGCTGGCGACCGAGTCCGGCCTCGTCTCGCCCCTGTTCTTCCCTTCGCCCTCGATGGTGGCGGCCGAGGCGCAGAGCATCGCCGGCACGGCCGATCTCTGGATGTCGATCGCCGCGTCGTCCCGGCGCGTCTTCATCGGCTTCGGGCTGGCGGCGCTCGTCGGCGTGCCGCTTGGCATCCTGATGGGCGCCTGGTGGCCGGCCAAGGCCGTGATCGACCCGCTGATCTCGCTGCTCCGTCCTCTGCCCTCGATCACCTGGATTCCGCTGACGATGCTCTGGCTCGGCATCGGCGAGGGCCAGAAGATCGCGATCGTGTTCATGGGCTCCTGGATCTACATCCTGCTCTACACGGTCGAGAGCACCAAGCGGGTCGATCCGCTGCTGGTGAAGGCCGCACGTAATCTCGGCGCCGGCAATCTCGCCGTGATGCGCGAGGTCGTACTGCCGGGCTCGCTGCCCGGCATCCTGGCCGGACTGAAGGTCAGCCTCGCCATCGCCTGGTCCTGTGTGCTCTCGGCCGAGATGGTCGCGGCCCAGACCGGGCTCGGCGCGCTGATCTGGTCGGCCAAGGACTGGGGCAACATGCCGCTCGTCCTGGTCGGCATGGTCTGCATCTCCGCGACCGTCCTGATCGCCGATCTCCTGGCGAACCGGCTGGAGGCCTGGCTTCTGCCCTGGGAACGCCACCGGCGGCTGAACTGAAGCGAGAGATACGGAAGGGAGACCAGAGATGAACACGATCCTGTCCGCACGCGGCGTCTCGAAGCGCTTCGCCGGCCACCAGGGCAGCGGCGGCGTGCTGGCGCTCGATGCCATCTCGCTCGAGGTCCGCGAGGGCGAATTCCTCTGCTTGCTCGGCGCGTCCGGCTGCGGCAAGTCGACCCTGCTTAATATGTTCGCGGGCTTCGTCGCGCCGAGCGGCGGCGAGATCCGCCTGCGCGACGAGGCGATCACCGGCATCGACCCGCGCTGCGGCATGGTCTTCCAGTCCTATGCGCTCTTTCCCTGGAAGACAGTGCGGGAGAACGTCGCCTTCGGCCCCAAGATGAAGGGCATCGGCCGGGGCGAGCGGCGCGACATCGCCGAACGGTTCCTCGCCATGGTCGGGCTGTCGGGCTTCGCCGGGCATTATCCCGTCGAGCTCTCCGGCGGCATGCAGCAGCGCGTCACGCTGGCGCGCTGCCTCGCCGCCAACCCCGAGGTGATGCTGATGGACGAACCCTTCGCGGCGCTGGACGCGATGACCCGCGAGGTGCTGCAGGGTGAGCTGATGCGCATCCAGGCCCAGAGCGGCAAGACCATCGTCTTCGTGACGCACAACATCGACGAGGCCCTGGTGATGGCCGACCGCATTGTCGTGATGTCGCCGCGTCCCGGCCGCATCGCCGCGGTAATCGACAACGACCTGCCGCGCCCGCGTGACATCGAGGCTCAGTCGCTCCCCGCTTATGCCGCGCTCAAGCGACAGGTCTGGAATCTGATCGCTGGCGACCTTATGGCCCATGCCGCTTGAGTCGATCGTAAGATCGCCTATTCCATAGGCATTTTTTGTTCATTGCATACAATGTGGGATGAAGCGCTCGCCAAAGCGCGTTTTTCCCAAGGGATTTCAATTCACTATCTGCTGGCACGCTACGTGCTTCGGCAGCGCCATGTGCGCCGCCGCTGAACCGCCTTCACGCCCGAGCCCCGTCAGAGCCGCCATGCGCCGCGACCGCGCTCTCGCGACAGCCGAAAGCGCGGTCTGCGGGCCCGCCTCCGAAGATCCGGCGCGTCACGACATCCGATTGGCAAAATCAGGGGTTTCCGAGTCATGATCACACGCCGCACCGCTATCGCTGCAGGTCTCGCGGCGCCATTCGTGGCGCGAAGCCAGGCACGAGCCCAGGCCGTGGGCCGGGCCGAAACCCTGCTGCTGGTTCAGGAGTACGGGCCGAACAGCCTCGACATGCAGGGCATCGGCTCCTCGCAGCCCGTCAATGGCGTCGCGTTGAATTGCTATGACCGCCTGCTGCGCTTCAAGCCGGTGCCGATCCCCGGCGGCGGCGGGAACACCATCTCGATGGGCGAACTCGAAGGCGAATTGGCCGAGAGCTGGCAGGTTGCCTCCGACGGCATGAGCTGCACCTTCAAGCTGCGCGACGCCACCTTCCATTCCGGCCGCAAGGTCACGGCGACCGACGTCAAATGGTCGCTCGACCGCGCCTGCACGATCGGCGGCTTCGCCACGACGCAGATGAATGCCGGCTCGCTGGAAAAACCCGAGCAGTTCGTCGTCGTCGATGAGAAGACGTTTCGCGTCGATTTCATCCGCAAGGACAAGATGACGCTGCCCAACCTCGCGGTCACGATCCCCTTCGTCTTCGACTCCGAGCTCGCCATCAAGAATGGCGGTGGCGACCCTCATGCCAAGGAATGGCTGAAGAACAACATCGCCGGCTCCGGCGCCTACAAGGTCGAGAGCTGGAAGCCCGGTGTCGAGACCATCTACGTCCGCAATGACGACTGGAAATGCGGAAAGCTGCCGCAGCTGCGCCGCATCATCGCGCGCGACATCGCCTCGCCCTCGACCCGCCGGGCCTTGATGGAGCGCGGCGACGCGGATGTCTCGTACGGTTTGCCGCCGAAGGACTTCAAGGACCTGCTCGATGCCGGCAAGGTCAATGTCGTCGGCGTTCCGATCCCCAACGGCGTCTGGGGTTGCTATCTCAACACGCAGGTCGGCCCGTTCAAGGACGTGCGCCTGCGCCAGGCCGTGGCCTGGGTGATGCCCTATGAGAAGATCCTCCAGGCCTCGCTGTTCGGCCGTGGCGTCTCGATGGCGGGCGGGACTGATCCCAAGGTCGCCTGGCCGCAGCCCTTCCCCTACACCTCCGACGTTGCCAAGGCGAAGGCCCTGGTCGATGCGGCCGGCGGCCCGTTCTCGACGACGCTGTATTTCGACGCCGGCAACGCGACCGTTGCCGAGCCGATGGCGGTGCTGATCAAGGAAGCGCTCGCCGGCATCGGGATCACCGTCGAGATCAACAAGGTGCCCGGCGCCAACTTCCGCACCGAGATCGCCAAGAAGACCAACCCGATGGTGCTGAACCGCTTCGCCGGCTGGCTCGACTATCCCGATTACTATCTGTTCTGGACGATGCACGGCAACAACTCGATCTTCAACATCGCCGCCTACCAGAATCCGGCGCTGGACAAGCTCGTCGATGCCGCGCGCTTCGCGCCCGACAAGGCCTCCTACGACGCCAACGTCATCGACTTCGTCAAGCTGGTGGAAAACGAGGTGCCGATGGTGCCGATCAACCAGCCGACCCATGACGTCGCGCTGCAGAAGGCGATCGGCGGCTACCAGTTCCAGCCCTGTCGCGAGCCGGACTTCCGCTACCTGACCAAGGGGTGAGGCGGCACCGTCGCACCGCGATGCATGATGCTCGGGCGCAGACCCGAGCATCTCCCGCCCAGGATACTGGGGCCTACGCTTCGCTCCGCCCGATGATGAGGACGAGGCCGAACGCCACGAAGGAGGCTCTCCCATGCTGCGCATGATCGGCCAGCGTCTGATGACGACGATCCCCTCGGTCATCGGCGTGATCATCGTCACCTTCCTGCTGACGCGGGTGCTGCCGGGCGACACCGCGGCCTATTTCGCAGGCCCTGCCGCATCGCCGCAGGCGATCATCGAGATCCGCTCCAAGCTCGGGCTCGACCAGCCGCTGCCCGTGCAGTTCGTGTCCTATGTCACGGCGCTGGTGAAGGGCGATCTCGGGACCTCGCTGACCACCGGCCAGCCGGTGACGGCCGACCTCGCCGCGCGCCTGCCAGCCTCCGCCGAACTGACGCTGGCCGGGCTGCTGCTCGCCATGGCGGTCGCCTTGCCGCTCGGCATCCTGGCGGCTGTGAAGCAGGGCTCCTGGATCGACCATCTCTGCCGCGTCGTGGCGACCGCGGGCGTCTCGCTGCCGGTGTTCTTCACCGGGCTTCTGCTCGTCTATGTCTTCTATTTTTTACTTGGCTGGTCACCGGCGCCGCTTGGGCGGCTCGACGTCTTCGCCTCCGAGCCGCCGCGCGTGACCGGCCTGCTCTTGATCGACACGTTGGTGGCGCGGGATTTCGAGACCTTCCGGGGCGCTTTCGCTCAGTTGATCCTGCCGGCGGTGACGCTCGCCATCTTCTCGCTGGCGCCGATCACCCGCATGACGCGGGCCTCGATGCTGGCCGTGCTCGGCGCCGATTTCGTGCGCACCGCCCGCGCCAGCGGCCTGACGAACCGCAAGGTCATCGGCACTTATGCTTTCCGCAACGCCATGCTGCCGGTGGTGACGACGCTCGGCATGGTGTTCTCCTTCCTGCTCGGCGCCAATGTGCTGGTCGAGAAGGTCTTCGCCTGGCCCGGCGTCGGTTCCTATGCGGTCGAGGCGCTGATCGCGTCGGACTACGCGCCGATCCAGGGCTTCGTCCTGACCATGGCGATTCTCTACGTCGCCCTGAACCTGATGATCGACGTGCTCTACGGCGTCATCGATCCCCGTGTCAGGCTGGAGGGTTGAAGAGCGTGAACGACATGGCCAAGGTCGAGCCGGCACCCGCCCAGGCAATCCCTGCCGAACCCGCTCCGACGCTGCGCTTCGAGGCGCCGCCTTCCACCAGCCTGTGGGCGCATGCGCGCCATATCGTCGCCGAGAACCCGGTGACGGGGCTCGCCTTCGGGCTGTTCGCGCTGATCCTGCTGGCGGCAATCTTCGGCCCCTCGATCGTCCCCTACGATCCGCTCGCGAGCAACACCAACGCCGCCCTGCAGGCGCCGAGCCGGGCGCACTGGTTCGGCACGGACCAGCTTGGCCGCGACATCTTCAGCCGCGTGGTGGCTGCGACGCGGCTCGACTTCTCGATCGCGATCTTCTCGGTGGCGCTGGTCTTCCTGATGGGCGGGCTTGCCGGCGTCATGGCCGGGTTCTACGGCGGCTGGATCGACAAGGTCGTCGGCCGCGTCGCCGACACGATCATGGCCTTCCCGCTTTTCGTGCTGGCGATGGGCATCGTGGCGGCGCTGGGCAACTCGGTCGGCAACATCGTGCTGGCGACCGCGATCATCAATTTCCCGCTCTATGCCCGCGTCGCGCGTGCCGAGGCGAATGTGCGCCGCGATGCCGGCTTCGTGCAGGCGGCGCGACTTTCGGGCAATTCCGACTGGCGGCTGCTCCTCACCCAGATCGTGCCCAACATCATGCCCATCATGGCGGTGCAGATGTCCCTGACCATGGGCTACGCGATCCTGAATGCGGCAGGCCTCTCCTTCATCGGGCTCGGCGTGCGCCCGCCGACGCCGGAATGGGGGATCATGGTGGCCGAGGGCGCGAGCTTCATCGTCTCCGGAGAGTGGTGGATCGCCTTCTTCCCCGGTCTCGCCCTGATGATCGCCGTGTTCTGCTTCAATCTGCTCGGCGACGGCGTGCGCGATCTCGTCGACCCCCAACGGAGGAACTGACATGACGGCAGTCCCTCTGCTCGAGATCAGGAACCTCACCGTCGAATTCGCCACCCGGCGCGGCGCGGTGCAGGCGGTCAAATCGATCGATGTCAGCGTCGCCAAGGGCGAGACGGTGGCGATCGTCGGCGAGTCCGGCTCGGGCAAGTCGGTCACGTCCTATGCCGTGGTGCGCATTCTCGATCGCGCCGGCCGCGTCGCCGAAGGCACGATCTCGTTCTCGGGCGTTGATCTCGTCGCGGCCGACGAGGCCCAGATGCGCGATCTGCGCGGGCGCGAGATCTCGATGATCTTCCAGAACCCGCGCGCGGCGCTCAATCCGATCCGCAAGGTCGGCAAGCAGATCGAGGACGTGCTGCTGCAGCATGTCCAGGCGACGCGTGCGACGGCCAAGGAGAAGGCTGTCGAGGCGCTGACCAAGGTCAAGATCGCCCGCCCCGAGGAGCGCTATGACGCCTATCCGTTCGAGCTGTCGGGCGGCATGTGCCAGCGTGTCGTGATCGCGCTCGCGTTGGCCTGCCAGCCGCAATTGCTGATCGCCGACGAGCCGACAACGGGCCTCGACGTCACCACGCAGAAGGCGGTGATGGATCTCATCGTCGAGCTGACCCGCGAGCGCGGCATGTCGACGATCCTGATCACGCATGATCTCGGCCTCGCCGCCGCCTATTGCGACAAGGTCGTCGTGATGGAAAAGGGCAAGGTGGTCGAGACCGCGCTGGCCAGCGAGATCTTCCGCAACCCGCAGCATCCCTACACCCGCAGGCTGATGCAGGCGACGCCGCGACTGGGCACGAGCCTCGCAGACTTGCTGCTCGACGCGCCGCAAACCGTGCCCGCCGAAGCCAGGACAGCCGTGACTGAGCCGAAACCGGCGGCCGAGGCCGGTCCCCTGATGCAGGTCGAGAATCTGGTCAAGGAATATCCGCGGGCCGCGACCGGTGCGCTCCTCGCCAAGCTGATGGGCAAGGCCGAGCCGGAAAAGCCGGCCTTCCGCGCCGTCGATGGCATCAGCTTCAGTATCGCCAGGGGCGAGACGCTGGGGCTCGTCGGCGAATCCGGCTGCGGCAAATCGACGACCTCGATGATGGTCACGCGACTGATCGACCCCAGCGGCGGCAAGATCGTCTTCGACGGTATCGATATCGGTGCGATTCCCGCCAAGCAGTTCGCCGCGTCGCCGTATCGCCGGCGCATCCAGATGGTGTTCCAGGACCCGACCGACAGCCTCAATCCGCGCTTCACCGCCGAGCGCGCCATCGCCGATCCGATCATGCGGATGGGTGCGGTCAAGGGACGCGATGCCCTGCGTGCGCGCTGCGAGGATCTGGCGAGGCTCGTCGGCCTGCCGGTCGAACTGATCGACCGCTTTCCTCACCAGCTTTCCGGCGGGCAGAAGGCGCGCGTCGGCATTGCGCGCGCGATCGCGCTCGACCCGGATCTGGTTATTCTCGACGAGCCCACGGCCGCGCTCGACGTTTCCGTCCAGGCGGTGGTGCTGAATCTCCTCGAAGAGCTCAAGGGACGGCTCGGCATGAGCTATCTCTTCGTCTCGCACGATCTCAACGTGGTGCGGCTGCTCTGCGACCGGGTGATCGTGATGAAGACGGGCTCGATCGTCGAAGAAGGCACGGCGGAGGAGGTGCTTGGCGATCCCAAGGCGGAATATACGAGGGAATTGCTGACCGCGATTCCGCACCCGCCGCTATAAGCGCGTCCTGCCCGCGATCGCCATCGCGGGATAGTTCTCTGGAGATGCCTGCAGATGAAGATCAACGACCCTGCCGTGCTGGCCGAGGTGGAAGCCGCCTTCGCAGCCTATGAGGCCGCGCTTACCGGCAACGACGTCGCAACGCTGGATGCGATCTTCCGCAAGGCGCCCGAGACCTTGCGTTACGGCGTCGCCGAGAACCTCTACGGCCATGACGAGATCGCCGCCTTCCGCTCGGCGCGCTCGCCGGTCGGACTCGAACGGACGCTGGAACGCACCGTCATCACGACTTATGGCGACACAGCGGCCACGGCGAACACCATGTTCCGGCGCGACAGCATGGTCGGCAAGGTCGGTCGGCAGAGCCAGACCTGGGTCAAGTTTGCGGAAGGTTGGCGCATCGTCAGCGCCCATGTCAGCATCATCCCCGAATGAACGGCAGGCGGCGGCGCATTCTTCATGACGCCGTGACCGGCATCGCTCTGCCTGCTATGCAGGCATCGGCGATCCCACCTGCCTTCCGATCCTGATCATGCCGCCGCGCCCTGCCGCCACTTTGGCGATATCCAAACCTGCAGCGCCACCGCGGACGCGGACCGAAGCACTTCGTCTGCAGATCGCCGACGAGATCGTGTCGGGCGCGCTCGAACCGGGAACGCCCCTCGACGAGCAGGAGCTTGCGGCGCGGTTCGGCGTCTCGCGTACTCCGGTGCGCGAAGCGATACGCCAGCTCTCGGCCTCGGGTCTCGTCAGCGTCCGGCCGCATCGCGGCGCGGTCGTGGCCTTGCCCACTCCGACGCAGCTCGACGACATGTTCGAGGCGATGGCCGAGCTTGAGGCGCTCTGTGCGGGACTCGCCGCCCGCAACATGACCGTGCCCGAACGGCGCGGTCTGGAGGAGTTGCATCAGGTGCTGCGCGCGCTCGTCCATGAAGGCGATCCTTTGCGCTATCATGAGACCAACGAGGCTTTTCACGCCGCGATCTACTCGGGCTCGCACAATGGCTACCTTGCCGAACTGACCCTGATGACGCGCGCCCGGGTCGCGCCGTTTCGCAGGGCGCAGTTCCGGGCGGCCGGGCGCCTGGGAGGCTCCTATCAGGAGCACGACCTGATCGTGCAGGCGATTCTGCGGGGCGACCAGTCCGGTGCGGCAGAGGCGATGCGCGCCCATATCGGCATCGTGCGCGACGCTTTCAGGACCTATGCGGGAGCGTCCTGAGGCTTGGCCTGCGCCGCGACGAAAGCCCGCCAGCCGCCGAACTCGGTCACATCGCGCGCAGCCTCGGTCGCGATCTGTTCGCAGAGGAATCCCTTGACCCGCGTGCCGTCGGCCAGTGCCAGCGTGCCGATGCCCAGCGGGGAGGGGATGCCTGCGACGAAGCGACCAAAGCCGTCGGCAGGCAGCGCCCAGACCTCGAGCGCGATGGCTGCCCCGCCTTCGCGAACGCGGATCAGGCCCGGCCGCGCCGGCGGGCCGCCGGGTAAGGCGAAGAGCCGGTAGTCCGCCGTCGTGGTGGTCGCGCGCAGGAATGTCGCGCCAAGCCCGGTCAGCTCGCCATTGAGCGGCATGCTCGACAGATGCGCACCGACGACCGCAATCTCAATCGTGCCCTGTGGAGCGGCCATCGGAAGATCCGCAAGCGGCGTCATCGGCGCGTCCAAGGCCCCGAGCGTCAAGCCGGAGGCGTGATGGAAGGCGCGGCCGAACGTGGCCAGCGCCGCATCGCGGCCGGACGGCGCGATGAGGGTGACGCCCGCCGCAGTGCCATCCTTCGCCAGGCTCACCGGCACGGCGAGGGCGCACATGTCGAGCAGGTTGACGAAATTGGTGTAGCGCCCGAGCAGCGAGTTCCTGCCGATCGGGTCGGCGGCCATCTCCGCGAGAGTGACCGGTCGCGGCGCCGTCGGCACCATCATCGCGTCGATACCCTTCAGCGCGGCCCTGGCGGCGAGTGCAAGCTCGGCCAGCCGGTATTGCGCCGCGAAGGTCTCGGCCGCATCGGGCAATGGCTTGCCGGCAATCACCTGCTTGATGACGGGCAGGATCGCTTCGGGGTCACGCGTCAGCAGCTCGCGGATCGCGAGGAAGCGTTCGGCCACCCAGGGGCCGTCGTAAAGCAGACGGGCCGTCTCGTAGAATGGCGTCATATCGAGGGGGACGATCGTCGCGCCCAAGGCCTGCGCACGCTCGACCGCCAGCGCGAAGCTGGCGGCTGCCGTCGCATCGCCGTCGAAATCGAGATCGGCGGATCGCGGGACGGCAATCTTCTGATGCGGCGGCAATGCGCCGGATTGCCCAAGCGCGACAGGCCGGGAGAACGGGTCGGTGGCATCGGCGCCCGATATCACCTCCAGAACCGCCGTCGCGTCGTCGACCGTCAGTGCAAACACCGAGACGCAGTCGAGCGTGCGGCAGGCCGGCACAACGCCCGTCGTCGAAACCAGGCCGAGGCTCGGCTTGAGCCCGACGAGGTTCTGGAGGCCGGCCGGCACGCGCCCGGAGCCGGCGGTGTCGGTGCCCAGCGCAATGGGGACGATGCCGGAAGCGACCGCGCTGGCGGAGCCGGAGCTGGAACCGCCGGGCACCAGATCGACCCGCAGCGCATTGCGCGGCGTGCCATGGGGCGAGCGCGTGCCGTTCAGCCCGGTGGCGAACTGGTCGAGATTGGTCTTGCCGATCACGATGGCACCGGCGGCCCTCAGCCGGGCGACCGCGGCGGCATCCTGCGTCGGTGTGTAGGCGAAGGCCGGGCAGGCCGCAGTGGTCGGCAGGCCAGCGACGTCGATATTGTCCTTGACGGCGACCGGCACGCCCCAGAGCGCACGGCCGCGCGGCCCCTCCGCCTGCAGCCGCTCGGCCTCGGCGAGCGCCTCGGCCTCGGGCCGGAGCGCGATGAACATCGCCGGATCGTCGACCGCGCGCAACCGGGCATAGCTCGCGGCGATGGTCTCCGCGAGGTCGCGGCTCCCGTCGAGATGGGCGGAGAGGATGTCGCTCAGGGTCCGCACGGGCAGGCTTTCCATTTGATGGGATGGGTTGGCTGGCTAAAAATTGATCAATCGGCGCGTCGTTGCATGCAAGGATTATGCAATGAGCCTCCGCTTGGAGCTTTCCCGGGAAAGGCAGGGCTGTCCGCCGCAGGTCCTGCGGGCGGAAATGATCTTCGGGATCGCAAGTTTCCTTTCCAGATCAGCATGATGAAGCGGCCCGCCCGTCGCCGTTGCTCCTTCCGATGGTGGCCGCGCGTTGCGAGCCGGAGCAGGCACAGCCCTTGCAAAGCCTGTTCCGTTCGCTTTGCGGGGAGCGCCGCCTGATGCCAGCCGTCGAGATTGCCGCGAAGCCGAGAGCTCTGCCTGTCGACTTCGCTCGCACGGCCCTGGTCATCATCGACATGCAGCGCGATTTCCTAGAGCCGGGCGGCTTCGGCGCGGTGCTGGGCAACGACGTCTCGCTGCTCGTCAAGGCGGTCGCGCCCTGCCGCCGAATTTTGGAGGGTGCGCGCGCCGCCAGCCTGCTGGTGATCCACACCCGCGAGGGGCACAGGCCCGATCTCTCGGACGCGCCGCCGGCCAAGGTGCAGCGCGGACCGGTGGAGAAGCGCATCGGTGCCGACGGGCCGATGGGGCGCATCCTGATCCGCGGCGAGGCCGGGCACGGCATCGTGCCGGCACTGGCGCCGCTGCTCGGCGAACCCGTGCTCGACAAGCCTGGCAAGGGCGCCTTCTACCAGACCGATCTCGACCTGATCCTGCGCAACCGCGGCATCGAGACGCTGCTGGTCTGCGGCGTCACCACCGAGGTCTGCGTCCATACGACGGTGCGCGAGGCGAACGACCGGGGCTATCGCTGCCTCGTTCTGGGCGATGCCTGCGCTTCGTATTTCCCCGAGTTCCATGAGGTGGGCCTGCGTATGATCGCGGCCCAGGGCGGCATCTTCGGCTGGGTCTCGACGACCGGCGAGGTGCTGACGGCGCTCGCCCGGACGATGAAGGCGGCGTGAACCACGGCTGAAAAACGGGGACCGGAGGGTACGATGGCGGCGACTGCGACGACAGGCTCTTCACCGAAGCTCTGGACGCCGGGCGACTGGAACGCCCTGTTCGGCTTGGGCCCCCATATCCTCGTCAACCTGCTGACCACCGAGCCGCATGGCAAGCTGGAGCCCGCCGAATGAACGACGCCAAGCCGGCCTTCGATGCGGCGCGCCATTGCGATGCGATGGCGCCCGCGCTCGGTCTGACGATCACCGAGGATCAGCGCCCGGCGGTGCTGCAATTCCTGACCATCGCCGAGGCCATGGCCGCGATCGTCTTCCGCGCTCCGCTCGACGAGGCGGCCTTCGAACCGGCCGGCGTGTTCCGTGCCGGGCGTTCCGGCGGCGGAGAACCCGCGTGAGTTTCGACGCCTTCGCTCCGGCCCATCGTATCGCCACCGATATCCGAGAGGGCGCGATCAGCGCGAAGGAGGTCGTCGGCGGCTTTCTCCAGCGCATCCACAAGCTCAACCCAGCTCTCAACGCCTTTACCGACGTCACAGCCGAGCGCGCCCTCGCGCAGGCTTCAGCCATCGACGCCCGCCGCGCCGCGGGCAAAACGCTCGGGCCGCTCGCCGGCGTGCCTTTCGCTGCCAAGAACCTGTTCGACATCACGGGTCTGCCGACCCGGGCCGGCTCGAAGATCAACCGCGCACGTTTGCCCTCTGAACGCGATGCGGTGCTGATCGAGCGCCTGACCCAGGCCGACGCGATCCTGCTCGGCGGTCTCAACATGGGCGAATACGCCTATGATTTCACCGGCGAGAACGCCCATGACGGTCCCTGCCGCAACCCTCACGACCTCGCCCGCATGGCGGGGGGATCTTCATCAGGCTCGGGTGCTGCGACGGCCGCGGGGTTGGCGCCCATCTCGCTCGGCTCCGACACCAATGGCTCGATCCGCGTGCCGAGCTCGTTCTGTGGCGTCTTTGGACTGAAGCCGACCTATGGCCGGTTGCCGCGCACGCGCAGCTTTCCATTCTGCGACTCACTCGACCATCTCGGCCCTTTCGCCCGCGACGTGACCGACCTCGCGATGGCCTATGACCTGATGCAAGGCCACGACGCGCATGATCCGGCCTGTGCGGTCCGGACGATCGAGCCAACGCTGCCGACGCTGAAGGACGGCGTATCCGGCCTGCGCATCGCGATCGCCGGAGGGTATTTCGCGACGGATGCGATGCCGGAAGCGCAGTCCGCCGTCACCGCGGTCGCCCGGGCGCTCGGCGCAATGCGCGTGATCGATGTCGCCGGAGCGGGCATCGCGCGTGCGGCCGCTTTCCTGATCACGAATGGCGAGAGTTCGGCCTTCCATCTCCAGCGGCTGCAGCAGCGCGCCGATGATTTCGACCCCGAGACGCGCGACCGCTTCCTGGCCGGCGCGCTGCAGCCGACGGCCTGGTATCTCCAGGCGCAGCGGGCGCGGCGCTGGTTCCACGACGAGATGATGCGGCTGTTCGAGACCGTCGACCTGATCATCGCGCCGGCGACCCCCTGCACCGCGCCGGAACTGGGTCAGAAGGCCATGGTGCTGCAGGGCAACACGGTGCCGCTCAGGCCCCATATCGGATTGTTCACGCAGCCGATCTCCTGCGTCGGGCTGCCGGTGGCGGCCGTGCCCGTCTTCGGGGGCTTATTGCCGATCGGCGTTCAGCTCATCGCGGCGCCCTGGCGCGAGGATATCTGCCTGCGCGCAGCCTATGCCGTCGCCCGCGCCCAGGTCGCTTCCGCCCAGCCTCCGCGGCTGGACCATGACTGAATCGCCTGCGCAAGGGATGATCTGACGGCAGCGGATTTTCCAACGGGTGCTTTTGGGCTGCGAAGTCCTGATTGGGGCGCCTCCGGGTTGAGGCACGACGCGTCAATGGCCGCTCATGACGAGGCCTTGGCCCCCATCCGGCAGAACAGGCTTTGAAACCGCGCCCTTCCGTGCAGAAATTGCGCTCGCGCCCGGATCGTCGCGCGTCCTGCCGGACGCGGTAACGGTGGTCCATGTATCTGTTATCGCATCGGATTCTTTCGAGACGTGGATTCCGGTTCTCGGTCCGATGCGATAGCGCTGTCGACGAGATGTTTGCGGAGTAGCCCGTGAGAAATCCTTACGAGGTTCTGGGTGTCGCCCCGACGGCTTCGGCCGCCGAGATTCAGAGCGCCTATCGCAAGCTGGCGAAAAAGCTGCATCCGGATCTCAACCCCGGCGACAAGGCGGCGGAGGATAAGTTCAAGGAGGTGGCGAGTGCGAACGACCTGCTGAGCGACGCCGATAAGCGCAAGCGCTTCGACGCCGGCGAGATCGACGCCTCCGGGGCGGAACGGCCGCAGCAGCACTTCTACCGGGATTTCGCGACCTCGGACCAGGGCAATCCTTATGCCGATGCGTCGGGCTTCGCCGATTTCATCGACGAGGACGATGCCTTCGCCGAGCTTCTGCGGCGCAGCCAGCGGGCGCGGGCGAACCGGCGCGGGCAGGATCTGCACTACCATCTGGCCGTCGACTTCGCAGATTCGATCGCCGGCGCGACCAAGCGGCTGAATCTGCCGGATGGCAGCACGATCGACGTGACGATCCCGCCGGGTCTCGTCGACGGCCAGACACTGCGGCTCAAGGGCAAGGGCGCGCCCGGCACTGGCAAGGGTGGGCCGGGCGACGCCCTGATCGAGGTCGAGGTCAGGCCTGATCGGCGCTTCACCCGCGAGGGTGACGACATCACGCTGGAGCTGCCGATCTCGCTGACGGAGGCGGTTCTCGGTGGGCAGGTGCGGGTGCCGACGCCGACGGGCGACGTGACGATGTCGGTGCCGAAGGGCTCGAATACCGGGACGAAGCTGCGCCTGCGCGGTAAGGGCGCGCCACGGCGCGGCGGCGGCCAGGGCGACCAGTTCGTCACGCTCAAGGTGGTCCTGCCGAAATCGCCGGGGCCGGAACTGGAGGCGTTCGTGTCGAGCTGGAAGGACAGGGATTACGATCCGCGCGAGGCGAGGGCGTGATGAGGATGACCAAGCAGGAGTTCCTGACCTCCTCGGGGCTGCAGGTTCAGGTGCTGGAGTTCTGGCTGGAGCAGCGCTGGCTCCTCCCGGAGGAGGCCGAGGCCGGGATGTTCTTCAGCGAGACCGATGTGGCGCGCGCACACTTCATCCGGCAGCTCAAGGACGATCTCGGCGCCAATGATGCGGGCATCGACGTGATCCTGCATCTCGTCGACCAGGTCCATGGCCTGCGGCGCGTCCTTGTCGAGCTGCGCGAGGGCATGAAGGGGCGGCAGGACTAGCGGGATGGCAGGCACCCACCCGTGCCAGGCGGTGCGGGCGCCGAAAGCTGGCGGCGGGATGGAACAGAGCTGCAGGACAGGCGGTTATGGCCCTTGTCCGTCGTGGCGCGCCGATTGGCCTGAGCGGGGACAGACTTCAACCCAGAAGGACGCTCGAGATGAACGACAAGGTCAGGGAGAACATGGATGTCATCGGCGCGGACGGCGTCCATGTCGGAACGGTCGATCGCGTCGAGGCGCAACGCATCAAGCTCAAGAAGAGCGATGCTTACGGCCGGCATGAGGGCCACCATCACTATATCGAGCTCGGTTTCGTTGCCGGTGTCGAAGGCAACAAGGTCCGCCTCTCCGCCAATGCGGATATCGCCGTGACGCTCGAAGAAGAAGCGACGGGAAAACCGGTCGATCTGTGACGGGCGCCGGCCGCGACCGCAAGCCGGCTGCGGCCGCCGCACTTTGGGAGGATCGGGAGCGATGCAGCAATACGACCTCTACATCAATGCCGGGAAGCCCGCGGTCGGCCTCTATGTCGCCAGCGGCGCGAAACTTCCGGATTTCGCCGATCCGAAGGAATGGATCTTCGACGGAACTGCCGCCGCGGACCTGCTCCCGCCGAGCGTGATCGAGGGCGTGGCCAGCGCCGGCCATGCTTTCCGCGACATGGATTGAGACCTGCCGGGAGCGACGCGGCCCCGACCTTCCGCGCCAGGGCAAGGTCGGCACGCTGCCGACGCTCTTCCCATAAGCGCCGCTCCGCGCAATCATCGGCAAGACCATCCGGGCGACCGGGGTTGTTTCGCGTAAGGTTGTCGAGCGGGTCTTCCATGGATTTGAGCGTTCCATCCGTGATCTCGCAGCCGGTCGTGGCAGCCCTGACGCGTTCCGCGATGTTCCTGGTGGTGACGATCAATCCCGGCAGCGGGCCCGAGGAGACGGTGCGGGGTCTGTGTGCCGATCTGTCCGCGCTGCTGCGGGCCGTCGGCTTCCGGGACCTTGAGGGCAACCTGTCCTGCGTCATGGCCTTCGGCTCGGTCGCCTGGGACCGGCTGTTCGACGGGCCAAGGCCGAAGGAGCTGCATCCTTTCCGGGAAATCCGCGGCGTGCATCACGCCGTCTCGACACCCGGCGACATCCTGTTCCACATCCGCGCGACCAAGCGGATGGATCTGTGCTTCGAGCTGGCACGGCAGATCATGCTCCGGCTCGATGGCGCGGTCACGGCGATCGACGAGGTCCATGGCTTCAACTATTTCGACGATCGCGACCTGATCGGCTTCGTCGACGGCACCGAGAACCCGGCCGGGCCGGACGCGCTCAAGGCTGCCATCATCGGCGACGAGGACGCCGATTTCGCCGGCGGAAGCTATGTCATCGTGCAGAAATACCTGCATGACCTGGCAGGCTGGGAGAAGGTACCGGTCGAGCAGCAGGAGAACATCGTCGGCCGCTACAAGCTCTCCGACATCGAGCAGGCCGACACGGTCAAGAAGCCCTATGCCCACAACGTCCTGACCAGCATCACCGAGGATGGCGAGCCGGTCGACATCCTCCGAGACAACATGCCTTTCGGCAAAGTCGGAACGGCCGAGTTCGGCACCTATTTCATCGGCTACTGCCGCACGCCGCGCCGGATCGAGCGCATGCTGGAGAACATGTTCATCGGGTCGCCGCCGGGCAATTACGACCGGCTGCTCGATTTCAGCCGCGCGGTCACCGGCTCGCTGTTCTTCGTGCCGACGGCGAGCTTTCTCGATGCCGTCACGGCGGAGAAGCCCGAGGCCGAACTGACCGCTCCCGAACCGGTTCCGGCGCCCGCTCCATCCAGACCATCCGGCGACGGCTCGCTCGGCATCGGCTCCCTGAAGGAAGAGGCAGGCCATGAATAATCTGCACCGGGACCTCGCGCCCATCTCCGATGCCGCCTGGGCGGAGATCGAAGACGAGGCGTCGCGCACGCTGAAGCGCTATCTGGCGGCGCGGCGCGTCGTCGACGTGGACGGGCCGAAGGGAACGGCTTACGCCGCTGTCGGGACCGGGCATACGCGCCCGATCGAGGCGCCGGGTGAGGGCATCCGCTCCCTGCTGCGCGAGGCGCAGCCGCTGGTCGAACTGCGCGTTCCGTTCACGCTGACGCGACAGGCGATCGACGATGTCGAGCGCGGCTCGGAGGATTCCGACTGGCAGCCGCTGAAGGATGCGGCCAGGACGATCGCCTTCGCCGAGGACCATGCCGTCTTCGAAGGCTATGCCGCGGCCGGGATCGGCGGCATCCGCGCCGGCAGCAGCCATGCCGCGGTACCGCTCCCGGCCGATCTCGACGACTATCCGGAGGCGGTTGCCAGGGCGCTGAGCGACCTCAAGCTCGCCGGCTGCAACGGTCCCTATGCGCTGGTGCTGGGCGGCGAGGCCTATCGGGCGGCGAGCGGCGGCAACGAGGAGGGCTACCCGATCTTCCACCATCTCGAGCGCATCGTCGATGGCGGGGTGATCTGGGCGCCGGCGATCGAGGGCGGCTTCCTGCTCACCACCCGCGGCGGTGATTTCGCGCTCGATATCGGCCAGGACCTCTCGATCGGTTATCTCAGCCACTCCGCGACCACGGTCGAGCTTTATCTCCAGGAGAGCTTCACCTTCCGCATGCTCACCTCGGAGGCCGCCGTCGCGCTTGCGCCGGCCCAGCGATGACAGCCGCCGCGGACCATCATGTCGTCATCGTCGGGGCCGGTTTCGGGGGCCTCGAAGCCGCACGCCATCTTGCGCCCACCGGCCTGCGCATCACGGTGATCGACCGGCGCAATCACCATCTCTTCCAGCCGCTGCTCTATCAGGTCGCGACGGCCTCGCTGCCGACCTCCGAGATCGCCTGGCCCGCCCGCTCGCTGCTGCGCCGATACAAGAACGTCACCACGCTGCTGGGCACCGTCGTCGGGATCGACAAGGCGGGGAAGACGGTGCTGCTCGAGGGCGAGCAGCCCATCGCCTTCGATACGCTGATCGTCGCAACGGGCGCCCGCCACGCCTATTTCGGCCGCGACGAATGGGAGCCCTACGCGCCGGGCCTGAAGACGCTGGAGGATGCGACGCGAATTCGGCGCCGTATTCTGTCGGCCTTCGAGCAGGCCGAATGGGAGCCGGACGAGGCTGCCCGCGCGCCCTTCCTCACCTTCGCGATCATCGGCGCGGGGCCGACCGGGGTGGAGCTCGCCGGCACCATCGCGGAGCTGGCGCATGACACCTTGCGCGGCGATTTCCGCAATTTCGACACGCGCAGCGCCCGCGTCGTGCTGATCGAAGCCGGCCCGCGCATCCTGGCGGGCTTTACGCCCGATCTTTCGGCTTATGCGGAGCGGGCGCTTGCGCGCCTCGGCGTCGAGATCAGGCTCGGCCATCCGGTCTCCCAATGCGGGCCGGACGGTGTCGAGCTCGGCGGCGAATTCCTCGCCGCCAAAACGATCCTCTGGGCGGCCGGCGTGGCAGCGTCGCCCGCGGCCGAGTGGCTCGGGGCGCCGGCGGACCGGGCAGGACGGGTGCGCGTCGAGCCCGATCTGTCCGTGCCGGGAGATCCGGCGATCTTCGTGATCGGCGACACGGCTGCCGTGGAAGGGGCGGATGGCAAGCCGGTTCCAGGCGTCGCTCCGGCCGCGAAACAGGAGGGCGGCTATGTCGCTGGCGTGATCAAGGCGCGGCTCGCCGGCAAGGCTCCTCTGCCGCCCTTCGCCTACAAGAACGCCGGGAACCTCGCCACGATCGGCAAACGGGCGGCGATCGTCGATTTCGGCTGGATCAAGCTCAGGGGCCGCCTGGCCTGGTGGATCTGGGGCGTCGCCCACATCTTCTTCCTGATCGGCCTGCGCAACCGCATCGCCGTGTCGCTCAACTGGCTGTGGATCTACTTCACCGGCCACCGCAGCGCCCGGCTCATCACGCAAGGCAATACGGGCACGCCGCGACAAACCGAGTGATGTGAGCGGCGACTCTCGTGCCGAAAGCGAAGGTCATGGACCTCGCTATACAAGCTGTCGCGAACAGCTTTCCGTCCGCGCCGCCTTATCCGCGCAGCCCCGCCACCACCGGCCGGCGATAGGAGAGGGCGGCCGGCAGAACGGCGAACAGGCCGCCGATGGCCGCGAGCCCGAGCGCCGGCAGAATTTCGCCGAGGCCGATGGCCGGCGAGAGCATAAGCCCCGTCCGCTGCGCGACGAAGCCGGCGAGGACTTGCGTCGCCAGCGCGCCGAGACCCAGGCCGAGCAGGCAGCCGAGCGCGATCAGCGCGACCATGCCGAGCCAGACGACGAGCATGACATAGGCGCGCGGCGCGCCGAGCGCCCTGAGCACGGCATAGCGTCGGCGGCGCAGCCCGGCGACGGCGAGCAGGAGCAGCAGCACGGAAGCGAGGATCAGGACCGTGTTCAGCGCGGAGGCGATGACGAGGATGTCGCGGATGTCGCCGAGCGCGCCGTAAAGAGAGACCAGCACCTCGGCGGGAAAGAAGGCCATGGTGCCGCCCTGCCGATATTGCGCGCGCAGCTGATAGGCACCCGCGACGCTCTTCGGCTTGACGACGATCGCCGGCACGCCGGGGACGCGCTTGCCGTCGAAGGGCGGGCCGATCCTGTCTTCCGCCTTCGCGGGACCGCTGCCGGCCACCGAGCCCTGTTTCCAGAATGGCGCGTCGCTCGCGGCTTCCTCGGAGGCATGGCCGTTGCCGAGGCCGTGGACCTCCCAGACGCTCTCGATCGGCACGAGGATGGCGCGGTCCCAGGGAGAGCCGAGGCGGGGCAGCCGCCCGACCACGGTGTAGCCATGGCCCTCATGCTTGTGGCCGTCCTCTTCTGCGTCGGCCTGACCGGGCGTGGCGGCGTGGCTGGCGACGCCGTGGGACGGGGTGATCGTGTCGCCGAGCCTGTAGAGAACGTCGGCGCCGAGCACGGCCTCGCCCTCCGCCGCGAAGAGCCGGCCCTCGCTCGGCGCGATCCAGCCCCAGCGACCGGCGAAGGCGGCCGTCGTTCCGACGATCGCATAGCCGCGGCTGACGTCGCCGAAAGCGATCGGCGCCACCTGCGCCACGCGCTCGTCCTTGAACAGCGTGTTGAGCAGGCGCCCGTCGAGCAGCGGCAGCGCGTCCGGCTGCAGATAGACCGCCGACATCAGGAGCTGCGTCTGGCTGCCGGGCGCGCCGATGATCAGGTCGAAGTCATTGGCGGCGCTGGTCGAGCCATGGCGCAGGGCGCGTTCCTGCGCGCCGATGGCGACGCCGGTGGCGATCGCGAGCGCGATCAGCAGGACGATCGCCGGAGCGGTCCAGCGCAGCGCGCGCAGATCGGCCAGCATCATGGGGAAAGGGTTCATCAGGCGGCTTGGCGCTGTGCGGTTCGGGAGAGGTCGAGGCGCTGGCCGAAGCGCGCGAGCAGCGCCGGATCATGCGTGGCGCAGAGCAGCGTGGCGCCGCTCTCGGTGGCGGTTTCGAGCAGGAGGTCGGCGACCTCGGCGGCGTGGGCGGCGTCGAGGCTCGCGGTCGGCTCGTCGGCGAGGATCAGAGCCGGCCGGCTGAAAAGGGCGCGCGCGATGGCGACGCGCTGCTGCTCGCCGCGCGAAAGCAGGGCGGCGCGGCGGCGCGGATCGGGCAGGCCCATGCGGTGGGCGAGAGCGGCGGCGCGTTCCTTCTCGGTGCCGCTCAGCCGCCAGGCGGAGAAGCTCGCCGGCAACGCGATGTTGGCGGCGATGTCGAGCTCTGGGATCAGGTGAAAATCCTGGAAGACGAAGCCGATGGTCTCACGGCGCCAGCGGTCGCGGCCGGATTCGGACAGCTCGGAAACGGCGCGGTCGTTCCAGAGGATGCGGCCTCGGGAGGGGCGCAGGAGCCCGGCCACCAGATGCAGCAGCGAACTCTTGCCGCAGCCCGAAGGGCCGCTGACACCGAAGCGGCTGCCCGGTTCGATGGCGAGCAGGGGGATGTCGATCAGGCGGAAGGGCCGGCCGTCGGCGTCGCGATGGTCGAGCGCAAGGTTCTCCAGCGTCAGGCGCCCGGAGGCCGGTTCAGGCGAGGGTGAAGCCGGCATCCACGATCCTGATCTGGCTGACGAAGCCGGTTTCGGCGTCGGTGGCGGAGCCGATCTCGAGCCGGCCGGTGACCGCGACCTTGCGTCCGGCGCTGACCATCGGCGTCTCGGCCTTCATGAACACCACGACGATGTCGACCGGCCAGTCGGCATCCGACTGGCAGAAGGGGCAGATCGCCAACGGTTCGCGCGTCAGCACGAAGAAATGGCTTTCCGCCTTCAGCGGCGGGGCCATGTAGCCGAGCATGCGCACGGCGTGGCCACGCAGCGCCGTGACGCGATCGGAAAACTGGAAGCCCAGCACCCCGAAGGATTTGTAGAGCCCGTCGAAGGCGATCGCCTCGGCCTCCGTGGCGGCGTGCGCCTGCCCGCAAAGGCTTGCCGCCGCGAGGCCGAGCAGGGCTTCGCGGCGGGAGAACGACGGGAGGGGGAGGATGCGCTGCATCGCGACCTCGTCTGGCTAAGGTGGTACGGCCCTCGGGACCGTACCACGTCGGTGTGCGGTCTTGCGCCTCGCGGCTTACTTGCCGCCGAGCGCCAGCGCTTCCGCCATCACGCGGAAGACGTAGGTGTTCGGCTTGTGGCCGCGGAATTTCTCCGCGCCCGGGCCCATCGCCGTCAGGATGACGTCGTCGGCGGAGTGCACGCCGCTATTGGCGTCGAAGGGCAGGTTGCCGGTCTTGCGAGCTGCGAGCGGGCCGGAGCAGTCCTTCTCGTTGGCGATGTTGGTCTTGCCGTCCGGACCCTTCACGGCCGGGACGCGCTCGCCGTCCATGGCGGGGCGGCCGGTGTCGCAGGTGTCGGGGTAGGAGCCGTAGACCACCGCGAGGCGGCGCGAGGTGTCGACCTTGGTGGGATAGCCCTCGGCATCGACCGGGCCGTAGTTCGGCGGCACGGAGTCGGCGTAGACGCCGAGCTTGTCGCGCAGGAGCTGGCCCGGGCGGTCGTCGTCATAGGTGCCGATGATCGAGATCGGGTGGGCGTGGTCCGGCACGACGATGATCAGCGTGTCGTTGCGGTCGCCGGCGAAGTCCTTGGCGACCTTGACGGCGTTGTCGAGCATGATCGTGTCGAAGACCGAGCGCTCCCAGTCGAGCGAGTGGCTGTACTTGTCGATGCGGGCGGATTCGACCATCAGCAGGAAGCCTTCGGGATTGCCCTTCAGCATGTCGATGGCGGCCTTGGTCTGCTCGACGACATCGGGCTGATCCGGGAACTTGGAGAGCGTGCCCTTCTTGGCGAGGCGCAGGTCGAAGGCGCCGTCGATATTGCCGGTATTGTAGAGGCCGAGCAGCTTCTTGGTTCCGCCGGCGGCGGCCGCGTTCATCTCGGCCTTGGTGGTGGCGAGGGTGTAGCCGGCCTCCTTGAACTTCGCGATGAAGTCCTCGCCGTCGGTGCGCTTCGAGCCCGGCGTCGTCTTGGCGAGGAAGTTGGGCGAACCGCCGCCCATGATCACGTCCGGCTTCACGTCGTAGAACATCTTGACGATGTCGTTGTAGTCGGAGCGGCGACGGGTATGCGCGACCATCGAGGCCGGGGTCGCGTCCTCGATCTCGGAATTGGTAACGACGCCCACGGCCATGCCGGTGCGACGCTTGGCCAGCTCGGCGATGGTCTCGACCTTGGGGTGGTCGAGCGTCAGCGCGTTCTTGGCGCAGTAGACGCCGAGCGCGTTGACACAGGACTTGTGGCCGGTGGTGTAGGCATGGGCCGCATTGGCGCTGTCGGTCACGATGGAATCGGTGCCGGAGGTCGAGATCAGCGCCATGTTCGGCATGTCGTCCATCGCGAGCTCGCCATTGTAGCGGCCTTCTTCCCAGCCCTTCGCCAGGATGCGCGCGGCGGTGCGGTTGGCAACCGACATTCCGTCGCCGATGAAGAGGATGACGTTCTTGGCGCGGCGCGGCTGGGCGGTCGCGAAGACCTCCCACTTCACCGTGGACTTGCTGGTGCCCTGCGTCGCCTCGACCGTGTAGCTGCCGGCCGGGAGGCTGGCGCCGCGCAGCCACAGCGCCGAATGCTTCTGGCCTTCCTCGCTCTGGATGAAATTCGTCGGCCGGCCGAAGATTTCGGCGGCGGGCTTGCCGTTGATCGTCACATTGACGTCGGCGGAGGCCGGGGCGTTGGGGAACTCGACCTTGAAGTCGAAATGCGAACCTTCGAGGATCTCGGCGCGGTTGATCGGGTAGATGGTCTGGGCCGTCGCGGGCATGGCCGCGGCGAGCGCACCCGCCATCGTCATCATCAGCAATCGTTGCGCCTGCATAGGTATCTCCGCCATCGCGTCAGGTCAAAAAGGGCGAGCCGTGCTTAGGCAGCTCGAATGACAATACGATTACCGTTCGGAATACCTTTATTTGTTATATTATTACGTTTCTTTGTTGCGCCTCGACGAGGCCGACAGGGCCAGCTCCATCGGAGCAAGGCGCGTGCCGGGTGCATGGCCGCCACCCTCCCACCGATGGGGCGCGCAAATTGTCGCAAGGGGGGCGATCGTCTACTAGGAACCGTAAGCCAGCTTCCTAACCTCAGAATCGTTCGATAACCCGATGACAGCCGCGGTCCAGGTTTCGACAGCACAGCGCGCCATGATGCCCGTGCTGATCGCTCTCAGCTTTACGCATCTGCTCAACGACATGATCCAGTCGCTGATTCCGGCGATCTATCCGATCATCAAGGATTCCTACCGGCTGGATTTCGGGCAGATCGGCCTGATTACGCTGACCTTCCAGGTCTCGGCCTCGCTGCTGCAGCCGGCGGTCGGGCTCTACACCGACAAGCATCCGATGCCCTATTCGATGGTGGTCGGCATGGGCTTCACGCTGTCGGGGCTGATCGGGCTGGCCTATGCCGGCAGCTACGGCTTCCTGCTGCTTTCGGCGGCCTGCGTCGGCATCGGCTCCTCGATCTTCCATCCCGAGGCGACCCGCATGGCGCGCAACGCCTCGGGCGGCCAGCACGGGCTGGCGCAGGGCATCTTCCAGCTCGGCGGCCAGACGGGCGGGGCGCTCGGGCCGCTGCTCGCGGCCTTCGTCATCGTGCCGCGCGGGCAGGGGAGCCTCGCCTGGTTCTCGGTCGCGGCGCTCGTCGCGATGATGCTGATGGTCTGGACCGCGGCGAGCTATGCAAGGCTCGACCGGGCGCGGCCGCCGAAGCCGGCGGCCAAGGTTGTCGCGGCGCGGCCGGGCAAAGGCTCGGTGGCTTTCGCGATCTTCATCCTGATCGTGCTGCTGTTCTCGAAGAACGCTTATTCGGCGAGCTTCAGCTCGTTCTACACCTTCTACCTGATGGGCAAGTTCGGCATCTCGATCCAGCATTCGCAGGAGATGCTGTTCCTGTTCCTCGCCTCCTCGGCGGTTGGTGCAGTGGGCGGCGGCATGCTCGGCGACCGCATCGGCCGCAACAAGATCATCTGGTTCTCGATCCTGGGCGCGCTCCCCTTCACGCTGATCCTGCCCTATGCCGACCTGTTCTGGACCGGCGTGCTGACGGTGATCATCAACATCATCATGTCGAGCGCCTTCGCGGCCATCCTGATCTATGCGCTGGAATTGCTGCCGGGGCGGGTCGGGCTCGTCGGCGGCTTCTTCTACGGGCTGTCCTTCGGCCTCGGCGGCCTTGCGGCGGCACTGCTGGGCGAGTTCGCCGACCATCTCGGCATCGAGATGGTCTACAAGCTGTGCTCCTTCATTCCGCTTGTGGGTCTGCTCGCCTGGTTCCTGCCTCGGATCAGCGAAGGCGGCGGGACGAAGGTGGGGCATTAGGCGCGGGCGGCACGCTCGCGCCGTCATGCTCGGGCTTGACCCGAGCATCTTTGGCAGGAGATTCTCGGGTCTGCGCTTCGCTTCGCCCGAGAATGACGGCGCGGCTGCGGACCGTCAGATCGCGAGCTTGCCTGCCTTGGCGGCGGCATAGCGCTCCTCGATCTTCGCCCAGTTCACCACGTTCCACCATGCCTTGAGGTAGTCGACGCGGCGGTTCTGGTACTTCAGGTAATAGGCGTGCTCCCAGACGTCGTTGCCGAACAGCACCATCTGCTTGTCCATGACGGGGCTGTCCTGGTTGGGCCGCGGCAGCAGGCTGAGCTTGCCGGCCTTGTCGACCGTGACGAAGACCCAGCCCGAGCCGAAGACGCGCAGGCCTGCCGCCTCGAAATCAGCCTTGAACTTGTCGAAGCCGCCGAGGTCGCGCGTGATCGCGGCCGCGACCTCGCCGCCCGGCGCGCCGCCGGCATTCGGCCCGATCACCTCCCAGAACATCATGTGGTTGGCATGGCCGCCGCCATTGTTGCGGACCAGCGTGCGCAGGCTCTCCGGCAATTGGTTGAGATCGGCCAGCAACTCGCCGACCGTGGCCTTGGCGATGACGCCATTGTCCTTCGCGGCGCCGTTCAGGGCCGCGACATAGGCTGCGTGGTGGCGGTTGTAGTGGATGTCCATGGTCGCCGCGTCGATATGGGGTTCGAGGGCGTTGGCCTCGTAAGGGCGCTTCGGCAGCGAGAAGGGGCCCGCGGGAGCCGCCGGCGCGGCGGCCTGCGCCCAGACCTTCGGGGCGGAAGCGACGAGAGCTACACCGGCGCTCAGGGCGAACAGGCTGCGGCGCGAAATCGTGAAGGCTGCGGTCATGATGGCGTCTCTCCAGAGGGGTTGCGGTCGTGGGGACGTTGGGATTCCGATCCTCGTCGTGTCGGGCTGTTCTTGAGGTGACGCGCGGGAACGGAAGGTGTTCCTGCGTCATCCGCCGTGCCCTTCCGCAGAGGCCGCATCGCCGCGGCGCGCGCATGCTGCCATCCTACAGGGCACTCGGCTAGCGGTATCGGCGGCGGGTGGGGGCCCTTAACCGCCAGTTTACCGCGTTTGGCTACGTTCCGGAAGGAATCCAGCCGGGAAGCGCGCCGTCATGCAGGCACAGGCTCTCAAGGTCGTAGCACTACCGCAGGAGCCCGCCCCGGCGGCATCCGCGCCGGCCGCGACCCTGCCGGCCGGCGAGGCCGTGCCGGTCGAAACCGGCGCGGCGCGGGCCGTCCGCGAGATCGCGGAGCGCTTCGGCAAGCTGGGCGCCGAGATCACCGATGTCGCGGGGCGCATCGTCGATGTCAGCCGCCAGCTCGACGGGCAGACGAGCGGCCTGCGCCGTGTCGTCGGCGCGGTCGATCAGGTTTCGCATGCCAACAACGCGATCCAGCAGGCGGCGGAGGGCGCCCAGGCCGCGGCTTCCGCCGTGCGCAGCGGGCTCGAGCGCGTCACCGGCTCGGTCAAGCTCGGGCTGAACGCGGCCCAGACCGACATCGAGACGCTTTCGGACGAGGCGCAGTCGATGTCGCAGGCGCTGGCGCAGGCGGTGACCGACGCGCATAAGGCGCGCGCCTCCAGCGACGCGATCCAGGCGATCACCCGCGAGATCCAGCTGCTGGCGATCAATGCCGGTGTCGAGGCGGCGCGCAGCGGCGAGGCTGGCAGGGGCTTTGCGGTCATCGCGGCCGCGGTGAAGGCGCTGGCCGAGCAGACGCGCGAGGCGACCGCCGCCAGCGCCCGCCAGCTCGACATGCTGGTGCGCGCGGTCGATGGGCTGGCCCGGCGCAGCGAGGACAATGCGCAGACGGCGCGGCGCGCCATTGACGGCAGCCGGACGATCTCGTCGCAGATCGGCGAGCTCGACAGCTTCGGCCGCTCCGTAGTCCAGCTCATCGGGGAGATCGAGGCGATTTCGCAGCCGACGCGGGAGAACGCGGCTGCCTGCACCAAAGCCGGACAGGACCTTGCCGCTCTGGTGGCGGGCGTCGACCGATCGACGGAGAATCTCGAGCGGGCGGCGCAGCGCACCGACGCTCTGGTGGCGATCAGCGAAGGCATCCTCGGCTCGATCGCGGCCTCGGGCGTGCGGACTGCGCAGTCGGAGCTGATCGCGGCCGCCGTCGAGACGGCCGGCAGCATCGCGACCCTGTTCGAGCAGGGGCTCGCGCGCGGCGAGTTCGGCCTCGCCGATCTGTTCGATGAATCCTATACGCCGATACCGGGCTCGGACCCGCAGCAATACCTGACCCGTTTCGTCGCATTGACGGACCGGCTGCTGCCGCCGCTGCAGGAGAAGCTCCTGGCGTCCAACGACCGCATCGTCTTCTGCGCGGCCGTCGATCGCAACGGCTTCCTGCCGACGCATAACCGCAAATATGCGCAACCACAGGGCAGCGACCCGGTGTGGAACAACGCCAATTGCCGCAACCGCCGCATCTTCGACGATCGCACCGGGCTGGCGGCGGCACGCAACCGCAAGCCCTTCCTGCTTCAGAGCTACCGGCGGGACATGGGCGGCGGGGAGTTCCTGGTGATGGAGGATCTGTCGGTGCCGATCATGGTGAAAGGCCGGCACTGGGGCGGCTTCCGCATCGGGTTGAAGGTCTAGCGCTGCCGCGATTCCGGCCAGTCGAGTTGAGTGAGCGAGTTCCGAGTCAGCGCCATGCACATCGCGCCATCCTTTCCAAACCTCTCCGTGCTGCTGATCGACGCCAGTCCGCATTACCGGCGGATCATCCGCACGATGCTGTATCAGGCGCAGCTTCACCGCATCTTCGAGGCCGCCGACCTGCCTTCGGCGGCGGCGATCTTCATCCAGAAGCAGCCGAACATCGTCATTCTCGACTGGGATCTGCCGGATAATGGCGGGCCGAAATGCCTGTCGGCGATCCGCTCGCAGAAGACCTCGCCCTTCGCCAAGGCACCCGTGCTGGTGATGATGGAGCGCGCCGACAAGCGCTCGGTCGTCCAGGCGGCGAAGCTCGGCGCGCATGAGATCATCATCAAGCCGATTTCGCCGAACAATCTATGGGTCCATCTTTCCGGCATCATCAACATACCGCGCAAATACCGGGAGACAGCTGGCGTGGTGACGCTGGTGCCGCGCGCCATCAGCAACAACATGTTCTGATGAACACACACCCTGCCGCCGAAATGCCCGAATGATTGACGCTGGCGGCGTGGTTTAGCGAAATTTTTACCAGTCCGGCGCGATGCTTGCGGGCATTATCCAGGGTCGCGCCTTCATGGTCATCACCGTTTCGCTCCCGCCCTTCCTCGGACGCTCCGAGGCGGCTGCCTTTCGCAACCAGCTCCTGGTGGCGCTTGAGCAGAACGAAAGCGTCTCCGTCGAATGCGCCGGAGCCGGCCCGCTGCCGAGTCTCTGGATCCAGCTCCTCCATTCCGCTGCCGTCAGCGCCGTCGCGCGAGGGCTTTCGGTGACGCTCAAGGCGGCTTCCTCCGAATGCCGCGAATCCTTGCGGGCGATCGGCTTCGATGCCGCTCGAAGCCCCCTCGTTCTGGAGTGACAGGCATGAAGATCCTGGCCATCGACGATACGAAGACGCTGCTTGCCCTGCTCACCCTGACCTTGCGCAATGCCGGGCACGAGGTCGCGGAGGCCGAGAACGGCGAGGACGGCCTGACGAAGTTCGAGCAGTTCAAGCCGGATCTTGTCATCACCGACCTCAACATGCCTGTGATGGACGGCATCGAGTTCACGCGCGCCTGCCGCTCGCGGCCCCTGGGGCAGAACACGCCGATCATCGTGCTGACCACCGAGAACGGCGCCGAGATCAAGGCCGAGGGGCGCCGCGCCGGCGCCAGCGCCTGGATGGTCAAGCCCTTCGAACCCAACACCCTGCTCGGCCTCGTCGCCCGCTACCAGAACTGAAGGGCGGCCGATGGATCCGTTGGCAGAACTCAAGCAGACCTTCTTCCAGGAATGCGACGAGCTCCTCGGGGCGCTGGAGCAGAAGCTCCAGGCGCTGGACGAGGGCTCCAGCGATCCGGAGGACGTCAACGCGGCCTTTCGCGCCATCCACTCGATCAAGGGCGGGGCGGGGGCCTTCGGCTGCACCGAGCTCGTCGGTTTCGCCCATGTCTTCGAGGCTTCGCTCGACCATCTGAGGTCGGGCCGCGTCGCGATCGAGGATGCGCCCTTCACGCTCTTCCTGCGCTGCTCGGACGCGGTCGCCGATCTGGTTTCGGCTGCGCGGAACGACGAACCCGCGACCGAACGGCCCGATCTTCTCGCCGCTCTGGAGCAGGTTGGCCAGGAGCCGCGTGCACAGGCGGCGCCAGCGGTGGCTGCGCCGGCGGCGGCCACGCCCGCTGCCGCGCTTCCAGCAACTTCGCCTGCTCCCGCTGCTGATGAGGCGCCTCCGGGCCTGGCCGCTCTCGGCAACCTGCTCGCCATGGTCGAGGCGAAGACCGTCGCGGCGCCGGCCAAAGCCAATGACGATGGCTGGGACGATGACGAACCCGTTGCGGCTCGGATGGCGCTCGCATCCGCGGCCAAGCCCGGCCGCGACGTGCGGCTGCGCATCGCACCCGAAACCGATCTCTTCCGCCGTGTCATCGAGCCGCGCGTGGTGCTGGGCTCGCTGCCGGCCGATGACATCGTGGCGATCCGCTGCGACCTGAGTAAGGTGCCGCCGCTGGAGACGCTCGACGTCACCGATTGCTGGCTGCGCTTCGACGTCGACCTGCGAACCGAACTTTCGATCGAGGAACTGCACGGGCGTTTCGATTTCAGCCTCGCCAACGAGGAATTCGAGATCGAGCTGTCCGATGCAACTCCCGCCGCCGAGCCGGCGCCGGTTGCCGCTGCTCCAGAGCCCGAAGTCCCGACCTCGGTGGCCGCCGATCTTTCGGCGATCCTGGCGAAGCTCGGCCCCGCGCCGGACATGGCGGGGCAACCCGACATCCAGCCCGCTCCGGTTCCCGTGCCGGTCGCGGCTCCCGCTCCCGTCGCCGAAACCGTTCCCGCGGTCCGCGCCGCGCCGCGCGCGCCGGCCAACGACCAGGCCGCGGCGCGCCAGCGCCAGGCGGTCAGCGTGCGTGTCGATCTCGACCGCATCGACAAGCTGATGAACCTCGTCGGCGAGATCGTCATCACCCAGTCGATGCTGGTCGAATGCGTGCGCTCGCTGCCCTATGACGTCTACGCCAAGACGGCCGAAGGCATCCTGACCCTGTCGCGCCAGACGCGCGAATTGCAGGATCACGTCATGGCCGTGCGCGCCCAGCCGGTGAAGGCGGTGTTCCAGCGCATGCCGCGCCTCGTACGTGAGCTCGCTCAGACGCTCGGCAAGGAAGTGCGCCTCGTGCTCGAAGGCGAGAACACCGAGGTCGACAAGACGATCATCGAGGAGCTCGCCGACCCGCTGACCCATATGATCCGCAACTCGATGGATCACGGGCTGGAGACGCCGGACGAGCGCGTGGAGGCCGGCAAGCCGCGCGAAGGAACGATCAGGCTGATCGCCGAACATCGCGCCGGGCGCATCGTGATCTCCGTCACCGATGACGGGCGCGGGATCGGCCGTGACCGCCTGCTCGCCAAGGCGCGCTCGCGCGGCCTCGTGGGAGCCGACGAGAAGCTCGCTCCGGAGGAGATCGACCAGCTGATCTTCGCCGCTGGCCTGTCGACGGCGGAAGCGGTCAGCGACATCTCCGGCCGCGGCGTCGGCATGGATGTGGTGCGCCGCAACGTCGAGTCGCTCGGCGGGCGCATCAGCGTCGATTCCGAGCCCGGCCGAGGCTGCAAGTTCACGCTGGCCTTGCCGCTCACGCTCGCCGTGCTCGAAGGCATGGTGATCCGCTGCGGCGACGACCGCTACGTCATCCCGATCGCCTCGGTGATCGAGACGCAGCATCTCGCCTCGACGCCGATCGAGAAGCTGCCCTTCGGCCAGGAGGTGCTGCGCTGGCGCGGCGAGGTCACGCCGCTGTACCGGCTCGGCGCGGTGATGGGCTCGACCGGCACGACCAACGAGAACATCGTGATCATCGCCGAGACCGAACGCGGCAACAATGTCGGCATTGCGGTCGACGAGATCGTCGGCCAGCAGCAGGTGGTGGTGAAGAGCCTCGAGGCGAATTACGGCGCCGTCAACGGTGCCTCTGCGGCGACGATCCTAGGCGACGGCCTCGTCGCGCTGATCCTGGACATCGACTCCATGCTGCGGCTCGCCGCCTCCGGCGACCGCGCCCCCCTATCTGACCTCAAGATGGCTGGATGACCATGAGCCTCCAACTCGGCGAAAAGCACTTCTCGTCTGCGCAGCCGGAAGCGGCGGCGCGTCGGATCGTCACCTTCAAGGTCGGCGACCGCACCTTCGGCATCGATGTCGGCATGGTCCGCGAGATCAAGGGCTGGCAGGCGACGACGCCGCTGCCGCACGCGGCGCAGCATGTGCGCGGCGTGCTCAACCTGCGCGGCGTCATCCTCGCGGTCTACGATCTGCGCACCGCCATCGGGCTCGGCGTCACCGATGCCACCGCGACCCATGTCATCGTCGTCGTCGATGTCGAGGACAAGACGGCGGGCCTGCTGGTCGACTCGGTCTCCGACATCGTCGACGTGCCGGTCTCGGCCGTGCGCCCGGCGCCCGATCTGGAGCGCGACGAGCATGGCCTGATTGAAGGTCTCGTGCTGCTCGACACCGACATCGTCGCGCTGCTTGATCTTGCCGCGGTGATCCGCGACGGCGGCGTCGAGACCCAAGCCAAGGCCAACCGCGCCGCCTGAGTATCCAGCGACCAGCCCGGCGTAGCGTGAGAGAGCGGGCCAGACCAAGAAACGACCTGACTGCATGGGCAACGCCCTCGGCTCTCTCTCGCATCTGACGGTCAGCCAGCCGCTGACCGCCGCCGGCTCGGCTGTGTTCGCCGGCGGCTTCGCCTATCTCGCAGCCTCGTCCGGCATGCCGGCGGTCGGCGTCGGCGCCGTTTCGGCCGTCGCGCTGCTCGGCGGCCTCGCCGCGTGGGGGGCGACCCGCTCGCTCTCGCCGGTTCGTGAGTCCCTGTCGCGGCTCCTCGCCGCGCGGGGCCAGGCCGCGCCGGCGCGTGCCGCCAAGGAAACCGGCCTGGCTGACGCCCTCGATGGCCTTCACGACGCAATGCTGGAATCCGGCCGCATCCGCGTCGCGCTCGACCATGCCGGCGCCAAGCTGATGATCTGCGATGCCGAGGGCGGCGTCGTCTATGTCAACAAGGCGCTGCTGCGCTTCTTCGGCGAGGCGCAGGAGGATTTCCGTACCGCCTTCCCGGGTTGCTCCGCCAAGGACATGCTCGGGCGCGTGATGGAGCGCGTGCAGGGCGAGCAGGGCTATGGCGCCACGGGTCTGCCCGTCGAGATGGTGCTGGGGCGCCGCACCATCCGCTTCACGCTGACGCCCGTCGCGGCATCCGGGGCGGTCGAGGCCGGCACGGTCGTGGAATGGCAGGAGCTCAGCGAGGCCTTCGTCATGACCGCTGCGGTCAAGGACGCCGTCGCTGCCGCGCTGGAGGGGGATTTCTCCCGGCGGGTCGCCGTCGATCCCAAGGGCGGCGCCTTGGCCGAGGTCGTCGCGGGGATGAACAGCGTCGGAGCCGTGGCGGAAGAGACTTTCGGAGATGTCGCCGAGGTCGTCGGCGCTCTGGTGCAGGGCGATCTTTCCCGGCGCATGACCGGTCGCTATCGCGGCCGGCTCGCGGCGCTGCAGCATGATTTCAACGATGCGCTCGACTGGCTCGGCGAGACCGTGCGCAGGGTCCAGTCGACGGCGGAGCAGGCCGGCCGGGTCGCCGGAGAGATCGCCGCGACGACGGGGGATCTCGCGGCGCGAACCGAGCGCTCCGCGAGCGATCTCGGTGAGGCTTCCGCCGTCGCCGGCCAGATCGCGGCGTCCGCCCGCCAGAGCACGGTCCGCGCGCGCGAGGCCACCGAACTCGCCGGCGAGACGATGGGCGTGGCGCAGGAGGGGCAGAACGTGGTCGGCCAGGCGGTCGACGCGATCGAGCGGATCGAAGGCTCCTCGACACGCATTTCCGACATCGTGGGCGTGATCGACCAGATCGCCTTCCAGACCAACCTACTGGCGTTGAACGCTGCGGTGGAGGCGGCGCGGGCCGGTGATGCCGGCAAGGGCTTCGCCGTCGTCGCCTCGGAGGTGCGCACGCTGGCGCAACGCTCGGCGCAGGCGGCCAAGGATATCAAAGGCGTGATCGCGACCTCGAACGGGCAGGTGGCGGAAGGCGTGCGCTGCGTGCGCGGCACCGGCGAGGCACTCGGCCGCATCGTCGCCGCCGTTGGAAAGGTGTCCTCGACCATTGGCGACATCGCCTCCGAAGCAGCCGAGCAGACCAAGGGCGTCGAGGCGATGAGCGGCAGCGTCACCCAGATGGATGGCGGCATCCGTCAGAACGGCGCCCTGGCGCAGCGCTCGGCTCAGGCCGCCGGGGAACTCCTCGAGCAGGTCGCCGCGCTCGGCGATCTCGTCGCTGGCTTCCACACCGGCGGGGCAGCCTCCACGCAGACGCGGCCGGCGCGCCGTCCCGTGGCCTCGGTGGGGGAATTTGACGCTGCCCCGTCCTCTGCGATTCCTACGCGGCGCGTCGCCAATGGCGGGCGGCATCTCAACGGACGGCCGGGGTTCTGAGCCATGTCGCTATCCGGCATCATCCCGGCCACGATTCCTGCTTCGGCGATCGGCACGGACATCACCCTGACGCGCGAGGACATGAAGTTCATCGCGGCGCTGGTCTATGAGCAGGCCGGCATCGTCATCCGCGAGCACAAGGAAGCGATGACGCGCGGGCGTCTCGCGCGGCGCGTGAAGGCGCTGGGCCTGGGCTCGGTCGCGGAATACTGCGCCTTCCTGAAGACACCGCAGGCGGCGAGCGAATTGCCCGAGCTGATCAACGCGGTGACGACCAACCACACCGCCTTCTTCCGCGAGCGCCACCATTTCGACCATCTACGCCGGGAGGTGATGCCGCGCCTCGTCCAGGAACGTGCCGGCCGGCGCGGGCGCATCCGTATCTGGTCCTCGGCCTGCTCCTCCGGCGAGGAAGCCTATTCGATCGCTGCCACCTGCCGCGAGGCGATCGGCCCGCGCAGCGATCTCGACTTCAGGATCCTGGCTACGGATATCGACACGGATATTCTCGCGCGGGCCGAGGCCGGCATCTACCCGGCTGACCTGTTCGAGCGCCTGCCGGCGGATGTGAAGTCGTCGATGCGGCTGGAAGCCGGTTCCACCCGGGGCGATGCGCGCATCAGCGAGGAGCTGCGCCGGATGGTCGCCTTCAAGCGCCTGAACCTCATCGAGACCTGGCCGATGAAGGGACCTTTCGACGTCATCTTCTGCCGCAACGTCTTCATCTATTTCGACACGCAGACCAAGGCCTCGATCCTCGACCGCTTCGTGGCGCTGCTGTCGCCCGGCGGCTTCCTCTATCTCGGCCATTCGGAATCACTGCCGCAGCCGCATCCCAATCTGCGGCTGATCGGGCGCACCATCTACGAGAGAACAGCATGAGCGTCTCCCGGTCCTCCCGCCGCTATTTCGATCCGCGCTTCGAGGCGACGATCATCACCGTCGCGCCGGGCGAGCACGAGATCACATCGGCCAAGGACGAGATCGTCGCCACCGTGCTGGGCTCCTGCGTCTCGGTATGCCTGCGCGATCCGCAAGCCGGCGTCGGCGGCCTCAACCACTTCCTGCTGCCGAAGAACAATGGCGGCACAGACGCCAGCGCCGGCGAGCGCTATGGCGACACGGCGATGGAGGTGCTGATCAACGCCCTGCTGAAGCGCGGTGCCAGGCGCCAGAATTTCGAGGCCAAGGTGTTCGGCGGCGCGCGCGTGCTCTCGGGCGCCACGATGCTGGCCATCGGCGACGGCAACATCGCCTTCGTCAACGAATTCCTGAAGGTCGAGGGCATTCCCGTGGTCTCGCGGGATGTCGGCGGCACGCGCTCGCGGCGCATCCACTACCAGCCCTCGACCGGGCGGGCCTGGGTGCAGCATGTCCAGCCCACGGCACGCGACAGCGGCCACGAGCAGGAAATCGCCTATCTCAACCGGCTCAAGAGCCAGCCCGTGGCTGGTGAAGTGGAGGTCTGGTGATGAGCATGGCGACATCCTCCGCCGCGCCGGTCAAGGTTCTCGTTGTCGACGATTCCGTGCTGATGCAGAAGCTGATGACGCAGATCATCAACGGGGCGCCGGGTTTCGAGGTGATCGGCGTCGCCGGCAGCGCCGAGGAAGGCTGGGACGCGATCCAGGACCTGCGGCCCGATGTCGTCACGCTCGACCTCGAACTGCCGGGCCGGCACGGCCTCAAGCTCCTCGCGCGGGTTCTGAAGCAGGATCCGCTGCCGGTGCTGATCGTCTCGGCCTTCGGGGGCCCCGGCGCCGACAACACCATCCAGGCGCTGGAGCTCGGCGCCATCGACTTCATCGAGAAGCCGGACGGCACGACCCATACGCTCGAAGGCTTCATGAAGCATCTGGTGGCGGCGCTGCAGCGCGCCGCGGCCAGCCGCAAGATGATCGCCGCCGCCCGGCAGATGGCGCAAGGTGGCGCTCTGGCGCGTCCGACGGCCCTGCCGCGGGAGCCGGCGCGCGCGGGCAGGACCTCCTTGATCGCCATCGGAGCCTCGACGGGCGGCGTGCCGGCCGTGCAGGCGGTGATGCGCGATCTTGCGCATCTGCGGCTGCCGATCGTGGTCGTCCAGCACATGCCGCCCGGCTACACGGCGAAATTCGCCGCGCGGCTGGCGGGCGCCACGGGCCTCGACGTGCGCGAGGCCGCCGATGGCGACCGCCTGAAGCCGGGGATGGCGGTGGTCGCGCCGGGCGGGCCGCGCCATCTCGAGATCGAGGAGCGGCGCGGCGAGTTCGTCTGCGTGCTGAAGGAGGGGCCGCTCGTCAGTGGGCATTCGCCCTCCGTCGACGTGATGTTCCATTCGGTGGCACGCAGTATCGGTTCGCAGGCGGTCGGCATCCTGCTCACCGGCATGGGCCGGGACGGCGCTGACGGTTTGTTAGCCATGCGGAAAGCCGGAGCCGAAACGTTAATCCAAAGCGGGGAGACCTGCGTGGTAAACGGAATGCCGAAAGCGGCCTTCGAGATCGGAGCAGCCGAACGGGTTGTCCCGCTGGACCAGATCGGCACGACGGTGAGCCATCTCATCGGCGATCGCTCGCATCTGCGGACCGCGTGAGGAGAGTGTGATGTCAAAGGCGAGAAGCGACTACCGCATCCTCGTGGTCGACGACCAGAAGAGCATGCGCGGGCTCGCGACCTATTTCCTGAAGCAGATCGAGTTTCAGGATATCGACGAGGCGGAGAACGCCCGCGAGGCGCTGATGAAGATGCAGCAGAAGCGCTACGACCTGCTGCTGCTCGACTGGAACATGGAAGGCATGAGCGGCATCGATCTGCTGCGCGCCATCCGCTCCGTGCCCGAGCTCAACCAGATCAAGATCATCATGGCGACCTCCGAGCGTTCGGTCGACAAGATGGATGAGGCGACCAGCAACGGCGCTGACCATTACGTCGTGAAGCCCTATGAGCTGCGCGACCTCGAGGTGCGGGTGAAGAAGGTCCTCGCCTGCTGAGGCTCCCTCCGCGAGCGTGGCTCGCGGACATGTGCATTGCCGATGCGCCCCGGAGCCGGAAGGTTTCGGGGCGCATCCATTTGCGGGTCGGAGACGTATAAGGGGTCTGACATGGACAGGCGGACGTTGATCGCAGGCCTCGGTGCGCTGGCGGCGTTGCCGGGTCGCGCCGCGGCGCAGGCTGCCGACGCCTATGCCTTCGGTTTCGACAGGCCCGGCAGCGGGCGGCTTGCGCTGTCGGATTATCGCGGCCGGCCGATCCTCGTCGTCAACACCGCGACGCGCTGCGGCTATGCCGGGCAGATGGCGACGCTGGAACAGCTCTGGCAACGCTACCAGCCGCGCGGGCTGATGCTGGTCGCCGTGCCGAGCAATGATTTCGGGGGGCAGGAGCCGCTGGAGGGTGCCGCCATCGCCGAGGCGGCGCGCGAGAGCTATGGTGCGACCTATGCCTTCGTCGAGAAGACCGTGGTGAAGGGTCCGCAGGCGCATCCGTTCTATCGTTGGGCGGCCGCGCAGAAGCCGGCGGAGACGCCGCGCTGGAATTTCCACAAATACCTGATCGGCTCCCATGGCGAGCTCGTCGGCGGCTATCCGGCCGGCACCGATCCACTCTCGCCGCAGCTCGTCAGGGCGATCGGGCAGGAATTACAGGCGGGGTAGCCTCGTTTTCGCTGGAAACGGGAGTCATCCCGGGCTTGACCCGGGATCCATGCCAGAGCGCTTGCGATAAAAGTTCAGGCATGGATCCCGGATCTGCGCTTCGCTGCGTCCGGAGTGACGATGCCGAAACCGTGGGCAGCCTACTTCTTCGGACGGAACGCCGCGATCAGGGCCGGGTCGGTTTCCAGATAAGGCCCCTCGATCAGGTCGATGCAGTAGGGGATCGCCGGCATCACCGCGTCGAGACATTCGGCAATGGCGCGCGGGCGTCCGGGGAGGTTGACGATCAGGGTGCGGCCGCGGATGCCCGCGGTCTGGCGCGAGAGGATCGCGGTCGGAACCTTCGCGAGGCTGACCTGCCGCATCAACTCGCCGAAACCGGGCATCGGCTTCTCGATCACGTCCTCCGTCGCTTCCGGCGTGACGTCGCGCGGTGCGGGGCCGGTGCCGCCGGTGGTGACGACGAGGCAGCAGCCCTCGCGGTCGGACAGTTCGATCAGCGTCTCGGCGATCAGCTTGCGGTCGTCGGGGATGACGCGGGCGACCGCCTCCCAGGGCGAGGTCAGAACGCGGCCGAAATAGTCGCGGATGGCGGGGCCGCCCTCGTCGGCATAGATGCCCGCCGAGGCGCGGTCCGAGACCGTGACGATTCCAATCCGGGCGACAACGGTCATCGTGCGTCTCCAACGAAGCACTCCGGCTCTATCGGCGAGCGGGAAGGGCGGTCAAGCGCGCGCTGTGCGAGCTCTCCTCCTGGTCTGCTCCTCAAGGGTGCTTGGGAGGAGACGCTCTGCCCGATCGGGCTCGGACGGCTTCCCGCAGCCGACGCAGCCACATCCGGCTGAGTGCTGCCGCGCGGGCGAGGCCGATGCGGCTGCGGCCGATGCCGATGAGCGCGTTCCCCATCTCGCGTCGCTCGCCCCAGACATAGGTGCCGGCATCGACGCCGTCGCCGGCGCCGCTGTCGAGGCATTCCGGCGGCGTACCAGCGAGGTCGGCGCGCAGCATCGCGACGGTCAGCGTGCGCCCCGGCGAATGGCGGCCTTGCGTTTCGTCATAGGCGATCTTGAGGAAATGCCGCCGCCCGGCGCTCTCGATCAAAAGGCCCATCGCCAGCGTTTTTCCGTCGAGCAGGAGCGTGTCGACCAGCAGACAGTCTTCCGCCGCGAACAGCGCGGCGAGGCGACGGAAATAGGCGGTATCCTCCGGGATGCAGGCGATGGCGGTTCCCGCCTTGCCCTTCCAGCCGGCGGCTTCGAGCGTCAGGAACGAGTCGAGCGCCTCGACCGCCGCCTGGCCCCGGCTGCGCCGGAAGGTGAGGGCGCCGCTCTTGATGACGGCGCGGAACTGCTGCATCCGCTTCTTGTAAGCGGAGCCCAGCGCGCGGCGCAGATAGCGCTCGGGGTCGTCGCCGGGTTGCGCGATCATCACCGGGCGCGCCCAGCGCTCGCAGGTCGCGATGACGCTGCCGGTGGTGCGACAGGCTTCCGCGAGCGCCGCATGGCCGGGGCCTTCGAGCGGCAGCAGGGGCAAGGCGAGCGTTCGCGGCAGGTCGCCCGAGGCGAGAAGGTAGCGCATCAGCGCGCGCGAGGCCTCGAGCGCATGGTCGCGATCGACCACCGGCAGGGAAGAGACCTCGTAGAGCGGCAGGACCGGCGCGACGAGCACCGCGGCGAAGCCGCTGCGCCAGTCGCGTTCGCGCCGGAATGCCCAGACACCGACCAGTTGCTCGAAGTCCAGCGCCTCGCTGTACCAGGCGCAGAGCACGACGATATCGTCCTCCTCGGCCAGCAGGGTCGCTGCGCTGACGGCAGCCGGCGCCATATGCGGATTGGGCTCGAGCGCATGCCGGGCGAGCTCGGCAAAGGCCGGTCCCAGCGCCGCATAGGCGGCCGGGCCGATACGCCTGACGACGATGCCGCTCACGTCCGGACGCCGTCCCGGTTGCGGCGGCCGAGTTCGCCGCGCAGCGACAGCACGAAGGCGATGACCTGCGCCGTCGCGCGGTAGAGCTCTTCCGGGATCTCGTCGTCGAGTTCGACGGCGGAAAGCGCCTGGGCGAGGACGGCGTTCTGCTCGATGGCGACGTCGTGCTCGCGGCCGGTCTCGACGATGCGTTCGGCCAGCTCGCCCCGGCCCTTGGCGGTGACGCGCGGCGCGCCCTGCCCGTCATATTCGAGCGCGACGGCGATGCGGGGCGGGCGCGGCGCGCTCATGACAGGCGGTCCAGGAACTGGCCGGCGGTCGGCTGCTTTACGCGCGGCTGCCCGGTGTGGATATCGATGGCGCCGCCGGTGAAGTCGGCATGGAGCAGCGCGGTTTCGAGGCCGGGCGCCGCGCCGCGCAGGAGTTTGCTCGTCTCCTCACGCTCGGCCCAGAGGGTGACGCCGACCTCGCGGCCTTGCAGCGTGACCACGCCCTGCAACGGGCCCATCGGCTCGACATCGAGCGCGAAGCGGATGCGCCAGAGCGGCGGCGAGACGCCTTGCGCCTCGCGCCGCGGCGGCTCCTTCTCGACCTGGAGCGGCAGGATCGCGGTGCCGTGCTGGAAGGCGAGGGGGATCTCCGTGAGCCAGCGCTGTGGCTGCGACTGGGCCGGGTCGAGACGCGGGGCATCGAGCGGCAGCGACGCGTATTGCGATAGCTTGATCCGGTCGAGTGCCGCATCGGTCTGGTCGAGCAGCGTCGTGGCGATGGCAAGGGGCTTTTCGCCCGGATGCAGCGTCGGCTCCGATGCGGGCTGCGCGGCGAGCGGACCGTCGCGGCGTGGCGGCGGAACGGGACTACGGCCGTCAGCCGCCGGTTCCGCTGGCGGCATCGCTCCACGCTCCGGTCGGGAGGCTGCCGGCTCGGGCGAGAGCGTCTCGACGATCGGCAGGAGCGTTTCCCGCAAGGCGAGCAGGCCCGTCTTGAGATCGCCGCGCGGCGCTGGCGCCTGCCCGGCGGCGGCGCGGGCTTCCATGAACAGCCCGGAGCCCTGCACGGCCGCCTGCAGGCGTGAGCCGGTCATGATCTGGCGCTCAGCGGGAAAAGCCTGCCGCAGGATCCGGTCGATGGCCGCGAGAAGCGGCTTCGGCAGGGTGAGCGCGACATTGCCCTCGGCGAGGCCGCGCAGATTGGCGAAGAGCGGCGCGAGACTGTCCTGCCGCATCAGCGCCGCGCCCAGCGTCGGGCCGATGGCAATACGTGGCGATACCGGCACGGGGGCTGCGGGCTGTCCTGTCTCGCCGGGTGCCGCTGGCCGGACGGTCGCGTCCATCGGTGGCGATCCCGAGATCGGTTCGACGGATTCAGGCGATGCCAGCGACGAGACCGGCATCGGCGCCGCTGCCGGGACGGCCTGCGTTCCGCGACCGGGCATGGCGTTCGGCAGAGGCCGGGGCGCGTTTTCGGGCAAGGGCCCAGGCGCTGCCGGCGTGGGAGGCCGGCCGGGCTCCAGCGGAGACGCACCAACGGTGGGGGCGGTTACCGCAGGCGGCGGTGTGCTTCCGGCCGGATGCGGGGCCGGGGCGGTGGAAAGAGGAGGCGTGGCGGGAAGGGGCGACGAGGATGCCGGCAAAGCCTGAGCGGGTGCCGGGCTTCCGGTCGGCGGGCGGATCTCGACGAGCGTCGCGCGCAGATCGCCGCCGGGCTGCTCGGGCGCCTCGAGATGCAGGATCAGGGTGGCGCCGGGCTGGAGTGCCGCCTGCTTCGCCTGGGGGCCGGCGAGGACGAGCGCGACCCTGGCCTCGCCGATCGTGGCTGTCGCCGTGCCGTCCGCGTCCAGCGAGATGAGCAGCGCCGCGACCGTCTTGCCGGCCGAAAGCTCGCCGGTCGCGTCGAGCGCCTGCAGCAATCTGGCGAAGTTCTGGCTCAGTATGAGCTGGGCGAGGTTCATCGGGCGGCCATGAATCGATGCCCCAACCTCTCAGGAAAGATTAAGGATTCTCTTGCCGTGCGGAGCTTGCCGCACGGAGCTTGCAAGGCGGCCGCGCGTCGGCGGCGCTGGCGCGGTGGCAGCGCCTGCATCAAGCTCGCCGCCTCGTTCCTAAGGATGATCGCCATGGACTATCGCCGCCTCGGCCGTTCCGGCCTCAAGGTCTCGCCGCTCTGCCTGGGCACGATGATGTTCGGTGGCGCGACGGAAGAGGCGGAATCTCGCCGGATCATCGATCACGCGCATCATGCCGGCATCAATTTCATCGATACGGCCGATGTCTATAATGACGGCCGTTCCGAGGAGGTTACCGGGCGCGCCATCGCCGCGCATCGCCATGACTGGGTGCTGGCGACCAAGGTGGCCAATGTCATGGGCTCCGGCCCCAATCGCGGCGGGCTTTCGCGGCGCTGGGTGATGCAGGCCTGCGAGGACAGCCTGCGCCGGCTCGGCACCGAGGTCATCGACATCTACTATCTGCACAAGGAAGACCACCAGACGCCGCTGGAGGAGACCGTCCACGCCATCGGCGACCTGGTGCGCCAGGGCAAGATCCGGCATTTCGGCATCTCGAACTACCGCTCCTGGCGGCTCGCCGAGATCTGCCGGCTCTGCGACGATCTCGGCATCGACCGGCCCGTTGTCAGCCAACCCTACTACAACGCGATGAACCGCATGCCCGAGGTCGAGCATCTGCCGGCCTGCGGCTATTACGGGCTCGGCGTCGCCTCCTATTCGCCGCTGGCGCGCGGCGTGCTCACCGCGAAATACGCGCCCGGCCAGGCGCCGGCGGAGGGCACGCGCGCCGGGCGCGGCGACAAGCGCATCCTCCAGGCCGAATGGCGCGAGGAGAGCCTCGTCATCGCGCAGACGATCAAGGAGCACGCGGCGAAGCGCGGGCTCAGCCCGATCCAGTTCGCGGTGTGCTGGGTGCTGAACAACACCCTCCTGACCGCGGCCATCGCCGGGCCGCGCACCTTCGAGCAGTGGCAGGCCTATCTGTCGGCGCTGGATGTCGATTTCACCGGGGAGGACGAGGCGCTGGTGGATTCGCTCGTGCCGCCCGGCCATCCCTCGACCCCGGGCTACAGCGACCCGGCCTATCCGCTGGAAGGGCGCGTCAGCCGGGTCTGACGAGGCTGCTCGCCTCCCGTCATTGCGAGGAGCGAAGCGACGAAGCAATCCAGAGGGGCTGCGTGCGACGTCCAGCCCTATCCCCTGGATTGCTTCGCTGCGCTCGCAATGACGGCTGCGGCAGACTCGTCGCTTCAATTCATCATGCAGAAGCCGCCGACGACGAGCTGGGTGCCGCACCAGGGTTTCTTGTCGTCACCGTTCGTGCTGAGCCGCAGCGGCACCGGCTCGTCTTGTTTCGCACTGGATGGCGGGAAGGGCACGCGCTGCGGCTGATCGTTGGCCGCTGCCTGGGTACGGCTTGCCGCGGCGGCGCCCGGAATGACGATGATGCCGCGGCTGACCTTGGCTGCCGGCGCGCTGCTGCGCCCGGCAAGGCGAAACCGTGCGGCCTCCGCCTGCAAGGGCAGGAGGGCGGCTGCGGCGACGAGGCAGGCGATGGCGGCGATGCGGCGCATGGCGGTCTCCCGATCACGGGCCAGCATGCCGCGATCTGCCGCAAGGGCAAGCAAAGCCTGGGATCAGCATCAGCGAGGCGTTAACGGGATTGTCAGGCTGCAGCGCGTGGTCGCGTCAGGCTCTCCCATGCCGCCATGGCGCCTCGCACGATCGCTTCCAGCAACGGACGCGAAGCGCCGTCGCGGGCCTGGATCGACATGCCCTGCTGGACGGTGACGTAGTAGCTGGCGATCGCCTGGCGATCGAGCGAGGTGGGCAGCTCGCCTTCAGCGGCGGCGCGGCTCAATCGCTCCTCGATCATCGTGATGCTGCCGGCCCGCATCTCGCGCAGGATGCGGCTGGTTTCCTCGCCGACGCCAACCGCGTTGACAGCCGAGAGCACGACCATGCAGCCGGGCGGGCGGCCCGGCCGGGTGAAGGTCGCGGCGCTGGCCATGAGATAGCCCTCGATGGCTGCCCGCGCCGTTGGCGCATCGCTCAAGGGTGCGAGAATGTCGTCGCTCTCGGTCGCGGCAAAATGGCTGATGGCCTCGCGGTAGAGTTCTTCCTTGCTGCCGAATGCGGCGTAGAGGCTCGGTGAATTGATGCCCATCGCTTCGGTGAGGTCGCTCATCGAGGCCGCTTGATAGCCGCGCTCCCAGAACACATCCATCGCGCGCTCCAGCGCGGCCTGCCGGTCGAAACTGCGTGGACGGCCCCGTTCGGCCATGCGCCGAGCTCCTCGAAATTTATTCTGTGACGTTCATTATATATTTCGCTTGACGGCTGCCGGCAAGCGCGGCATCGATTGTGTATCGATCATCACAGAAATGGAGCTTGTCATGTCACGCCTTGCCGGAAAGCGCGCGCTCGTCACCGGCGGCAGCCGCGGAATCGGCGCCGCCATCGCTCGCAGGCTCGCCGCCGAGGGGGCCGATGTCGCGCTGACCTATGAACGCTCCGCCGACAAGGCGGCTGCGGTCGTCAGGGAGGTCGAGGCCCTCGGCCGCAAGGGTTTCGCCATCGCAGCCGACAGCGCCGACCCTGGGGCGATGACGCGTGCCGTCGATGATGCTGTGAAGGCGCTCGGCGGCCTCGATATCCTCGTCAACAATGCCGGGATCTTCCGCGGTGGCCCGGTGGCCGATTGGAGCCTTGCCGATATCGACGCGACGCTGGCCGTCAATGTCCGCGCGGTGGTGCTGGCCTCGCAGGCCGCGGCGGCACATCTGGGCGAGGGCGGGCGGATCATCTCGACCGGCTCCTGCCTCGCCGATCGCGTCGTCGAGCCCAATGTCACGCTTTACGCGATGAGCAAGGCTGCGCTGATCGGCTTCACCAAGGGGCTGGCGCGCGATCTCGGCCCACGCGGCATCACGGTCAACATCGTCCATCCCGGCTCGACCGATACCGACATGAATCCGGCCCATGGCGAGCGGGCCGATGCCCAGCGGGCGCGCATGGCGATCCCGCGCTACGGCAAGCCGGAGGATATCGCCGGGCTCGTCGCCTATCTCGCCAGCGAGGAGGCGCGCTTCATCACCGGCGCCGGCTTCGCCATCGATGGCGGCGTGAACACCTGACGGCGGGCTTAGTGCCCGGGCAGGACGATCACGGTGGGCGTCGCCGGCAAGGCCGCCTTGCTCACCGTGATCGACGACGTGTCGCGGCGCTCGACCGGCCAGAGCCCTTTGGTCCGGGACAGGAAGCGTTCGAGCGTGCCGCCACCGAAGAAATGCATCGGGATCATCACGCGGGCCTGCAGCGATTTCAGCACCTCCAGCATCCCCTCCTGATCGAGGGTATAGCTGCCGTCGACGGGGAAGAGCACGACATCGACGCGGCCGAGCGCCCGCAGATGGCCGGGTTCCAGCGGGTGGTGCAGGTGGCCGAGATGGGCGATGCAGAGATCGCCGATCTCGAAGACGAAGATCGAGTTGCCGTCATAGTCGGTGCCGCCATCATAGGTGCGGATATTGGTCGGCACGTTGCGCACGCGGACGTCGCCGAAGGTGACGTCGTGCTTCGCGGCGCCTTTTCCCTCCGGATCCCAGCCCCGCAGGATCAGCTTGATCGCCGGGTCGGGACGATTGGAGTAGTGCGTCGAGTGCGCCTTGTTCATCGTGGCGATGTCGGGCGTCACTGGCGGGCGGACATAGTCGTTGTAGTCGGTCGCGATCTTCACCCCGCCCGGCGTCTCGATCAGGAAGGTGGCGTGGCCGACGAAGGTCAGCCTTGCCTCGTCCTTCGTGAGCTGGACGCGCTGGATCGGCAGGCGATAGCTCGCCATCTCCGGACGGCAGCCGGGCTCGTTCGACTGGGCGCGGGCGTGGGCCGTCGCCAGCAGCGCGAAGGTGAGGCTCGCAAGCAGGCGCAACAGGATGGCGGGCAGGCTCACTGGCGGGCTCCAGCAGCATTCGGGCCAAATGAGTTCAGGTCACGGGAGCTTCCGGCAAAAGTCGTGCCGGGGGAAGGGGCCGCGCGCCGAGATGGCGGTTTCGTGACGGCGCTGGACAGAGCTTCTGCCTTCGGGCAATCGGGGCGTTCCGTCTTCGCGAGGACGCCATGTCGGTCGCAAACCGCCTCAGATTCGTAGCTCTGCTGTTCCTGGCCGGCGGCCTCGTCGCGTTCTTCTATGTTTTCCGGATTTCCGGCTGGGAGCGGGTCGATGGCGGCGCGCGCTTCCTCATTCCCGACACGGACGGGAAGCAATTCGTGAAGGCGGAGATACTGCCCCTGCTCGGCCAGTATGGCGGCATCGCCATCGGCTTGAGCGTCGTGCTGCTGATCTTCGCGCAGATCGCCGCGATGCGCCAACGCCGCGCGACCGCGGAGGGAAGGCCGCAGCCTCAGCCGGCCAGGATGAGGCCGCTTCGCTTCATCGCGCTCGTCGTGCTCTCGACCGTGATCGGATGCGGCCTGACGATCGGCTATCGCTGGTACGACTATGTCGCCAATGCCGCGAGCCCCTATGACGAGATTGGCATCGACATCAACAGCCGCCTGCCCGAGCCCTTGCGCGCCTGGGGCTGCAGCCGCTTGAAAGAGCGGTTCGCGCGCGCAATCCCGCCCTATGGCTGCAGCGATGCCAGCGGGCGCGCCTGGCGCTGAGACCGCGAATATGCCTCGTGCCGGCCTGCTCGCGGTTGCGGGCTTTGGCCGCGCTCGCTACATAGCGGCCAGATTTCCCGACATCCCGTCGCCAAGCGTTTGAAAGCGGAGCCCGCTCGCCCCATGTCCCGTCAGTTCATCTACCATATGCGCGGCCTGTCCAAGACCTATCCGGGCGGCAAGCAGGTGCTGAAGGACATCCACCTGTCCTTCTACCCGGACGCCAAGATCGGCGTGCTCGGCGTCAACGGTGCCGGTAAGTCGACCCTGCTCAAGATCATGGCCGGGTTCGACAAGGAGTGGACCGGCGAGGCCTGGGTCGCGGAAGGCGCGCGCGTCGGCTACCTGCCGCAGGAGCCGAAGCTCGACGAGACGCTGAATGTCCGTGACAACATCATGCTCGGCGTGGCCCCGCAGAAGGCGATCCTCGACCGCTACAACGAGCTCGCCATGAACTATTCGGACGAGACCGCCGACGAGATGACCAATCTCCAGGACGAGATCGAGGCGAAGGGGCTGTGGGATCTCGATTCCAAGGTCGACCAGGCGATGGACGCGCTGCGCTGCCCGCCGGACGACTGGGCCGTCGACAAGCTCTCGGGCGGCGAGCGTCGCCGCGTCGCACTCTGCAAGCTGCTGCTGGAACAGCCGGAGCTCTTGCTGCTCGACGAGCCGACCAACCATCTCGACGCCGAGACCACTGCCTGGCTCGAAGGCCATCTGCGGAGCTATCCGGGCGCGATCCTGATCGTCACCCACGATCGCTACTTCCTCGATAACGTCACGAGCTGGATCCTCGAGCTCGATCGCGGCCAGGGCATCCCCTATGAGGGGAATTACTCGTCCTGGTCGGTGCAGAAGCAGAAGCGTCTCGCCCAGGAAGGCCGAGAGGACGTCTCGCGTCAGAAGACCCTGGAGCGCGAGCAGGAATGGATCTCGGCCTCGCCGAAAGCGCGCCAGGCCAAGAGCAAGGCCCGCATCCAGCGCTATGACGAGCTGGTGCAGAAGGCCTCGAACAAGGGGCCCGACACCGCCCAGATCATCATTCCGATCGCCGAGCGGCTGGGTAACAACGTCGTCGATTTCGAGGATCTGTCGAAGGGCTTCCAGGACAAGCTCCTAATCGACGGGCTCTCCTTCAAGCTGCCGCCGGGCGGCATCGTCGGCGTGATCGGCCCCAACGGCGCCGGCAAGACGACGCTGTTCAAGATGATCACCGGCGTCGAGACGCCCGATGCCGGCACGATCAAGATCGGCGAGAGCGTCCAGCTCGGCTATGTCGATCAGAGCCGCGACTCGCTGGATGACAAGAAGAACGTCTGGGAGGAGATCTCGGGCGGCAACGACATCATCTATCTCGGCAAGAAAGAGATCAATTCGCGGGCCTATTGCTCGGCCTTCAACTTCAAGGGCGGCGACCAGCAGAAGAAGGTCGGCTCGCTCTCGGGCGGCGAGCGCAACCGCGTCCATCTCGCCAAGATGCTGAAGAGCGGTGCCAACGTCCTGCTGCTCGACGAGCCGACCAACGACCTCGACGTCGATACGCTGCGCGCGCTCGAAGAGGCGCTGGAGGATTACGCCGGCTGCGCCGTGATCATCAGCCACGATCGCTGGTTCCTCGACCGCATCGCGACCCACATCCTCGCCTTCGAGGGCGACAGCCATGTCGAGTGGTTCGAGGGCAACTTCGCCGAATACGAGGAGGACAAGCAGCGCCGCCTCGGTATCGACTCGACCATCCCGAAGCGCATCCAGTACAAGAAGTTCACGCGCTGAGCCTTCCGATTCGGAACTGAAAAAGCCCCGCGACAGCTCGTCTGTCGCGGGGCTTTTCCGTTTGCGGGCTGTGACTCGGCCGCACGTCCCGCTGCATTATGCCGCAATGCCCGGCACGCTGCCCGGCCATGCCCCGATCATCGGTCACTTTAAGGTCGGCTTAAGGTAGGTCTCCTTACGACGAGGCGGAATCCAAAGCTTCGTCAGGCTTTGGATTCTCCAAGGTAAGTCTAGAGCCGGTTCAATTATTGAACGGCATCTTCTCTGCGTAACGCGAAGGTCGGCTATGAGCAGCGAGTATATCCAGGATATGGTTGAAAATCTGAAGGATGGCCGCCTGTCGCGGCGTTCCTTCATTCGGAAATTGGCGGCGGTCGGCATCACCGCCCCGATCGCGAGCCAGATTCTGGCCTGGAATGGCGTGGCGATGGCGAATGCCACGCTCGAATACAAGCCGACCAAGGCCGGTGGTGGCGGCCCGCTCAAGATGCTGCTCTGGCAGGCGCCGACCCTACTGAACCCGCATTTCGCCTCGGGCACCAAGGACCAGATCGCCTCGCGCATCTTCTACGAGCCGCTGGCCGGCTGGGACAAGGAGGGCAATCTCTTCCCGCAACTCGCTGCCGAAGTTCCCAGCAAGGCCAATGGCGGCCTGTCCGAGGACGGCAAGACCGTGACCTGGAAGCTGAAGCCCGGCGTGAAGTGGCATGACGGCAAGCCGTTCACGGCCGATGACGTCGTCTTCACCTGGGAATACGCCGCCGACCCGGCGACCGCCGCCTATACCACCGGCGCCTATGCCAACATCAAGGTCGAGAAGGTCGACGATCTCACGGTCAAGGTGATCTTCAAGGAGCCGACCCCGTTCTGGGCCGATCCTTTTGTCGGCGTCGCCGGCATGATCATCCCGAAGCACCATTTCGGCGAGTACAAGGGCGCCAAGTCGCGCGAGGCCCCGGCCAACCTCAAGCCGGTCGGCACCGGCCCCTACAAGTTCGTCGAGTTCAAGCCGGGCGACATCATCCGGACCGAGCGCAACACGGAGTATCACGTCGCGAACCAGCCCTTCTTCGACACCTTCGAGGTCAAGGGCGGCGGTGACGCGGTCTCGGCGGCGCGCGCCGTGCTGCAGACCGGCGAATACGACTATGCCTGGGACTCGCTGGTCGAAGAGGATGTGCTCAAGCGCATGGAGACCGGTGGGCGCGGCAAGGTCAGCGTCGCGGTGGCCGGCGACATCGAGTTCATCACGCTGAACACGACCGATCCGTGGACCGAGGTCGACGGCGAGCGCTCGAGCAAGAAGACCAAGCACCCGACGCTGTCGGACCCGGCCGTGCGCCAGGCGATCAACCTGCTGATCGACCGCGACTCGATCCAGAAGTTCATCTATGGCCGCGCCGGCATCCCGACCGCGAGCTTCGTCAACCAGCCGAAGCAGTTCAAGTCGGAGAAGCTGAAATACGAGTTCAGCATCGCCAAGGCGAACCAGATCCTCGACGATGCCGGCTGGAAGAAGGGCTCCGACGGCATCCGCGAGAAGGATGGCAAGAAGCTCAAATACGTCTTCCAGACCTCGATCAACGCGCCGCGCCAGAAGGTTCAGGCGATCATCAAGCAGGCCTGCCAGAAGGCCGGTATCGAGCTCGAGCTGAAGTCGGTCACGGCCTCGGTGTTCTTCTCGTCGGACGTCGCCAACCCCGACACCTACACCAAGCTCTATACCGACATCGAGATGTACACCACGACGCAGCCGCAGCCCGATCCGGAGCGCTTCCTCAACCAGTTCACCTCCTGGGAAGTCGCCAGCAAGGAGAACAAGTGGCTGGGCCGCAACGTCTCGCGCTACACCGACCCCGAGGCCGACAAGGCCTATCGGGAAGCGCAGAAGGAGCTCGACCCGGCCAAGCGCGCCGCGCTGCTGATCAAGGTCAACGAGATCTTCTGCGAGGCCAATGTCATCCTGCCGGTCCTGTCGCGGACGAAGGTGGTCTCCGCTGCGCAGAACCTCGCGCATGACCACTCGGGCTGGGACGTCGATACCTGGAACCTAGGGGCCTGGTATCGCAGCTGAGCCATGAGCGGCCCCTCGCCGGGAGCTTTCCGGCGAGGGGCCGCTCTAAAGACCTCCGATCCATCGCCATGCCCCATTTGGGCGTGAAGCGGTGATCGCAATGCAAAGGCCCGGTGGATTTGATCCGCCGGGCCAGACCAGTTTCCGGGCCGGCGGTCTAACGAGATCCATGCGCCAGAGTGCAGAGCGCTGCCCGGTCAGCTGCAGATTTGGGCCTCGACCGATGCCATGGCGTCCCGATAGGAGCGGACATGGATGCCGTCATGGGTGCTGTCCGGCTTGGCGAAGCCCTCGGTTCCGTCGCGGGTGCCGGCGAAGGGGTCGATGAAGGTGCAGGCGTGGCGATCGCAGGCCCGCTTCAGCCTCTCGGACAGCGCGACCACCGCTGCCGGCTCATAATACTTGATCATTCCGGGCTCAGCCGGGGGAACCGCGGCGACGAAGACCTTCGTGGACAGAGCGGCCGCGCTGGCGATCAGCCAGTCGGCATTGCGTTCGAAGGCGTCGAGGTATTTCGGTTGGGTCGGCTTGCGTTTGCGATGCAGATCGTTGGTGCCGATCAGGATGACGATGCTGCCGGGCTTTTTCGTAAAGGCGAATGTCGCCCAATGGCCGTTCATATCCGTCATCTTGGCGCCGCTGATGCCGGCATTGACGACATTGCGGCCGCAGAGGCGATGGGTCGCGTTGATCATCTCGGCATTGGAATCGCCCGCGATGAAGACATAGTCCGGATCGGCCTCGCCGATATGGGCGTTGATGACCGCGAGCCGGGCCAGTAGCGGGAAGTTCTCCGCCGGTTTGCGCAGCGCGAGATAGGTGCCGGTGGCGGCGGCGGCGACGAGCACCACGGCGAGGGCGGTAAGGACGCGGCGGGAGCGGAGCCAGCCAGTAAACGCATCCGGCGCCGGCAGGCGCGCGAGCAGGCTTGCTTCGGTCGCAAGGAGGCGGGGGCGTAGCTTCATGGCGTTCTTTTCGACGAGATGCCAGGAGAGGAAGGCGAGAGCGAAGGCCAGGCACCAGGAGATGGCGGCATTGGCCCACCAGGACTGGCCCGCGCCGAAGGTCGCGACCACGGCCTGCTGGATCGGGAAGCCGTAGAGGAATAGGCCGTAGGAATAGTCGCCCGACGAGACCAGCCAGCTGCGGCGCGGGCTGGTGAGCCCGAGGAAGGCGGTGAGATAGGCGCAGGGCAGGGCGATCAGGTAGTCGCCGCCGGGGACGCTCAGCCCCAGCAGCGTCGCGGCGAGGGCCAGTGCGAACAGCGCCTTGCTCCAGATGATCCGCTTCCGGAACAGATAGGCGCCGATGCCATAGAGGAAGCAGAGGATCAGCACGGGGCCCGAAACGGTGACGCCCGGCTGGTGACGCCTGATCAGGACGTAGATGACGAAAATGACGGCGTGGACGATGAGGATCGTTGCAAGCGCGCGATCCTCCCGGCGCAACAGCCCCAGCGCGGTGATGCCGGCGATGATCAGGTAGCAGTACAGCTCCCAGGGCAGGGTCCAGAGCTGGCCGTTGACCAGTCCTGACCAGGGATTGCCCAGAAACACGCCCGGCAGGAGAAACTGGACGACGCCGAGGATGTTCAGGAAATACTGCCGGAAGAGCGGACTGCTAAAATACTCCGTCAGCGGCAGCGTCGTGAAGATCGCGCCGATGACGATGGCGGCGGCAAAGGTCTCCACGGCGAGCGCCGGCACCAGCCGGATCAACCGCAGGCCGAGAAAGGAGATCAGCGACCGGCAGCGCTCGAGGCTGCCGGCAACGAGAAAGCCGCTGAGCGCGAAGAACATGGGCAGGATCAGCGCGACCGCCGGGCGCCATGCGCCGCCGAAGACACGCAACGTCTCGCCGACGCCATAGGCCACGCCGACCGCATGTGTGACGATGACGAGCGTCGAGAGCAGCAGGCGCAGATAGTCGAAGCCAGCCGGCCGGTTGCCGGCGGCGGCCAGGCGCTCGGCGAAGGAGGGGCCGTTCAGCCACCACCACCTTGTGCCTGCAGCAGCGGTCGCGCCCGGAGCGGCCGGCCCGGCCGCCTCGACCGATACATCGTCTTGCCGTCTCACGGCGCGTCTTTCCTGCCCGTGGATCAGTGCTTCGGCTTGCCGCCGACGAGGATGCTGGCGTCGACATCCTTGATGTCGCGCTTGCCGCAGAGCGCCATGGTGACGTCGAGCTCCTTGCGGATGATGTCGAGCGCGGCCGTCACGCCCTGCTCGCCCATCGCACCGAGCCCGTAGAGGAAGGCGCGGCCAATGAAGGTGCCCTTGGCGCCGAGCGCGACCGCCTTGAGCACGTCCTGGCCCGAGCGGATGCCGCCGTCGAACAGCACCTCGATGCGGTTGCCGACCTGCTCGACGATGCCGGGCAGGGCCTCGATCGAGGACAGCGCGCCATCGAGCTGGCGGCCGCCATGGTTCGAGACGATCAGGGCGTCGGCGCCGCTTTTCGCGGCCATCTCGGCGTCCTCGGGATCGAGGATGCCCTTCAGGATCAGCTTGCCGCCCCATTGCTCCTTGATCCACTGGACATCGTCCCAGTTCAGCTTCGGGTCGAACTGGCTGGCGGTCCAGGAGGAGAGCGAGGACATGTCGGCGACGCCGGTGACGTGGCCGACGATGTTGCCGAACTGCCGGCGCGGCGTGTCCAGCATCTTCAGGCACCAGCGCGGCTTGAAGGCGAGGTTGATGAGATTGGCCAGCGTTGGCTTCGGCGGGGCGGAGAGGCCGTTGCGGATGTCCTTGTGGCGCTGGCCGAGGATCTGCAGGTCGAGGGTCAGGACCAGCGCCGAGCAGCCCGCCGCCTTGGCGCGCTGGATCAGGCGGGAGATGAAGTCGCGATCCTTCATCACATAGAGCTGGAACCAGAAGGGCGCGCTGGTGTGGTTCGCGACATCCTCGATCGAGCAGATGCTCATGGTCGAGAGCGTGAAGGGCACGCCCGCCTTGGCGGCGGCCTTGGCGGCGAGGATCTCGCCGTCGGCGTGTTGCATGCCGGTGAGGCCGGTGGGAGCGAGCGCGACGGGCATCGCAACCGGCTGGCCGATCATCTCGCTGGCGAGCGAGCGATCGGTCATATCGACGGCGACGCGCTGGCGCAGCTTGATCTTGGCGAAGTCGGCCTCGTTGGCGCGATAGGTGCCCTCGGTCCAGGCGCCGGAATCGGCGTAATCGTAGAACATGCGCGGCACGCGGCGCTTCGCCAGCAGGCGCAGATCTTCGATGGTCAGGGGCTGGGCCATGGTCGTTGCGGCTCCAAATTCCTCTCGGCATTGCCTTCGCGAAAACCGATTTTCGCCACGACAATGCCCTGGACAGTCGAGACCTGCTCGGTCGCACAGATGGCGGTGGCAGGCAACACTCCCGGAGCAGGCCGCTATGCCGCAGGCGACGGGGTCGGGGCAGTTGCAGGCAAAACGGAGCGGCTACATTCCGCAAAGTCAGGCTCCGGCCGGCAAGGCTCGGCGGGTGCCTTCTCGCTCGGGGTGGCGTGCGGCGACGGCCCTTTGGGGAGGCGGCATGGCATTCCCGCTTCGGGTGAAGGCGAATTCCATCCCGACGCTTCGTTCCCCATAGAGGTCAGTGCCGGGTGATCTTGGCGAAGTCTTAAATCACAACGTTTCGTCTGCCTTGCCTTTGGCCTCGACAAGGTCGAATTTTCGGTCAATTCTTTATTGCCGGCTTGCGGATTGCGGTCCGAGGGCTGGTGGGCGCGGCTTCGAGGGATATGGCGATGGCGACCGGAACCGTTAAATGGTTCAATACCGAGAAAGGATACGGCTTCATTCAACCGGCGGACGGCGGCAAGGATGTGTTCGTGCACATCACTGCCGTAAAGGAAGCCGGCATGATGACGCTGACGGAAGGGCAGAAAATCGCGTTCGAGCTCAAGACGGAGCGCGGCAAGACTGCGGCAGGGGATCTGAAGCTCCTCTGAACCAACCGATCTCGTGACCTATGCGACCCGCCGCTCCGGTTGGAGCGGCGGAGAATTGTCCCATCGTCGATGGGCGCTGCCGTGAACAAGGCCGGCCTGCCCTGCGCGGCCGGACGGTGGAGCCGTCATTCAAGGCAGATCCGGGAACTCACCCCAGGCCATCGTCAATCCACCAAGCTGAGAAACCACAACCGCGTTGCACGAGATGTTCGGGGCAGGCTCGCCGCCGAACGCCGTCCTGTTTTCCGCACGATAATTCGCTTGCACGAACGACGCTTTTGACATAAAGATATCTTTATATCTTTTTTCGAGCGTGGGAGGTGTTTGCGTGCGACAGCCGACGGCATTGTCCTCCGATGTGCTTCTGGCAGGCCTGAGGGCGGCCGGCGAGGAGACGCGGCTGCGCATCATCGCGCTGCTCTCCGAAGGCGAGCTTTCGGTCTCGGACCTCACCGACATTCTCGGCCAGTCGCAGCCGCGCATCTCGCGCCATCTCAAGCTCCTGGCCGAGGCCGGGCTGGTGCGGCGCTCGCGCGAGGGCGCCTGGGCCTTCTTCCGGCTCGACGAGACCGGGCCGGGCGGGGCCTTCGCCGCCTCGCTCGCCGCGTGGCTCGACCTGAGCGATCCGGTGCTCGCGGCCGACCGTGAAAGGCTCGCCGCCGTCAGGGCGACGCGGGCCGAGGCCGCGCAAAGCTATTTCGCCAGCGTCGCGCGCGACTGGGACCGGTTGCGCGGCTTGCACGTGCCCGATCATGTCGTCGAGGCGGCGGTCGAGCGAGCGGTGGGCGAGGGCACGCCCGGCGCCATGCTCGATCTCGGCACCGGAACAGGGAGGATGCTGGAGCGGATTGCGCCGAAATTCGGCCGGGCCGTCGGCGTCGACGCCAACCATGCGATGCTGGCGGTGGCGCGCGCCAATCTGGAGCAGGCGGGGCTCTCGCGCGTCGAGCTCAGGCAGGGCGACATCTATGCGCTGCCCTTCGCGCGTGGCTCCTTCGATCTCGTCGTCGTCCATCAGGTGCTGCATTTCCTCGACGATCCCGGCCGGGCGGTGCGCGAGGCTGCGGCCATGCTGGCGCCGGGCGGTCGGTTGATCGTGGTCGATTTCGCCCCGCATGAGATGGAATTCCTGCGCAGCGAACATGCGCATCGCCGGCTTGGCTTTTCGCGCCAGCAGATCGCGGGCTGGTTCACCGAAGCCGGGCTCGCCTGCGATCTCTCGCAGGAGGTGACGCTCGCCGATGGCGGCTCGGGTCAGCTCCCGGTCATGCTCTGGCGCGGGCGCGACCGGCGCGTCCAGGCCGATCCGCCGGCCCGCAAGATCAATCTCGAGGTTGCCTGATGAATGCCTTTCGCCCGAGCCGGCACGGTTCGCGCCGTCCGCGCGTCTCCTTCGAATTCTTCCCGCCGAAGTCGGAGGAGATGGAGGTTGCTCTCTGGGAGAGTGTGCGCCGGCTCGAGCCGCTCGGCCCCAGCTTCGTCTCCGTGACCTATGGCGCCGGTGGCTCGACCCGCGAGCGCACCCACGCCACGGTGAAGCGCATGGTCGAGGAGACCGCGCTGAAGCCGGCTGCGCATCTCACCTGCGTCTCGGCCTCGAAAGCGGAAGTGGACGAGGTGATCCGTTCCTATTGGGATGCCGGCGTGCGCCATGTCGTGGCGCTGCGCGGCGACCCGGCCGGCGGCCTCGGCACGACTTACGAAGCGCATCCGGAGGGCTATCACCAGACCTCCGATCTCGTGGCTGGTCTGAAGGCGATCGGCGATTTCGAGGTCACGGTCTCGGCCTATCCGGAGAAGCATCCGGAGGCCGCCTCGCTCGATGCCGACATCGATGCGCTGCAGAAGAAGGTCGATGCCGGCGCGACGCGGGCGATCACCCAGTTCTTCTTCGATAACGACGTCTATTTCCGCTATCTCGACAAGGTCCGCGCGCGCGGCATCGAGATCCCGATCCTGCCCGGCATCGTGCCGGTGCAGAACTTCAAGCAGACGGCGAGTTTCGCCCGCAAGACCGGAGCCAGCGTGCCGCAATGGCTGGCCGACCGTTTCGAGGGGCTGGAAGACGACGCCGCGACGCGCCGGCTGGTGGCGGCGGCCGTCTGCGCCGAGCAGGTGCTCGACCTGATCGACCGCGGCGTCACCGATTTGCATTTCTACACGATGAACAAGGCCGACCTCGTCTACGCCATCTGCCATCTCGTCGGCCTCAAGCCCGAGAAGCCGGCGGCGCAGGCCGTGGCGGCGGAGTAGACTGATGTCCGACTACAAGCCAGCTCCGGTCGATGGCGCCGAGATCGAGCGCTCGCTGCGCGAGGCCGCGCGGGAACGCATCCTCGTGCTCGATGGCGCGATGGGGACGCAGATCCAGGACCTCAAGCTTTCGGAAGCCGATTTCCGCGGCGAGCGCTTCAAGGGTTTCAACCACGACCTCAAGGGCAATAACGACATCATCGCCCTGACGCAGCCCGATGCGCTGCGCGACATCCATCTTGCCTATTTCCGGGCCGGTGCCGACATCGTCGAGACCAACACCTTCTCCGGCACCTCGATCGCCCAGGCCGATTACGGCATGGAGGCGCTGGTCTATGAGCTGAACGTCGAATGCGCCCGCATCGCCCGCGAGGCAGGGGCCATCGCGCAAAAGGAGGATGGCCGCCGCCGCTATGTCGCCGGCGCCATCGGCCCGACCAATCGCACGCTCTCGATCTCGCCGGACGTCAACAATCCCGGCTTCCGGGCCGTGACCTTCGATCAGGTCCGCGACGCCTATGCCGAGCAGGTGACGGGGCTGATCGACGGCGGCTCGGAACTGCTGCTGATCGAGACGATCTTCGACACGCTCAACGCCAAGGCCGCGATCGTCGCGATCGAGCAGGTGTTCCGGGCCAAGGGCATCCGCTTGCCGGTGATGATCTCCGGCACGATCACCGATCTCTCCGGCCGCACGCTGTCGGGCCAGACGGTCGAGGCCTTCTGGAACGCCGTGCGCCATGCCGCGCCGCTGACGGTCGGGCTCAACTGCGCGCTCGGCGCGCGCGAGATGCGGGCGCATATCAAGGACATGTCGCGTGTCGCCGACACGCTGGTCTGTGCCTATCCCAACGCCGGCCTGCCCAATGAATTCGGCCTTTATGACGAACGGCCCGAAGCCACGGCCAAGATGCTGGCCGAGTTTGCCGATGCCGGCTTCGTCAATGTCGTCGGCGGCTGTTGCGGCACCACCCCGGAGCATATCCGCGCCATCGCCGGGGCCGTCGCCGGCAAGGCGCCGCGCCAGATGCCGGAGGTGAAGCCCTATCTCAGGCTCGCGGGGCTGGAGCCCTTCACGCTCGACGAGACCATCCCCTTCGTCAATATTGGCGAGCGGACCAACGTCACCGGCTCGGCGAAGTTCAGAAAGCTCGTCACGGCCGGCGACTACGCGGCGGCGCTCGACGTGGCGCGCGACCAGGTCGCCAACGGTGCGCAGGTCATCGACATCAACATGGATGAGGGCCTGCTCGATTCCGAGAAGGCGATGACGGAGTTCTGCAACCTGATCGCCTCGGAGCCGGATATCAGCCGCGTTCCGATCATGGTCGATTCCTCGAAGTTCCATGTTATCGAGGCCGGGCTGAAGACGATCCAGGGCAAGCCGATCGTCAACTCGATCTCGATGAAGGAGGGCGAGGCGGCCTTCCTCGAACATGCCCGCATCTGCCGCAACTACGGCGCGGCCGTCGTCGTCATGGCCTTCGACGAGGCCGGCCAGGCCGACACCTATGCTCGCAAGATCGAGATCTGCACGCGCGCCTACAAGCTCTTGACCGAGGAGATTGGCTTCCCGCCCGAGGACATCATCTTCGACCCGAACATCTTCGCGGTGGCGACGGGCATCGAGGAGCACGACAATTACGGCAACGATTTCATCGAGGCCACCAAGACGATCCGCGAGACCCTGCCGCATGCCCACGTCTCGGGCGGCGTCTCCAACCTGTCCTTCTCCTTCCGCGGCAACGAGAAGGTCCGCGAAGCCATGCACTCGGTCTTCCTGTACCACTGCATCAAGGTCGGTATGGATATGGGCATCGTCAATGCGGGCCAGCTCGGCTCCTATGACGATCTCGACCCCGAACTGCGCGAGCTCTGCGAGGATGTCGTCCTCAACCGACGCAAGGATGCGACCGAGCGGCTGCTTGAGGCGGCGCCGCGCTTCAAGGGCGATGGTTCGGTCGCGGCGTCCGGCAAGGACCTGGCCTGGCGGGAGCTGCCGGTCGAGAAGCGGCTTGAGCATGCGCTGGTCGCCGGCATCACCGAATTCATCGATATCGACACGGAAGAGGCGCGGCTGAAGGCCGAGAAGCCGCTCCATGTCATCGAAGGGCCGCTGATGGCCGGCATGAACGTGGTCGGCGACCTGTTCGGCGCCGGCAAGATGTTCCTGCCGCAGGTGGTGAAGTCGGCCCGCGTGATGAAGCAGGCCGTCGCCTATCTCATGCCCTATATGGAGGAGGAGAAGCGCCTGAATGGCGGAGGCGAACGCTCGGCCGCCGGCAAGGTGCTGATGGCGACGGTGAAGGGCGATGTCCACGATATCGGCAAGAACATCGTCGGCGTCGTGCTCCAGTGCAATAATTACGAGGTCATCGACCTCGGCGTGATGGTGCCGACGCAGAAGATCCTCGACACGGCGCGCAAGGAAAACGTCGATATCATCGGGCTCTCCGGCCTGATCACGCCCTCGCTCGACGAGATGGTGACCGTCGCCTCCGAGATGGAGCGGGAGGGCTTCGAGATTCCGCTGCTGATCGGCGGGGCGACGACGAGCCGCGTCCATACGGCGGTGAAGATCCATCCGGCCTATGAGAAGGGCCAGACGGTCTATGTTACCGACGCGTCGCGCGCTGTCGGCGTGGTCTCGACCCTGCTCTCGCAGGAGCAGAAGCCGGCCTATGTCGACGGCATCAAGGCCGAATACGCCAAGGTTGCCGCCGCCCATCGCCGCTCGGAGGCCGACAAGCAGCGCCTGCCGCTGGAGAAGGCGCGCGCCAACGCCTTCAGGCCGGACTGGACGAGCTATCTGCCGCCGAAGCCGAGCTTCCTCGGCACCCGCGTGTTCCGGACCTATGACATCGCCGATCTCGTGCCGGTGATCGACTGGACGCCGTTCTTCCAGACCTGGGAGCTGAAGGGCCGCTTCCCGGCGATCCTGGAGGACGAGAAGCAGGGCGAGGCGGCGCGCGCGCTCTGGGACGATGCGCAGACGATGCTGAAGCGCGTCGTCGAGGAGCGCTGGTTCAATCCGAAGGCGGTGATCGGCTTCTGGCCCGCGAACGCCGTCGGCGACGATATCCGCCTCTATACCGGCGAGAGCCGGCAGGAGACGCTCGCCACCTTCCACGGCCTGCGCCAGCAGCTTTCCAAGCGCGATGGCAAGCCGAATATGTGCATCTCCGACTTCGTCGCGCCGGAAGGCGGGGCTCCCGATTATATCGGCGCCTTTGTCGTCACATCGGGCGCGGAGGAGGAACGCATCTCCGAGAAGTTCGCCCGCGACAATGACGACTACCGCTCGATCATGGTCAAGGCGCTGGCGGATCGCTTCGCGGAAGCCTTCGCCGAGCGCATGCATCAGCTCGTGCGCAAGGAGTTCTGGGGCTATGCGCCGGATGAGGCCTTCTCCAACGAGGATCTGATCCGCGAGGAATATCAGGGTATCCGGCCGGCGCCCGGTTATCCGGCCCAGCCCGACCACACGGAGAAGGCGACGCTGTTCGAGCTGCTGCAGGCGGAGCGGCGCGTCGGCGTGAAGCTGACCGAGAGCTATGCGATGTGGCCCGGCTCCTCGGTCTCGGGCCTCTATCTCTCGCACCCGGAGGCCTATTATTTCGGCGTCGCCAAGGTCGAGCGCGACCAGGTCGAGGACTATGCCAAGCGCAAGGGCATGAGCATCGAACAGGTCGAGCGCTGGCTGGCGCCGATCCTGAACTACGACGCCAGCGCCTATCGGTTGCAGGCGGCGGAGTAGGCAGGCAGCAGGCGTCATGCCCGGCTCGACTCGGATTCTCCAGCCGGGGGCCGAGCCCAGCGTCCCTTCCTGAACGAGAGCCTCGGCTCTGCGCTTCGCTGCGTCCGGGAATGACGCCGCGAATGCCGATTATACAGATCGGGCTTGTTGAATTGTCGCGCCGGCTCGTTTAACCCGCGCCGGTCGGGAGTTGCCCGGCGGCAAGCCGGGCGGAGTGACCATGGCCGACGATAACGACGATTACGTCTACGACGAGGCGACGGGCGAGTGGCGCCCGGCTTCGGAGGTGGCGGCTGCGGCTGCCGCGACCGCACGCGTCGAGGTCCGCGATGCTGCCGGCAATGTGCTGGCCGACGGCGATTCCGTCGTTCTGATCAAGGATCTCAAGGTGAAAGGCGCCGGCCAGACCCTTAAGCAGGGGACGGTGATCCGCTCGATCCGCCTGACTGATGATCCCGACGAGATCGATTGCCGCCACGATGCCATCAAGGGACTCGTGCTGCGCACCGAGTTCGTGCGCAAGCGCTGAGGCGCCGGCGACCGGCGCGCTGCGCCGGGGCCTATACGAGACTCACTGTGCCAGGCGCAATGGCGGGCTTGCCAGGGGACGATCGAACATCTGCAAGGTGTTGCCGCCGGTCATGCCGGCGACGTGAAGCGCGGCATGGGCCTCGGCGAAGAGGGCCGCGGGATCGCGGTGGCGTTCGCCATCGAGGACGACGGCGCCGATCGAGATCGTGAAGTCGATCACCGCATGTCCGCGCATGATCGGGCGGGACAACAGATGCTGCGCGTTCTCGAGACTGGCGGCGAGGCGCTGCTGCCCGGCCGACATCCGCAGCAGCAGGGCGAACTGGCTCTTGCCGATGCGGCTGCTGGCGAAAGCATCGGGGAAGAGCCGGGCGAGCCGCTCTTCGAAGCGGAGCAGCAATTCATCGCTGGCCGCTGGCCCGAAAGCATCGACGATGTCGTGAAAATCATCGATGTCGAGCATAATCAGCGCGAAGGTTTCCTGTTCAAAGCGCCGGTCGAGCAAGGCCTGGGCGACGAGGTCCTCGAAGCTGCGCCGAGCCGAGCGCTCGACGAGTGGATCGCGCTGCTTCAGCGTGGCGAGGCCTGTCCAAAGGCCTTTCTCGGCGGTGACATCCTGCTTCGAGCCGAAGATGCGGAACGGGCGGCCATGCTGATAGCCGACGCCGACGATCAGGCGCATCCAGCGCTTCTCGTTGCTTGCGGTGCGAATGCGGCAGTCGAGGGAGAAGGCCTCGCCGGTGCGGATCGCCTTGCTGCGCAGCCGATCCATCTCGGTGCGCGAGCTTTCCTCATAGAGGTCGAGGATCGAGGAACGCTGGATCGTGGAGCCACGCTGCAGGCCGAACAGATCGTAGACCCCGTCGGTCCAGCTCAGCGACACGTTTGCGAGATTACACTCCCAGGCCCCGATGGAGGAGGGCTTGCCGGAAACCCGACAGAGCTCCGAAGCGATGCGCTGCTGCTCGATGTTCAAGGCCATCCCCTCCGGTCGCCTAGCCGGACAAACTACAATAGAGCAGGGGAGTTAAGCGAGCCTTGTGAGAGCTTCCCGGGCATGCGGCTCCTCACGGGATCGCGATCAGGCCATGCGCGCGCCCTGCGTCGCGGCGAGCAGGTCGCGTAACGTCGTGATCGTGGAGGAATCGGCGACGCCGTCGACCTTCTCCGGGCGCCAATGGCGCTGGAAGGCGGCGACGACCGCTTCCAGCTTCTCGTCGAAGACGCCGTCGACCGCGACGCCATAGCCGAGCATGGCGAACATGGCCTGCAGCGCCTCGACCGGCTGGCCGCTCTCGCCACGGGCGAAGAAGCGCCCGCCGCGAATCGGTGGGGCTTCGGTCCAGAGGCCGACGCCGCCTTCCGCGAAATGCCGCCAGGGAAATTTCTCGCCGGGGTCGATCTTGCGGCCGGGCGCAACGTCCGAATGGGCGAGCACCCGCTCGGGTGGGATCGACCAGCGCTCGCAGATGTCGCGGCAGAGGTTCAGCGTCGCCGCGATCTGCGCATCGGGAAAGTCGGGCAGGCCGCCGGGGTGGCCGGGATTGGCGATCTCGATGCCGATCGAGCAGGAGTTGATGTCGGTCTCGCCGGCCCAATGCGAAGCGCCGGCATGCCAGGCACGCCGGCCCTCCGGCACGAGCTGGAGCGTATGGCCGTTCTCGAAGACGAAATAATGCGAGGAGACCTGCGAGACCGGGTTGCACAGCCATTGCAGCGCCTCTCCCGCGATCGGCATGCCGGTGTAGTGCAGGATCAGCATGTCGGGCCGGCGGCCGGGCGTGCCGTCGGGGTTCTTCCGCTCGCCATGGTTGGGCGAGGGAAAGATCTTGGCGGCGAAGCGGCTGTCCGGTCCGGCTGAGGCGGGATTGGCTGCGGCGGAGCTGACGATCTCGTCCATGGGATGGCGTGTCAGGCGGGCTGATGCGAGAGGCGGCGATGCAGGCCGCGCTCGTGCTGGATCGCGTCCCAGGCGGCATTGATGGCCGCGAGACGCTTGGTCGCGATCGCGACGGCTTCGGCCGGAAGGCCCCGCGCGATCTCGCGGTCCGGATGCGTCGCCGCGACGAGGCGGCGATAATGCCGTTTCAGCTCGTCATCGTTCATCTCGCGGTTGGCGCCGATGACCAGATAGGGATCGTCGCGGCGGCGGACATGCCGCGCCTCGATGCGGGCGAAGTCGCTGTCGGCGATGCCGAAGATGCCGGCGACGGCACGGAGATAGGCATGCTCGGCCTCATGGATCGCGCCATCGGCGGCAGCGATCAGGAAGAGGCCGTCGAGCACGTCCTCCAGCAGCGCCGGCTCGTCATGGAACGCGCCCGCGATCTGCGTGGCATAGGCCTCGAAGCCGGCGCTGGTCTGCTTGGCGAGATTGAACAGCGCCTCGACACGCTCCTGCTGATCGGCCGGCACGTCGACGATGCGCCGGAACGCGGTGACCTCGTCACAGGTCACGACACCGTCTGAGCGCGCCATCTTGGCGGCCAGCGCGACGAGGCCGGTGGTGAAGACGAGCTCGCGTGGGGCCGGGCCGAAGGGAGCGCCTTCGCGATCGATCAGCACATGCCCGGCGAGAGCCCCCAGGAGCGCGCCCAACGGGCCGCCCAGCGCGAGCCCAAGCCCGCCGCCACCGAGCGCACCCCAGAATGATGAAGCCATAAAAGGCCGGGTCTCCCGTGAATCCCATGCGCCGAAGCGCGGCTTGCATGATGGGAGCGCGAAGGGCTGCGATCAAGAGGCGGCCGGTCGACGAGCCCGCAACGCGACGGCCTGACGCATCGAATCGTACGAATTGATCGGAATGCGGCGGAAACGTGGCCGTGATTCGCTTTTGTTGCTTCGCGGCGCCTCCCGATGCGCCGGCGAAGCTTATAGGGGCGCCGAATACGTTTAAATACTTCACAGCTTAATATAGATTAAATTCCGAGTTGCACAATCTACATGGTCTTTTTCTGTCGATGACGCCAGATTATGGACACATTCCATCAGCATTTGACCGCACCTTCCAATCAGTTCTGTCCAGATGAGGTTCGGTTCATCATGCGGTATGTCTTTGGCGGTCTCGCTGCTGCGCTCCTGATTAGCCTTCCCGCGATTGCGTCGGCGGGGGAATTCGTGAACGCGGAAACGGACCCCAGGGCGCTGCTCGTTCGCGACGCGGAAATCGCTCGCGAGAAGGCCGGCGACACGACTGGAAGCCTGGGCGCTGCCGCGACCAAGGCGGCGGCGAAAACGGGCAAGGAGGCCCGCGCCGCCGCGAAGGAAGATCTCCGCCACGTCAAGGCCGCCGAGGCGCGTTCCGGCAGGACGCCGCTCGCCGCGCCGGCCGGTTCCGAGGGGCTGAGGGCGCTGGTCGCCCGCCATGCCGCCGAGAACGGGATTCCGTTCTCGCTGGCCGATGCCGTGGTGCGGATCGAGAGCCGCTACAATCCGCGCGCATCCCATGCCGGCAATTTCGGCCTGATGCAGATCCGCCATCAGACTGCACGCGGCCTGGGCTACTCCGGCGGTGCGAACGGGCTGCTCGATGCCGAGACCAACGCCCGCTACGGCATGAAATATCTGGCGATGGCCTATCGGATGGCCGGCGGCGATACCTGCCGCACCGTCATGAAGTACCAGAGCGGCCATATGACGACGCATATGAACGGCGCCAACCGCACCTACTGTGCCAAAGTGCGCACCATCACCGCTCGCAACTGACCGCTATTTTGCGGCCGCGCTTGACGCCGGCCGCGCCAGCGCGCATCTCCCCCTCGCCAGTCGGCCGGACGGCCGCTCCCGCTTGCGGGGGAGGAAAGTCCGGGCTCCACGGAAACACGGTGCCGGATAACGTCCGGCGGGGGCGACCCCAGGGAAAGCGCCACAGAGATCGAACCGCCTTCGGCTTCGGCCGCAGGTAAGGGTGAAAAGGTGCGGTAAGAGCGCACCGCGGGCCCGGCAACGGGGCCGGCATGGCAAGCCCCACCGGGAGCAAAACCGAATAGGGACGATGCTTTCCGCGCAAGCGGGGAGGGGCTGGTTTCTGAGCCTTGTCGTCCGGGTTGGTTGCTCGAGGCGCGCAGCAATGCGCGTCCCAGAGGAATGGCCGTCACGTTGCGGAAGAAATTCCGCAGCCATCCAGAACCCGGCTTATAGGCCGACTGGCACCTACCGGATGCGGAAAGGGCCGGGAGCGATCCCGGCCCTTTCGCTTGTCCTGCACCATGCGGCTCTCAGGCGACCTTCAGCTCGACGTCGATGTTACCGCGGGTGGCGTGGGAATACGGGCAGACGATATGGGCCTTCTGGACGAGGTCCTCGACCACCGCCCTGTCGACGCCGGGAACGGAGATCGTCAGCTTGGCCGCAATGCCGAAGCCGGTGCCGTCGTCGCGCGGGCCGATGCCGATATCGGCGCTGACTCGGGCATCCTCCGGGATCTTCACCTTCTCCTTGCCGGCGACGAACTTCAGCGCGCCGAGGAAACAGGCCGAATAGCCCATCGAGAAAAGCTGCTCCGGGTTGGTGCCGTCGCCACCGCCGCCGCCGAGTTCCTTCGGCGTGTTCAGCACGAGCTTGACGTTGCCGGTATCGGTCGCGGCCTGGCCTTCGCGGCCGCCGGTGGCGGAGCCATGGGCGGTGTAGAGGATCTTCATGGTCGGGTTCCTTCTCTCTCAGGTGAACCAATGCTTGCCATTTAGATTGTGTGCAATTAGATTGTCAACAATGAAATTTGAGATGATCACGCGGAGTTGATTGTCGCTCCGGTTTCGGCTTTGCGTTGAGAAGGCGATGGCAGAGGCATGATGGTGTCCGGGGACAAATCCGACCGCGAGCAGAGCGACGCCGCAACGCCGCGGCTCGACCAGCAATTGTGCTTCGCGATCTATCAGGCGAGCCATGCCTTCAACCGCGTCTACCGGCCGGTGCTGGCCGAGCTCGGGCTGACCTATCCGCAATATCTCGTCATGCTCGCATTGTGGGAAGATGACGGGCCGACGGTGAAGGCGCTCGGCGAAAGGCTGATGCTGGATTCCGGCACGCTGACGCCGCTGCTGAAGCGGCTCGAGAGCGCGGGCATCCTCCGCCGCGAGCGTGACGCGGTCGATGAGCGGCAGGTGCGCATCCATCTGAGCGAGAAGGGCGAGGCCCTGCGGGCGAGGGGGCGTCGCGTTCAGGAGGCGATCGGCTGTGCGCTGGGGGCGACCGCGCCCGGAGCCAAGGGGCTGCGCGAGCAGCTCGGCCTTGTCCGGGATGCCCTGCTGGCGGCCGCCCGCGAGGATTGAGCGGATTTTTTTGCAGGCTCTCGCTCGGTCCGCCGCTTTGAATTGCGGCGGAAACGAGGCGAATTCCCCGTGCTTACGGATACTTAACCATAACGGGCTGTGATGGCAGCGAGCCATCGCAGGCACCGACTCGTGCCGGCGATTCCATTGACGCCCATGATTGCCCATGATATCCCAAATCATCCCGTCGAAGCCGACAGGCAGTTCTCAGATCAGGCTCCGTGTGCCGCGCGGATTTTGGTCGCCGGGCGCTGCTTGCCTGCTTCGACGGAGGGGTTTTCCGCCGCACGGACCTGCGTCCGGCGGTGATGTGGAGAGCAGGCCGGGAGGCGGCGTTGATGGACCGCTTCGTCTCGAACTTCACCAACCGGCTGGACGCCAAGGGGCGCGTTTCCATTCCTTCGAGCTTTCGCTCCGTTCTCGCGAAGGACGGCTACGAGGGGCTTTACGTCCATCAGGGGCTCGACCTGCCGGCGCTCGATGCCGGGGGCAATGCGCTGCGGGCGACGATCGACGACATCCTGGCGCGCTTCTCGCCGTTCTCGGACGAGTGGGAGCTGCTCTCGACGGCGCTGAACGGCACCTCGGAGGTGCTGAAGGTCGACCCGGAGGGGCGGATCGTGCTGAGCGAGGCGCTGAAGGCGCATGCCGGCATCGGCGACGCGGTGACGTTCGTCGGGCATGGCCACAAATTCCAGATCTGGGAGCCGGAGCGCTTCCGCGCCCATCTCGACGCGGCGCGGAGCCGGCTGCGCGACGTCAAGCGGACGCTTGGAGGATTGACCGTTACGGCAGGAGGTTCGAGCTCATGACGGACCAGGGTGACCGTCGTGACGGTGCCGGTGGCGAGGCGCCTCGTCACGTGCCCGTGCTTCTCGCGGAGGTTCTGGCCGCGCTCGCGCCGAAGCCGGGCGGGCGCTATCTCGACGGCACCTTCGGGGCAGGGGGCTACAGCAAGGCGATCCTCGATGCCGCGCCGGATGCGATCCTGCTCGGGCTCGACCGTGATCCGAGCGCGATCGCGGGCGGGGCCGATCTGGTTGCGGCGATGGCCGGGCGGCTGACGCTGTCTCAGGCGCGCTTCGGCGAACTCGCCGAGGAGGCCGAGCGCTTCCGTATGGTCCCGCTCGACGGCGTCGTGCTCGATATCGGCGTCTCGTCGATGCAGATCGATCAGCCCGAGCGCGGCTTTTCGTTCCGCTTCGACGGTCCGCTCGACATGCGCATGAGCGGCGAGGGGCAGAGCGCCGCCGACGTCGTCAACGAGGCCGAGGAAGGGCTGCTCGCCAATATCTTCTATCACTATGGCGAGGAGCGCCGTTCGCGCGCCGTGGCGCGGGCCGTGATCGAGGCGCGCCGCAAGGCGCCGCTGGCCACAACGAAGCAGCTTGCCGATCTCGTCGCCGGCATCGTCAGGGGCGAGCCCGGCGGCGCGCACCCGGCGACACGGGTGTTCCAGGCGCTGCGCATCGCGGTCAATGACGAGCTCGGCGAGCTGGTTCGCGCCCTGCATGCGGCGGAAGCCGTGCTGGGTCCGGGCGGACGGCTGGTGGTCGTCACCTTCCATTCGCTGGAAGACCGCATCGTCAAGCAGTTCCTGGCCGAACGCTCCGGCCGCGTCCCGTCCGGCTCGCGCCATGCGCCGGCGGTCGCGGCGAGGCAGCCGACCTTCCGCCTCGTCGAGAGGGGCGCGGTCGCGCCGTCCGAGGCGGAGATGCGGGCCAATCCGCGCGCACGCTCGGCCAAGCTGCGCGTCGCCGAGCGCCTCGATGCGCCGCCGCGCCGGGCCGAGGCCGGGCTCGTCGCGCTCGCCGGCATTCCCGAACCCTCGCCACGCCGGAGAAGCTGAGCGTGATCAAGTTTCTCCATGTCATCGCCATCGGCGCGCTCGTCTCCTCGGCGGTCTATGCCTACACGATCAAGTACGAGACGACGCTGGCGACCGAGCACCTGCAGAAGCTCAAGACCAAGACGCAGCGCGAGCGCGACGCGATCCAGGTGCTCAAGGCGGAATGGCAGTTCCTCAACCGCCCTGACCGCATCCAGACGCTGGCCGACCGGCATCTCGATCTGCAGCCCTTCCAGGCGACGCAGGTGGTGAAGCCGTCCGAGATTCCCAATCGCGGCCCCAAGGTCGATGCCATCGGCCGCAAGCTCGAGGATCTGGGCCTCGGCCTGCCGACGGAGACGCCGAGGAGCGCTAAGGCGAGCGCGACCACGCCCGGAGCCATGCCATGACCGACACGACCCGGACCGAACAGGCCTCCGCGGCCGAGACGGAAATCTTCGAGGCGCCCGTCCAGCGTTCGCGTCTCGCCTGGCTGCGCGACGTCTTCCATATGAGTGGCGAGAAGGCGCAGCCGCGCGTCGGCCTCGTCATCCTCGGCTTCTCGGTGCTGTTCATCGCGATCACCGCCCGGCTCGCGCTGCTGGCGACGCTGCCGAACGAGCAGGTCGGCATCCGGCGGGCGAGCTCGAACGCGATTTCGGCGGCCCGGCCCGACATCGTCGACCGCAACGGCGAGATCCTCGCCACCGATATCGGCGTCGTCTCGGTCTTCGCCGAGCCGCGCAAGATCCTCGACAAGGACGAGGCGACCGAGCTTTTGACGGCGGTGCTACCCGAACTTGACGCCAAGGATCTGCGCGACAAGCTCGGCACCAAGAAGGGCTTCGTCTGGGTCAAGCGCGAGATCACCCCGCGCCAGCAGGCGGAGGTCTACCGCCTCGGGATACCCGGCGTCGGCTTCCTGCCCGAGCACAAGCGCTTCTACCCGAACGGCCCGGCCGCGGCCCATGTGCTCGGCTTCGCCAATATCGACAATATCGGTATCGCCGGGATGGAGAAGTACATCGACTCGCAAGGGCTGCAGGACCTGAACGGCGCCGGCCTCACCAGCCAGGCGAGCGACCTGAAGCCGATCAAGCTCTCGATCGATTTGCGCGTCGAGCATGTGCTGCGCGACGAGTTGGTCAAGGGCATGGAGCGTTTCAAGGCGATCGCCGCCGCGGGCGCGATCATGGACGTCACCACCGGCGAGGTCATTGCGCTGGTCTCGCTGCCGGATTTCGACCCGAACAATCCGGTCGATGCGCTGGAGAAGGACCGGATCAACCGGATGAGTGTCGGCGTCTACGAGATGGGCTCGACCTTCAAGGCCCTGACCATCGCGATGGCGCTGGATTCCGGCAAGGTCAACATCAACTCCAGCTTCTCGACCGCCGGCGGGATGATGCGGTTCGGCCGCCAGGTCATCAAGGAATATCACGGCACCGGCCGGACCCTGACTGTCCCCGAGGTCTTCGTGCATTCCTCGAACATGGGCTCGATCAAGATGGCGCTGGCCGTCGGCGTCGAGGGCCATAAGGCTTTCCTCAAGAAGATGATGCAGCTCGACCGGATGACGACGGAGTTGCCGGAGAGCGCTGCCCCGATCGTTCCGCAGCGCTGGGGCGAGATCAACACCGCGACCATCGCCTTCGGCCACGGCCTTGCCGTCGCGCCGCTGCAGGCGATCGCTGCGGTCGGCGCGCTGGTCAATGGCGGCTATCTGATGAAGCCGACCTTCCTGAAGCGCTCGCAGGAGGAGGCGATGCAGGTCGCGACCCGCGTGATCAAGCCGGAGACCTCCGAGGCGCTGCGCTTCATCATGCGCATCAACGGCGAGAAGGGTTCGGCCAAGAAGGCGGATGTCGCCGGCTATTTCGTCGGCGGCAAGACCGGCACGGCCGAGAAGGTCATCGGCGGTCGCTATTCCAAGAACAAGAACTTCACCACCTTCACGGCCATCGTGCCGTCCGACAAGCCGCGCTATCTCTTCCTCACCATCTATGACGAGCCGAAGGGCTATGCCGAGAGCGGCGGTTATTCGACTGCGGCCTGGAACGGCGGCGTTACCACGGGCAAGCTGATCGAACGCGCGGCTCCGCTGCTCGGCGTCGCACCGCGCTTCGACCCGCCGCCTTCGCCCTTCCCGCTGATGGCGAAGCTCGGGGCCTGGGGCTCGCGCTGATCTCGGCCTATAACGGTGAGCATGACGATGACCGGACTGAGCCTCGGAGACCTCTTTCCCGAGACCTTCGAGGCTGACGCCGCCAGTCAGCCAGTGCATGGCGTCGCCTTCGACAGCCGCAAGGTCACGGGGGACGACGTCTTCGTCGCGCTTGCCGGTGCCAAGGCGGATGGCGCGCGCTTCATCATGGATGCGGTGGGGCATGGCGCCATCGCCGTCGTTTCGGGCGGCCCGCGCCCGGCGGATCTGCCGGCCGGCGTCGCCTTCGCCGAGGTCGAGGACCCGCGCCTCGCGCTGGCGCTGGCGGCGGCGAAGCTCCATCCGCGCCAGCCCGAAACCATCGTCGCTGTGACAGGGACGAGCGGAAAATCCTCGGTCGCCGACTTCACCCGCCAGATCTTCCAGTCGCTCGGGCGTTCCTCCGCCAGCGTCGGCACGATCGGCGTGGTCACCGCGAAGGGTGCCGATTACGGCTCGCTGACCACGCCCGACCCGCTTTCACTGCATGCCACGCTCGACAGGCTGGCCGGCGAGGGCGTCTCCCATCTCGCGATGGAGGCCTCCTCGCATGGGCTCGACCAGCGCCGGCTCGATGGGGTGCGTCTGAAGGCAGGAGCCTTCCTCAATCTCGGCCGCGACCATCTCGACTATCACCCGAGCGTCGAAGAGTACCTCGCCGCGAAGCTCCGGCTCTGGGAATTGCTGCCGGCCGGGGCGCCGGTTGTGATCAACCGGGACGAGCCCTATGCCGAAGAGGCGGCGCGCGCCGCTGAAGCAGGCGGGCACCCGATCATCGGCGTCGGCCGCAAGGGCGAGACGCTGACGCTGCTGGCCAATGAGCGGGACGGTTTCGTGCAGCGGCTGAGCATCGGTTTCGGCGGTGAGCGGATTTCGGTTTCGCTGCCGCTGGTCGGTGACTTCATGGCCGGAAACGCGCTGGTCGCGGCCGGGCTCGCCATCGCGACCGGCGAGGATAAGCGACGGGCGTTGGGGGCGATTTCCGGGCTGGCGGGGGTGGCGGGGCGGCTCGAACGGGTCGGCGAAGCCAATGGCGCGCTCGTCGTCGTCGACTACGCCCACAAGCCCGATGCGCTCGCCGCGGTCCTGACGACGCTTCGTCCCTATGCGACGGGGCGGCTGATCTGCGTCTTCGGCTGCGGTGGCGACCGCGACAAGGGCAAGCGCCCGCTGATGGGTGCCATCGCCGCCGAGAAGGCCGACATCGCCATCGTCACCGACGACAATCCGCGCAGCGAGGATCCGTCGGTGATCCGGGCCGAGATCATGGCCGCCTCGCCGAGGCTCCTGGAAATCGGCGACCGCGAGGAGGCGATCAGAAGCGCGGTATGCATGCTGATGCCTGGGGATTTGCTGGTCGTGGCCGGAAAAGGCCATGAAACCGGCCAGATCGTGGGCGAGCGCACATTGCCGTTCTCCGATCACGACGTGGTCCGGAAAGCGTTGTCGGAGATCCAGTGATGAGCGCGCCCCTGTGGAGCGGAGACAAGTTGATCGCCGCGCTTGGCGCGCGGTCCGAAGGCGCCGTGCCGCCGGTTGTGACCGGCGCCTCGATCGACACCCGCACGCTGGAGCCCGGCGACGTCTTCTTCGCCATCACGGGCGAGGCGCGTAACGGGCACGACTTCGTCAAGGGCGCGCTGGAGAAGGGCGCGGCGCTCGCGGTGATCGACGAGGCCCATGCGGCGGAATTCAACGGGGCGGGCGCGCTCGCCATCGTTCCCGATGTGCTCAAAGCGATGGAGGCTGCCGGCTCGGCCCGCCGGGCGGAGCTGAAGGCCGGTGTCGTCGCTGTCACCGGATCGGTCGGCAAGACCGGCACCAAGGAGGCGCTGCGCCTCGTGCTCTCGCGCCAGGGCAAGACCCATGCGCCGGTCGCCTCCTACAACAACCATTGGGGCGTGCCGCTGACGCTGGTTCGCACCCCGGCCGGTGTCGCCTATGGCGTTTACGAGATCGGCATGAACAGCCCCGGCGAGATCGTGCCGCTGGCGCGGCTGGTGCGCCCGCAGGTCGCCATCGTCACCACGATCGCGCCGGTGCATCTCGCCGCCTTCGCCTCGCTCGAAGGCATCGCGGAGGAGAAGGCCGGGGTCTATTGGGAGCTCGAAAAGGGCGGCACGGCGATCGTCAATGCCGACATCCCGCAATCCGAACTGCTGCGCGACATCGCCAAATCCGGTCCGGCCGGGCGGATCATCACTTTCGGCGAAAGCCCCGATGCCGATGTCCGGCTCGTCTCCTGCGCGCTGAAGCCCGACATCTCGACGGTCGAGGCGCGGGTGCTCGGCCAACCGGTGACCTACAAGCTGGGCAGCCCGGGCAAGCATATCGTGCTGAACTCGCTGGCCGTGCTCGCCGCCGTCCATGCGCTCGGCGCCGATCTCGCGCTGGCTGCGCTGGCGCTCGCTGACCTCAGGCCGCCGGCGGGACGTGGCGCGCGACAGGTGCTGCAGATGCCGGGCGGACGCTTCACGCTGCTCGACGAAAGCTATAACGGCAACCCCGCCTCGATGCGGGCCGCGATCGAGAATCTCGGGCGCCTGCCGGTCGAGGGCAGGGGGCGGCGCATCGCGGTGCTCGGCGACATGCTCGAGCTCGGTCCGAGCGGGCCTGAGCTGCACAAGGGGCTGGCGGAGCCGCTCGTCACGAACGGCATCGACAGGGTCTTCGCTTGCGGGCCGCTGATGAAAGGGCTCTATGAGAGCTTGCCTTCGGCCATGCGGGGGGCTTATGCCCCCGCGGCGGGCGAATTGGAGCCGCTCGTGCTCGAGGCGGTCCGCGCCGGCGACGTCGTCACGGTCAAGGGATCGCTGGGCTCGCGCATGGGGCCGATCGTCAAGGCGCTCCTCGCGCGCTTTCCCGCCGTGCCGTCCGAAGACTGAACCACCCTCCGAACGTTTCCCGAAAGAACACCAAGACATGCTCGCCTGGCTCGCCGAATTGTCCGGCACCTTCCCCGTGCTGAACGTCTTCCGCTACATCACCTTCCGGGCGGGCGGGGCGACGGCGACAGCGCTGCTCTTCGTCTTCTTCTTCGGGCCGGCGGCGATCTCGTGGCTGCGCATCAAGCAGGGCAAGGGCCAGCCGATCCGCGCCGACGGCCCTGAATCGCATCTCGCCAAGCGCGGCACGCCGACCATGGGCGGGCTGATGATCCTGTCCGGTCTGTTCGCCGCCGTGCTGCTCTGGGGCAATCTGCGCAACCCCTATGTCTGGATCGTGCTGGGCGTCACCGCTGCCTACGGCGCCATCGGCTTCTATGACGACTTCCTGAAGGTGACGAAGCAGTCGCATAAGGGTTTCTCGGGCAGGGCGCGCATCGCCATCGAGGTCGTGGTCGCGCTGATCGCCTGCTACCTCATCATGCAGATTCAGCCCCCGGCGATCTCGTCGGGCTTCGCCATGCCCTTCCTCAAGGAAGCGATCATCCCGCTCGGCATCCTGTTCCCGCTGGTCACGGCCTTCGTGGTGGTGGGCGCCGGCAATTCCGTGAACCTGACGGACGGGCTCGACGGGCTCGCCATCGTGCCGGTAATGATCGCGGCCGGCACCTTCGGCTTCATCTCCTATCTCGTCGGCAACGTCATCTTCGCCAACTACCTGCAGATCCATCACGTTCCCGGCGCGGGCGAGCTTGCGGTGATCTGCGGGGCGGTGATCGGGGCGGGGCTCGGCTTTCTCTGGTTCAACGCGCCGCCGGCCCAGATCTTCATGGGCGACACCGGCTCGCTCGGCCTTGGCGGGCTGCTCGGCACCATCGCGGTGGCGATCAAGCATGAGATCGTGCTCGCCGTCGTCGGCGGCCTCTTCGTGGTCGAGGCGCTCTCGGTCATCATCCAGGTCGGGGTGTTCAAGCGCACCGGCAAGCGCGTCTTCCTGATGGCGCCGATCCACCACCATTTCGAGAAGCTGGGCTGGACCGAGCCGCAGGTGGTGATCCGTTTCTGGATCATCTCCGTCGTGCTGGCGCTGGTCGGCCTCGCCACGCTGAAGCTGCGTTGAGAGCGGAAAGATGACGCCCGTCACGGTCTTCGCCGGGCGCAAGGTCGCCCTGTTCGGCCTCGGTGGTTCCGGCCTTGCCACGGCACGCGCGCTGAAGGCGGGCGGTGCCGAGGTCGCCGCCTGGGACGACAATGAGAAAAGCCGCGAGAAGGCGGCGGCCGAGGGCATCGCCGTCGTCGATCTCGCCAGCGCCGACTGGTCGGGTTTCGCGGCTTTCGTGCTCTCGCCCGGCGTGCCGCTGACCCATCCCGAGCCGCACTGGACGGTCGGGAAGGCCAAGGCAGCCGGTGTCGCGATCATCGGCGATGTCGAATTGTTCTTCCTGGAGCGGGCGAAGATCGCGCTGGCTTCTCCGGTCGTCTGCATCACCGGCACCAACGGGAAGTCGACCACGACGGCGCTGATCGCGCATGTGCTGAAGCAGGCCGGTCGCGACGTCCAGATGGGCGGCAATATCGGCACGGCCGTATTGGCGCTGGAGCCGCCGGCGGCGAGCCGCATCCATGTCATCGAGTGCTCGAGTTATCAGATCGACCTCGCGCCTTCGCTCGCGCCGACCGTCGGCATCCAGATGAATCTGACGCCGGATCATCTCGACCGGCATGGCTCGCTGGAGAACTATGCGGGGATCAAGGAGCGGCTGGTTTCGGCTGCGGACATCGCCGTGGTCGGCGTCGATGACGAACCTTCCAAGCAGATGGCGCGCCGCCGGGCCGCCGGGGGCCGCCCGCTGGTGAAGATCAGCGGCGAGCAGCCACTGGACGAGGGCGTCTTTGCGGGCGTCACCGCCAATCAGGGCCGGCTCGATACGCGCATCGTCGAGGTCAAGGACGGCAAGCCCCGCGTCGTCGCCAATCTCGCCGGCATCGGCTCCTTGCGCGGCTCGCACAATGCGCAGAATGCGGCTGCGGCCTTCGCTGCCTGCTCGGCGCTGGGCCTGAGCGCGGAGGAGATCGAAGCGGGCTTCAAGACCTATCCGGGGCTGGCGCACCGCATGGAGGAACTCGGCCGGATCGGCCGCGTCGTTTTCATCAACGACTCCAAAGCCACGAACGCGGATTCCACGGAGAAGGCGCTGACCTCCTTCCGCGATATCTTCTGGATCCTCGGCGGCAAGGCCAAGGAGGGCGGCATCGAGTCCTTGCGCCGCTATTTCCCGAACATCGCCAAAGCCTATCTGATCGGCGCCGCGAGCGACCTCTTCGCCGCGACCTTCGACGATGACGGGCGCGTCGCCTATGAGCGCAGCGTCACGCTTGACAAGGCGGTGGCCGATGCGACGCGCGACGCGCTGGCGAAATCCGGCGAGGGCGAGATCGCGGTGCTGCTCTCGCCGGCCTGCGCCTCCTTCGACCAGTTCCCGAATTTCGAGGTGCGCGGCGAGGCGTTCCGCAAGCTGGTCATGGCGTTGCCGGGATTCGAGCCCTTCGGTGCGGGCGGGAAATCCACCGCTCCGTAGAGCTTGCTGATTTGAGTCGGAAACGCGTGGTCATCCCGGGCCTTGGCCCGGGATCCATGCCGGAACTGTTCAGGCATGGATCCCGGATCTCCACTTCGCTGCGTCCGGGATGACGGCCCGGATGTTCAAACCTGCTCGGACGACGCTCTCACGATGCCGGGCACGCCGCTCCGCTATCGGCCCAGGCCTGCATCAGCGCTCCGAACTCGGCTGCCGTACCCGGAGCGGGCGTGCGCCCCTTGCCGGGGTTCCAGCCCCAGAGCACGAGCGTGTCGGTGGTGACATGCTTGACCAGCGCAGTGAGGTCGCGGCTGCCATTGCGGTTCTGGTCCTTCAACTGCTCGCAGATCTGGGCGAGGCTCTTGCCTTCCCAGGCCATGGAGGCGGGGGCCAGCGCCCAATGCCCGTCGCCGGGGATCCGGGCGGGATCGTAGTTCTCCTTGCCGTGGCAGGTCGAACATTGCAGGCCGGGCGCGCCGTGCCCGTCCTTGCCGCGTACGACGAGCGGCTCATGCAGCTTGCGGATATCGCCCTGGCGGGGCCGCTCCGTCGCCGGATGGCAGTTCATGCAGCGCGGGTTCTGGAGGACCTTGCCCATCTCGTTGAAGAGCGCGACCGAGCGGTCGCGCTGGTTGGCGATCGAGGCGAAGCTCGCAGCCGGGCGCAAGCTCGCGCCGCCGGGCTGAGGGCTGTTCTGCGCCAGCGTCAGCGCGCTGCCGGTGACGCAGACCGCAAGTGCCGCGGCGGTGGCGAGGAGGAGGTTGCGGCCCATCAGACGCTGCCTCCCTGCATCGGCAACTGGCGCGGCCGGCCGTGACCGAGCGCAGCGAGCGCATTGGCGACGGCGGGGCCGATCGGCGGGACGCCGGGCTCGCCGATGCCGCTCGGCTTCTCGGTCGAGGCGATGATCCTGACCTCGACCTCCGGCATCTCGTTGATGCGCAGCGAGCGGTATTCGTGGAAGTTGGTCTGGACCGGCCGGCCGCCATCGAGGGTGATCTGGCCGTAGAGGGCATGGCCGAGGCCGAAGCCGATGCCGCCTTCGACCTGGGCACGGATGATGTCAGGATTGACGGCGACGCCGCAATCCACCGCGCACCAGACCTTGTGGACCTTCGGCTCTCCCTCCGGCCCCATCGAGACCTCGGCGATCTGGGCCACGAAAGAACCGAAGCTCTCGACGACGGCGACGCCGCGGGCGCGTCCGTCCACCGGCGCGCCTCCCTTCCAGCCCGCCAGATCGGCGACGGCCTTGAGCACGCCGGCGGCGCGCGGATGCCTGTCGCCCATCATGGCGAGCCGGCCCTGCACCGGGTCCTGCCCGGCGGCTTGCAGCAATTCGTCGACGAAGCATTCGACGGCATAGCCGGTATGGGTATGGCCGACGGAGCGCCACCACAAAGTCGGCACGCCGACCTTGGGATTATGCACCTCGCAACGGAAATCCGGCACCTCGTAGAAGATCTCATTGGCGCCCTCGACGGAGGTCGCGTCGATGCCGTTCTTGACGACCATCGCCTCGAAGGGCGTGCCGAGGAAGAAGGACTGGCCGACGAGCGTGCTAGACCATGCCGCGATCTTGCCGTCCTTCACCGCGCCCCGGAAGCGATGGACGAAGAGCGGGCGGTAATAGCCGCCGGTCAGGTCGTCCTCACGCGTCCAGACCACCTTGACCGGGCGATTCGGGCCGATCGTCTTGGCGACGGTGGCGAGTTCGGCCGCGAGATGCTGGCTGACCTGCGCGCGCCGGCCGAAGCTGCCGCCGGCGAGCATGGTCTCGAGCGTCACCTTCTCCGGCGGCAGGCCGAGGACGGCGGCGATGGTCTGGTGCTCGGTGGTCTGGAACTGGCTGCCGAAACGGGCATGCGCCTTTTCGCCATCCCATTCGAGATAGCCGTCGAGCGGCTCCATCGGCGCATGTGCCAGATAGGGGAAGACGAACTCCGCCTCGATGACCTTATCGGCCTTGCCCAGCGCGGCCTCGGCGTCGCCATGGCTGCCGGCGACCGTGCCGGGCTGGCGGACGAGCTTGCGGTACTCGGCGATCAGCTCGGGGCTGCCGCGTTTTTCGGCGGCGCTGTCGTCCCAGGTGACTTTCAGCGCCTCGCGACCCTTCAGGGCCGGCCACATGCCATTGGCATAGACCGCGACGCCGTAGCCGATCGATTTCACATCGACGACGCCCTTGACCTTGAGCGCCTCGGCCGCATCGAAGCTCGCGACCTTGCCGCCGAAGCGCGGTGAGCGGGCGACGACGACGGTCAGCATGTTCGGCGCGTGGATATCGATGGTGAACTGCGCCTTGCCGCGCGACTTGTCGGCGCTGTCGAGGCGCTTCACGGCGCCTTCCTTGCCGATCAGCTTGTAGGCCGAGGCCGGCTTCAGCGGCGGGTTTTCGGGCACGGGCAGTTTCGAGGCCGCTTCCGCGAACTCCCCGAACGAGCCCTTGCGGCCGGAAGTGTGGCTGATGACACCGTCGGAGACGGTGATCTCGCCGGCGGGAACCTTCCAGGCATCGGCAGCGGCCTGCACCAGCATCATGCGGGCGGCGGCGCCGGCCTTGCGCATCTGCTCCCAGCTATTGGCGATGGCGGTCGAGCCGCCGGTGCCCTGCACCCCGAAGGCGAGATTGGCATAGAGCTTGACGTCGGCCGGGGCGTGCTCGGCGCGCATCTGGCTCCAGGCGGCGTCCATCTCCTCGGCTGCGAGCGTGGCGAGACCGGTGAAGGGACCCTGGCCGAACTCGATATGCTTGATCAGCACGGTCACGGTCGAGTCGGGCGCGACGCGGATGAAGGCGTTCGGGGCGAAGGTGGCGTTGCCGCCCGGCCGATAGGCCGCGCCGGCGCCGGACTGGGCCTTCGCGGCGCGCGGCAGGTGGAAGCCGATGACGAGGGCGCCGGCGCCGGCCAGCAGTGAGCGGCGGGAGAGCTTGGGATCATGTGCGGTCATGGCTCAGATCTCCAGCGCGCGGGCCGCGTCATGGATCGCGGCGCGGATGCGGACGTAAGTTGCGCAACGACAGAGATTGCCGTTCATCGCGAGGTCGATGTCGCGATCGGTCGGCTTCTTGTTTTCCTTGAGCAGAGCGATCGCGCTCATCACCTGGCCGGACTGGCAATAGCCGCATTGCGGCACGTCGCGGTTGGTCCAGGCGGCCTGGACGGCGTCCGCCTCCTTGCCGGCGAGGCCTTCGATGGTGGTGATCTCGCTCGTGCCGACCGCCGAGACCGGCGTGACGCAGGAGCGCAGGGGCTGCCCGTCGATGAAGACGGTGCAGGCGCCGCATTGCGCGACGCCGCAGCCGAACTTGGTGCCGGTCAGGCCGATATTGTCGCGGATCGCCCAGAGCAAGGGCGTGTCGTCGTCGACGTCGACGGTATGCGTCGTCCCGTTGACCTTGAGAGAGACCATGGTTGCCTCCGATGCTGGCATGACGCAGCGCGGCACCATGGTGCGGATCGAGGGCTCGCCCTCGATAGCCCGATCTGACATATCAGATGCGGGCGATGTATCCGTAGCCCTGGGTCGCGCGACTGGACTAATTAGACGTTTTGAGTCTAACTAGGATGGTCGCGCGCAGTTTGGATTTTGTCAAGACTGCTGAAGCTGCAAATGTCGGACAGAAGCGAAAGTTCCAGCGCTCTCCCTCTCGAGGATGCGAAGGCCCGCGTCGACCAGATCGCCGATGCGGCGCTGCGGCTGTTCGCCCGCTATGGCTACAAGCGCAGCTCGATGGACGACATCGCCAGGGAAGCCGGGCTCGCCAAGGCGACGCTCTATCTGCATTTCAAGGGCAAGGACGACGTCTTCCGGGCGATGCTGAACCTGATCGGCCGCCGCGTCGAGGCACGTTGCCGTGAGGTCGTCGCGATGCCCGGGCCGTTTCCGGAGCGGCTCGCCGCCTTGCTCCAGGCCCATCACGGGCAGACCTATGCGAGCTTTGGCACAGGCGAGCATCTCGTCGAGCTCAAGGCGGTGATGAATACGATCGCGACGCGCGAGTTGCAGGCCTTCGAGCAAATCTTCGCCCGATGCGCGCGCCTGCTGCTTCAGAAAGCGGAAGCCCGAGGCGAGATCGCGATGGCGCGCGCTTCGATATCGGTCGATGAGTGGATCGCCGGGATGATGTTCGCCGCAACCGGCGCCAAGACGGGCACGCCACCGAGCTGCGAAGCCTATGCGGAGCGGCTTGCCGGCATCGCCCGCATCTTCGCGGCGGCGGTCTCGTCCCGCTGACGACCGTGGACAACCCGCCGATCGCGGGCGTGCAACCGCGCAATGAGGCGCATCGGAATCAATCGGTTAACCATTCATTGACAGAGTGATTCGCCACGAGGCGCGGTCAGGCCGCGCAGAACTTGTCGATGGAATGCCCGCCATGGTCTCCCGCGCCGAACCTTCCCTCAGCGGTCGCTGGTGGTGGTCGATCGACCGCCTGATCCTTGCCGCACTCATCGCACTGATGGTGTCGGGCGTCGTGCTGCTGATGGCCGGCGGGCCGCCGGTCGCCGAGCGGCTGGGCCTGTCGACCTTCCATTTCGTCAATCGGCAGGCGGCCTATCTCGCCGGCGCGATCGTGATCTTCCTCAGCGTCTCCTTCATGACGCCCCGGCAGGTGCGCCGCGCGGCGCTGATCCTCTATGTCGGCTCGCTCGCCATGGTGGTGGCGACGCTCTATTTCGGCGTCGAGGTCAAGGGCGCGAAGCGCTGGCTGACGCTCGGCCTCCTGGGCTCCGTGCAGCCCTCCGAATTCCTGAAGCCGGCCTTCGTCGTGATCGCCGCCTGGGCCTTCGCCGAGGGAACGCGCCGGCCGGACCTGCCGGGCACGATCCTCGCCATGCTCATCCTGCCGATCTCGATCGCGCCATTGGTGCTGCAACCGGATTTCGGCCAGACCATGCTGATCAGCCTGGTCTGGGCCGGGCTGTTCTTCGTCGCCGGCCTGCACTGGTTCTGGGTGATCGGGTTAGGGGGTATCGGTGCCACCGGCATCTTCATCGCCTATGAGCTCGTTCCCCACGTTCGCGCCCGCATCGAGCGCTTCATGGACAAGGGCTCGGGCGACTCGTTCCAGGTCGACACCGCGCTTGAAAGCTTCGCGCAGGGCGGCTGGCTCGGGAAGGGGCCGGGCGAGGGCACGGTGAAGCGCATCCTGCCCGACGCGCATACGGACTTCATCTTCGCCGTCACGGCCGAGGAATTCGGCGTGATCGTCTGCATGATCCTGGTGCTGCTGTTCGCGATCATCGTGATCCGCTCGCTGTTCGTGGCGCAGAAATCGGAGGATCCGTTCACGCGGCTCGCCGTGACCGGGCTCGCGCTGCTCTTCGGCATCCAGGCGGCGATCAACATGATGGTCAACCTGCACATGATGCCGGCCAAGGGCATGACGCTGCCCTTCATCTCCTATGGCGGCTCGTCGCTGCTTTCGCTCGCCGTCGGTACCGGCTTCCTGCTCGCGCTGACGCGGCGCCGGCCGCGCTCGGCCGAGCTCGGTTCGTACAGGGGCTGAGATGGCGACCGGCAAGCTCATCGTGCTGGCCGCCGGGGGAACGGGCGGCCATCTCTTCCCGGCCGAGGCGCTGAGCCATGCGCTCCACGCCAAGGGCATGCGCGTCGTGCTGATGACGGATACGCGCGCGGCCGAATACGCCGGCAGCTTCCCGGCCGAAGCCGTCCATGCGGTGCCGGCGGCGACGCCTTCGGGCCGCTCGCCGCTCAAGATGGCCACTGCGCTGGTGAAGCTCGCCAGAGGCACGCTCGCGGCGCGCGGGATCATCCGCAAGCTCAAGCCGGACGTGGTGGTCGGCTTCGGCGGCTATCCGACCGTGCCGCCCGTGCTCGGCGCTTCACTTGCGGGCGTGCGCACCGTGATCCACGAGCAGAACGCCGTGATGGGCCGCGCCAACCGCTTCCTGGCAGGGCGGGCCACCGCCATCGCGACCGGCTTCGCCGAGGTGGGCGGCATCGCAGAGGCGCTCAAGGCGAAATGCCGCCATGTCGGCAACCCGGTGCGGCCGGCGGTGCTTGAAGTGGCGGATCGCGACTATGACTGGCCGGGCGAGGGCAAGATCCGGCTCTTGGTCTTCGGCGGCAGCCAGGGCGCGCGGGTGATGGCCGATATCGTGCCGCCCGCGATCCAGCTTCTGACCGATGCCGAGCGGGCGCGCCTCACGATCGTCCAGCAGGCGCGGGCGGAAGACGACGAGCGCGTGCGCGGCATCTACGAGAAGCTCGGGATTCGCGCGACGGTCATGCCCTTCATCAAGGATATGCCGGCCCAGATGGCGGCGGCGCAGCTCGTGATCGCCCGCGGCGGCGCCTCGACCGTGGCGGAACTCACGGTGATCGGCCGGCCGGGCATCCTCGTGCCGCTGCCAGGCTCGCTCGACCAGGACCAGGCGGCGAACGCGGCTTTCCTCGAGAAGGTGGGTGGGGCGCTGCGGATCCTGCAGCCGGAATTCACCCCGCGGCGGCTCGCCAGCGAGCTTTCGCAGCTCATCGCCCAGCCGGCGCACTTGACGACCATGGCGGCAAACGCGAAGAGCGCGGGCATTCCCGATGCCGCCGACCGCCTTGCCGATCTCGTGATCGCGACGGCCAACTTACAGAACTGACAGGACACGCAGGACCATGAAGCTGCCGCCGAAGCTCGGCTCCATCCATTTCATCGGCATCGGTGGCATCGGCATGTCCGGCATCGCCGAGGTGCTGCATAATCTCGGCTACAAGGTGCAGGGCTCGGACGCCTCCGACGGCGCCAATGTCAAGCGCCTCGCCGAGAAGGGCATCACCACCTTCGTCGGCCACAAGGCCGAGAATTTGGGCGAGGCCGAGGTCGTCGTCGTTTCGACCGCGATCAAGCGCGACAATCCGGAGCTTCTGGCCGCGCGCGAGAATCGCCTGCCGGTGGTGCGCCGGGCCGAGATGCTGGCCGAGCTGATGCGGCTCAAGAGCTGTGTCGCCATCGCCGGCACCCATGGCAAGACGACCACGACCTCGCTGGTCGCGACGCTGCTCGAGAAGGGCGGGCTCGACCCGACCGTGATCAATGGCGGCATCATCAACGCCTATGGCACCAATGCCCGGATGGGCGAGAGCGACTGGATGGTGGTCGAGGCCGACGAGTCCGACGGCACCTTCCTGAAGCTGCCGGCCGACGTCGCGATCGTCACCAATATCGATCCCGAGCATCTCGACCATTTCGGCACCTTCGACGCGATCAAGGCGGCCTTCCGCTCCTTCGTCGAGAACCTGCCCTTCTACGGCTTCGCGGTGATGTGCATCGACCATCCCACTGTGCAGGGGCTCGTCGGCCAGATCACAGATCGCCGCGTCGTCACCTATGGCGAGAACCCGCAGGCCGATTTCCGGCTGATCGACATCGATCTCTCGGGCGGGCAGGCGAAGTTCACACTGCTGATCCGCGACCGCAAGACCGGTCGGGACGAGGTCATCCGCGACCTCGTGATGCCGATGCCCGGCCATCACAACGCGCTGAACGCCACCGCCGCGATCGCGGTCGCCTATGATCTGGGTATCCCGGTCCAGCGCATCCGCGAGGCGCTGGCTGGCTTCGGCGGCGTCAAGCGTCGCTTCACCAAGACCGGCGAATGGAACGGCGCGCTGATCTTCGACGATTACGGCCACCATCCGGTCGAGATCGCCGCCGTGCTCAAGGCCGCCCGCGCCTCGACCAAGAACAAGGTGATCGCGATCGTGCAGCCGCATCGCTATACGCGCCTGTCGAGCCTGTTCGACGATTTCGCCGCCTGCTTCAACGATGCCGACACGGTGATCGTGGCCGACACCTATGCGGCGGGCGAAGCGCCGATCGCAGGCGCCGACCGCGATTCGCTGGTCGCCGGCATCAAGGCGCGCGGCCACCGCCACGCGTTGCCGCTAGAGTCCTCGGACAAGCTCGCCGGGATGGTGGCGGAGCTGGCGGGGCCGGGCGACTACGTCGTCTGCCTCGGCGCCGGCAACATCACGCAATGGGCCTATGCGCTGCCGGGAGAGCTGGCGGCGCTGAAGGGCTGAGCCTTTTCGGCAGAGCCCCGACAGGCTAAAGCGACGCCATGCCCTTCGCAGACCTCTCCTCCGACATCCGTGCCGCGGCTCCCGATCTGCGGGGCCGGCTCCTGCCGAATCAGGATCTCTCCGCCCTGACCTGGTTTCGGGTCGGGGGGGCGGCGCAGCTCCTGTTCACGCCGGCCGACGAAGACGATCTCGCCTATCTGCTCTCGAAGCTGCCGGCGGATATCTCGGTGACGGTGATCGGGCTCGGCTCCAACCTGATCGTACGCGACGGCGGGATTCCCGGTCTCGTCATCCGGCTTGGGGGCAAGGGTTTCACCGAAATCGCTGTCGAACCGGGCGATCGGCTCCGGGCCGGGACGGCGGTGCCGGACGTCAAGGTGGCCCGCGCGGCGGCCGACGCTTCGCTCGACGGCCTCGCCTTCTTTCGCGGCATCCCCGGCTCGATCGGCGGGGCGCTGCGGATGAATGCCGGTGCCCATGGCGGCGAGACCACCGATGTGCTGGTCGAGGCGCGCGGCGTCACCCGCAAGGGCGAGCTCGTGAAGCTCAGCCATGCGCAGATGGGCTTCACCTATCGCAACAGCGCGGAGGCGACCCGCGAGATCATCTTCACCTCCGCTCTGTTCCAGGGGCGGCCGGGCGAGCAGGCTGCGATTCAGGCCGAGATGGACCGGGTGACGCAGGCGCGCGAGGCGGCGCAGCCGATCAAGGAGCGCACCGGGGGCTCGACCTTCAAGAACCCGGAAGGCGGCAAGGCCTGGCAGCTCATCGACGCCGCCGGCTGCCGCGGCCTGCGTATCGGCGGGGCGCAGGTGTCGGAGATGCACTGCAATTTCCTGATCAACACCGGCGGCGCGACGGCGGCCGATGTCGAAGGGCTCGGCGAGGAGGTACGCCGCCGGGTGAAGGAGAATTCCGGCTTCGAGCTGCAGTGGGAGATCAAGCGGATCGGGGTTGCGGCCTAGCAGCCGCTGCCGCGGCCCGGCGCGAGAGCAGCATGCCCGTGATCGTCGAGCCCAGGATGACCGCGATGCCGAGGAGCTGGACACCTCCCAGCCACTGCCCGAGCAGGACGGCGCCGAGAATGGTCGCGACCGTCGGGCTGAGCAGGCCGAGGAAGGCGACGCTGGCGCCGAGCGTGGTGATGCCCCTGACCCAGAGCCAATAGGCGAGGGCCGTGCCGACGAGCACAAGATAGCCGAGGCCGATTCCGTTCAGGATCGTCGGTGTTGGCGGCAGCCCTTCGACCAACAGCGCCACCGGCAGCAGGATCAGCCCGCCCAGGGTGAGTTGCCAGGCTGCCAGCGCCAGGGGCGAGCCCATCTTGCCCCAGCGCTCGATCAGGACCGTTCCCGTCGCCATGGAAGCGGCGCTGGCGAGGCCGGCGACGATGCCGACGGCATCCAGCTTCGCTTGCGGATCGAGCACCAGCAAGGCGACACCGATGAGGCCGGCGAGCGCTGCGAGGATCTGCCCGCGGCCTGGGCGCCGGCCGAGCAGGGGCCAGGCCAGCAGGCCGACGATCAGCGGCTGCGTCGACCCGACCGTCGCGGCGAGCCCTCCGGGGAGGCGCGCGGCGCTGACGAAAAGCAGTGCGAAGAAGATGCCGATATTCGCGAGACCCAGAGCGGACAGCGGCAACAGCTTGTCGCGTGGCGGCAGGCCGGGGCCGAGGGCCATCAGCAGCAGGCCGGCCGGCAGCGCCCGCAACGCGCCGACAAGCAGTGGGTGATCGACCGGAAGCGTCTGGGTGAAGACGATATAGGTCGAACCCCAGAGGCAAGGCACGAGAATGGTGGTCAGCAGGGTTCTGTTCAGGTTGAGCGACATGGCGACCTCCGGTGCCGCAGAGCTTGGCTTCCGCATGCGCCGACGCTATCTTTGTTCGACGTGATATATTTCGATATCAAAATATATCACGTGAAAATATTTGCAAGGAGCGAAGATGGAGCGGGATCGACCCGGGCCTCAGGGTGGTGCGATGGATTCGATCCTCGCACAGTGGCGGCGCGAGCGGCCTGACCTCGACACGAGCGTCATGGCTGTTTGCGGCGACCTGTGGCGTGCTGCGGACCGGGTGCGCGATGGGGTTGCTGCCAATCTCGCGGCCGATGATCTCGATCTTGCTGGTTTCGACGTGCTGCTGACCCTGCGCCGGCAGGGGAAGGGGCAGGCCCTGTCGCCGTCCGAGCTCGCCCAGGACATGATGATCTCGACCTCTGCGATGACGAACCGTCTCGATCGGTTGCAGAAGCGGGGGCTGATCGACCGGCTCGCGGACCCGGAGGATCGGCGGGCGCTGCGCGTCGTGCTGACCGAGGCCGGCTTCGCGCTGGCGGAGCGAATCGTCGTCAGCCATGTCGCGACCGAGGAACGATTGGTCAGCGCGCTTTCAGAGGAGGAGCGGGCGGAGCTGAGGCGGCTGCTCGCGAAGATCGGCTAGCGGCTGCTGATTCTCAGAAGAAGCACTGCCGTCATCCCGGGGCTTCGCTTCGCTCCAGCCGGGATGACCCGCGTTTCATTGAAAACACATGTGCTCGATCCCGCCGCGAATGGGTTCCGCAGGGTCTTGCTCCAAAACGCCGATGCCGCCCCTTAACGCCGCGTTCGTCTTGGTTAACGAGCTGTTAACCAAGTTTAACGAGGTTGGACCCAACGCAGCGGCGCGGGGCTCCGATGATCGAACATGTTGCAGTGCTGATGGGGGGATGGTCCGTCGAGCGGGAGGTCAGCCTCAACAGCGGTGCGGCCTGCGCCCGCGCCCTCGAAGGGCAGGGCTATCGCGTCACCCGCGTCGACGTGCAGCGCGATATCGCCGAGGTGCTGGCGAAGCTGAAGCCGGATGTCGCCTTCAATGCCCTGCATGGCCGCTTCGGCGAGGACGGTACGATACAGGGCGTGCTCGAGATCCTGCGCATTCCCTATACCCATTCCGGCGTGCTGGCCTCGGCGCTGGCGATCCGCAAGGACCGGGCGAAGACAGTGGTGAAGGCGGCTGGCGTCCCGGTCGCGCATGGCGTCAACGTCTCGCGATTCGCGGCCGCGAAGAGCCATGTCCTGCCGCCGCCCTATGTGCTGAAGCCGGTCGACGAGGGCTCCTCCGTCGGCGTCGTGATCGTCAAGAAGGGGCGGGAGCACCCGCCGCAGGAGATCGCCCGGCCGGACTGGCCTTGCGGCGAGATGCTGCTGGCGGAGACCTTCATCGCCGGGCGCGAGCTGACCTGCGCCGTGATGGGCGGCCGGTCGCTGGGTGTGACCGAAATACAAGCCGCAACTGGTGAATTCTACGACTATGACGCGAAGTACGCAAAAGGTGGCTCGATCCACATCTGTCCGGCTCAAATTTTACCGAAAATTTACCAGCAGATCGAAGAGTGTGCGTTAACGGCGCATCAAGCAATCGGATGCCGGGGCGTCAGCCGATCTGATTTCCGCTACGACGACGAGAGCGACACGCTCGTCTGGCTGGAAGTCAATACGCAGCCCGGGATGACCGAGACCAGCCTGGTGCCCGAACTGGCTGCCCATGCGGGCCTGAATTTCGGTGAGCTCGTCAAATGGATGGTGCAGGACGCCTCCCTCGATCGGTGAAAGCGATGACGGCGAAAACCTCCTCGCGCCAGCCGGTCGCGGCTACCGGCCCGCAACTGCTGATCGGCAGTGAGCGACAGGGACGCTGGATGCGGCGCCCGCGCCGCTCGGCCACGCCCCTGGCCGAGCGCATCCCGCGCGGCATCGGCTCCTGGCTCGCGCTCGGCTACCTCGCGCTCAGCCTCGGCAGCGGTTTCGTCATCGGTGGCCAGTATCAGGCGATGCAGGACGCCAATGGCGCGCCGCAGCACATGATCGCGCGCATGCTCGGCTTCGGCATCGACCGCGTCACGATCTCGGGCCTCTGGGGGCTGTCGGAGCAGGAGGTGCTCGTTGCCGCCGGCATCGATTCGAAGACCTCGCTGATGTTCTTCGACGCCGACGAGGCGCGCCGGCAGCTCGAGGCCAACCCGCTGATCCGCGAGGCGCAGGTGCGCAAGCTCTATCCGGGCGAGATCTCGATCTCGCTGACCGAGCGCGAGCCCTATGCGCTCTGGCAGGTCAAGGGCGAGCTTTTCGTGATCGCGGCTGATGGCACGGTGATCGACAAGATGGATGATGGCCGCTTCGCCTTCCTGCCGCTGGTCGTGGGCAAGAATGCCAATATCCGCGCGAGCGAATATCTGGCGCTGCGCAAGGAGGCCGGTCCGCTGGCGGAGCATATCCGCGCCGGCATGCTGGTGTCCGACCGTCGCTGGGACCTCAAGCTCGATAACGGCATGGATGTGCGCTTGCCCGAGGCGAAGCCGGAGGCCGCGATCGGGCGGCTCGCTTCGCTGGAGAGCAACGACCGCATCCTCGACAAGGACGTCCTCGCCATCGACCTGCGCCAGCCGGACCGTGTGGTGATGCGGCTCTCCGAGGAGGCTGCCGCCGCCCGTGCCGAGATGCTGAAGAACCGCGCCAAGACCAAGAAGAAGGGAGGGGAGGCGTGAACCACTTCACCTCCCAAGGCCTGACCCCGCGCATGCGTCCGCTCTCGGCGCGCAAGAGTGCGACGCTGTCGATCCTCGATATCGGCACGAGCAAGGTCGTCTGCCTGATCGCCGAGCTGAACCCGGCCGAGGCCAATGAGCGGCTGCGCGGGCGCACCCATGTCGCGCGTATCATCGGCATCGGCCATCAGCGCTCGCTCGGCCTCAAAGGCGGCGCGATCATCGATCTCGAAAGTGCCGAGCGCGCCATCCGCGCCGCCGTCGATGCGGCCGAGCGCATGGCCAAGGTCGAGGTGCAGTCGGTCATCGTCAATCTGACCGGCGGGCGCATCGGCTCGCAGCACTATGCGGCCGGCGTCGATCTGCGCTCCGGCTCGGTCGGAGATGCCGACGTCAAGCGCGTCCTCGCCACCGCCGCGACCCATGCGATCCGCCCCGGCAAGGCTGTGCTCCATGCCCTGCCGACCGGCTATGCGCTCGACGGCGTGCCGGGCGTGCTCGATCCGCGCGGGCTGATCGGCGGCAAGCTCTCCGTCGACATGCATGTCGTCGCCAGCGAGGCGGCGGCTGCGCGCAACGTCATGCTGGCGGTCGAGCGCTGCCATCTCGAGGTCGAGGCGGTCGTCGCGACGCCCTATGCCTCCGGCCTTTCGGTCCTGGTCGATGACGAGGCGGAGATGGGCGTGGTCGTCGTCGATCTCGGCGGCGGCTCGACGAGCCTCGGCGTCTTCGCCGGCGGCCATCTGATGCATGCCGACGCCATCGCGGTCGGCGGCAACCATATCACCATGGACGTGGCGCGCGGGCTCTCCACCCGTGTCTCGGCGGCCGAGCGGCTGAAGACGCTGCACGGCTCCTGCATCGCCAGCGCCTCCGACGAACGCGACATGATCGCGGTGCCGCAGGTCGACGACGACGAGCGCGACATGCCGAACCATCTCGCCAAGTCGCACCTGGTGCGCATCATCAAGCCGCGGGTCGAGGAGATTCTCGAACTGGTCCGCGATCGGCTGAACAATGCCGGCTTCTCGGCCCAGGCCGGGCGCCGCGTCGTGCTGACCGGCGGAGCCTGCCAGCTCACCGGCCTGCCCGAGGTGGCGCGGCGCATTCTCGGGGGCCAAGTTCGCACCGGTCGCCCGCTCGGCATCAAGGGATTGCCCGAAGCCGGCAAGGGGCCGGCCTTTGCGGCGGCGGTCGGCCTGCTGGTCTATCCGCAGGTCGCGCATGTCGAGCATTTCGAACCACGCGCCGCCGGCGGGCGCTATTTCGCGACCGGGACGGACGGCTATTTCTCGCGCGTCGGGCGGTGGCTGAAGGACAGTTTCTGAACTTGGCGCGGAAAAGCGGAAACGGGTTTTCCCGGATCACTACTGCAAGACCGGCCAAGTTCCAGAATTGAGTGAGTACCGCCCGCGTCAGCGGGCACGGCGTCAAACGTAGCAATCGACGGCTCCCGCCAGGCGCCGGTCAAAGGGATCAAAAGAGGCAATCATGGCGATGAATCTGCAAGCCCCGGACATCCGGGAACTCAAGCCCCGGATCACGGTCTTCGGTGTCGGTGGTGCGGGCGGCAATGCGGTCAACAACATGATCGAGGCCGGTCTCGACGGCGTCGACTTCGTCTGCGCCAACACGGACGCGCAGGCGCTGGCGCTCTCGCGCTCCTCGCGCATCATCCAGATGGGCCTCCAGGTCACCGAGGGCCTCGGCGCCGGCTCGCAGCCGGAAGTCGGGCGGGCCGCGGCCGAGGAAGTCATCGACGAGATTCGCGATCACCTGGCGGGCGCACATATGGTCTTCATCACCGCCGGCATGGGCGGCGGCACCGGCACGGGCGCTGCCCCGGCCATCGCCCGCGTCGCCCGCGACATGGGGATCCTGACCGTCGGCGTCGTCACCAAGCCCTTCCAGTTCGAGGGCCAGCGCCGCATGCGCATGGCGGAAGCCGGCATCTCCGAGCTCAACGAGGCGGTCGATACGCTGATCGTCATCCCGAACCAGAACCTGTTCCGCGTCGCCAACGAGACGACCGGCTTCGCCGACGCCTTCGGCATGGCCGACCAGGTGCTCTATTCGGGCGTCGCCTGCATCACCGACCTGATGGTCCGTCCCGGCCTCATCAACCTCGACTTCGCCGACGTGCGCGCAGTGATGCGCGGCATGGGCAAGGCGATGATGGGCACCGGCGAGGCGCAGGGCGAGAAGCGCGCGCTGACCGCAGCCCAGGCCGCGATCAACAACCCGCTGCTCGACGACATCTCGATGAAGGGTGCGCGCGGCCTGCTGATCTCGATCACCGGCGGGCGCGACATGAAGCTGTACGAGGTCGACGAGGCTGCCACCCGCATCCGCGAGGAGGTCGATTCCGAGGCCAACATCATCGTCGGCGCCACCTTCGACGAATCGCTCGAGGGCACGGTGCGCGTCTCGGTCGTCGCGACCGGCATCGACAAGCCGCTCTCGCATGTCGGCGAGTCCGACGAGACCGAAGCCCGCATTGCCCAGGTGGCCGAGCGCCTGAAGCAGGAGGCCCGCCTGCGCAGCAATGCCGCGACGCAGGCGCCCCGTCCCACCCAGCAGCCCGCGCCGGTGATCGAGACGGCTCGTGCCGCTCCGCTCGCCGAGCCGGTTCCCGCCGCGCAGGTCACGCAGGACATCCGCATCGAGCCGATGCAGCCGCGTGCGATGATGGTCGCTGCTCCGGCGCCCGAGCCGCACGCCCCGGCCGAGCCGAGCCTGCATTTCGACGAGAGCTTCATTCCGCCGGCGCCGGAGCGCGCGGTGCGCCCGACCCGCATGCCGCGGATCGAGGATCTGCCGGCTCCGGGCCAGGCCCAGCTCCACGCCCAGCGCGGCGCGCAGCCCGTGCCGCAGGCGCCGAGCGCCGTCGAGCAGAAGCGCATGTCGCTGATGCAGCGCCTTGCCTCGGTCGGTTTCGGCCGCAAGGACGAGGAGGAGCAGCACGCCGCGCCGGCGCCTGTTCCGGCGCGCCAGGCCCCGGCCATGCCGCAGGCGGCCGCGCCGAGCGCTGCCCATGCCGAGTATATGCGTCGCCCGGCGCCGCCGGCCTCGCGCCCGGCCCAGGGCCAGCTCGATCCGCATGGCCGTGCCGCGCCGACTCGCAACAGCGAAGAAGACCAGCTGGAGATTCCGGCTTTCCTGCGCCGCCAGGCGAACTGATCTCCCGGCCCGTCGCGGCCTTGTAACCAATCCCGTCGCGCAGGCTGCGCGGCGGGATTTTCGCTGTTAAAAAATCGTTATCTTTCAGTCTGTTATTGTTCCGCCCTCAAAGCTTTCCGGCTGTAACACAGCGAAAGAAAGCGTGATTTTGAGAGGCCGCCTCTAAGGCTTATGTTGCGGCCGCACCAAGAGATTGGCCTACCGGTAGCCGGCTCGATGCCGACTTCGGGAATGTCGCCGCCGGCGATCGCTGCATGGGCAGCGGACATCGGTCGTAGCGATCAGGATTGGATACCGGAATGAACTTCGATCGGCAGACGACTTTGCGGGCTGCGGTGACCCTGAGCGGGATCGGCGTGCATTCCGGCGCTCCCGCGAGCATCTGCCTCAAGCCCTCCAGCGCGAATTCCGGCGTCGTCTTCCTGCGGACGGGCATCGAGGGCATGCCGCCCCAGCTCATCCACGCCAAGCACACCAAGGTCAGCGCCACCGAGCTCTGCACCGTGATCGGCGACCGCGGCCCGGCCTCGGTCTCGACGATCGAGCATCTGATGTCGGCCTGCGCGGGCCTCGGCGTCGACAACGTGCTGGTCGAGATCGACGGGCCGGAGATGCCGATCATGGACGGCAGCGCCAGGGAGTTCGTCGCCGCGATCGAGGCCACCGGCCTCGTGACCCTCGCTGCGCCGCGCCGCTACCTCAAGGTTCTCCAGCCGGTTCGGATCGAGCAGGGCCGTGCCTTCGCCGAGCTGATGCCGGCCGAGCAGGGCTTCCGCCTCGATGTCGAGATCGATTTCGATACCGCCGTGATCGGCCGCCAGCGCAAGATCTTCGATCTCGACGCCAAGGCCTATGCCAGCGAGATCTCCAAGGCGCGCACCTTCGGCTTCATGCGTGATGTCGAGCAGCTCTGGAAGGCCGGCTTCGCGCTCGGCGCCTCGCTCGACAACACGGTCGCGATCGGCGACGACAAGGTCATCAATCCCGAGGGGCTGCGCTATGGCGACGAGTTCGTGCGCCACAAGGTGCTCGACGCCATCGGCGATCTGGCGCTGGCGGGCTATCCGATCATCGGCGAGTTCCGCTCCTATTGCGGCGGTCACCGGATGAATGTCCGCATCCTCGAGGCGCTTTTCGCCGACCGCGCGAATTTCGCGATCGTCGAATCCCAGCCGGTCTTCGCGCCGGCCCGCGCCGTGCAGATGTCGGCGGTTGCTCCGGCCGCCTACGCGCCCGATCTCCACTGAAATCACGCGAGCCGGAGCGCTTCGCCGAAAAGCGGTAGCGTTTTTCTGTCGAAGAAATGCCTTGGTCGCGTCGATCAGCGTCGTTTCGCCTTTCCTTCGCCCGCTTTTTGTCCGAGATGCCGCAGTGCTGCGGAATCGAGCCTTAACCGGCTTTCGGCAGTGGCGCGCGGGAGGCGTCTGAGGTAAGGCATGCTTCCCGCAGGCGGGGACGATCGAAAGAGGAAGACGACGTGAGCGTGACGCGGCAAAGCCTACCGGCAATCCATCGCGGCGTATCTCCGCGCAAGGGCATGGCCCTGGCGCTCGGCGCTGCCATGCTGCTCGGCGGCTGCGATACGCTGTCCTCGCTCAACCCCTTCGACAGGCCCGAGGTCTACAAGCCCGACCTGACCCCCACAACGCCGGCCGACAAGCTCTACAATGAGGGTCTGGCGCGCCTGCAGAACGGCGACAGCGAAGGCGCGTCCAAGAAGTTCGAGGACATCGACAAGTCGGCGCCGTTCTCGCCCTACGCCCGCAAGGGCCTGCTGATGACGGCCTACACCAATTTCCAGGCCTCGAAATGGGAAGAGACGATCACCGCTTCCAAGCGCTTCATCGCCCAGAACCCGGCGAGCCCCGATGCGGCCTATGCCCAGTACCTGATGGCGATGTCCTATTATAACCAGATCCCGGACACGACCCGCGATCAGGAGCGGACACGGCAGGCGATCCAGGCTTTCGAGGAGCTCGTCGCCCGCTATCCCAAGTCGGAATACGTGCTCGACGCCAAGGAGAAGCTCCTGGTGGCGCGCGACCAGCTCGCCGGCAAGGAGATGAATGTCGGCCGCTATTATCTCGAGAAGCGCAATTACACCGCAGCGGTGAACCGCTTCCGCGAGGTCATCATCAAGTACCAGACCACCCGCCATGTCGAAGAGGCGCTGGAGCGCCTGACTGAGGCCTATATGGCGCTGGGCATCACCAACGAAGCGCAGACCGCCGCCGCCGTGCTCGGGCATAACTTCCCGGACAGCCCGTGGTACAAGGACGCCTACAAGCTGCTGCAGAGCGGCGGCCTGGAACCGCGCGAGGACCGTGGCTCCTATATCAGCCGCGCCTTCGACGGCTTCCAGAAGGCTGTAGGCGGCATCGTCGGGCTGGGTTCCCTCTGACGGAGCTCGCATGAGCCAGAGGCGACCCTGCCGGCTCCGAAACGCGCGCTGAACGCCGATGCTGGCGCAGCTCTCCATCCGTGACATCGTCCTGATCGACAGGCTCGATCTGAGCTTCCATGACGGGCTGAGCGTGCTCACCGGCGAAACCGGCGCGGGCAAGTCGATCCTGCTCGACGGTTTCGCGCTGGCGCTCGGCGGGCGCGGCGACGGATCGCTCGTGCGCCATGGCGAGGCGCAAGGGCAGGTCAGCGCCGTCTTCGACCTGCCGCTCGCCCATGAGGCGCGCAAGCTCGCGCAGGCGCAGGAGATCGATACCGACGGCGATCTGATCCTGCGGCGCGTGCAATATGCCGATGGGCGCACCCGCGCTTTCATCAACGACCAGCCGGTTTCGGTTCAGATCCTGCGCATGGTCGGCGCGGCGATCGTCGAGATCCACGGCCAGCATGACGACCGCGCGCTGACCGACCCGGCCCAGCACCGGGCGCTGCTCGACGGTTTCGGCGGGCTGGAAAGCCAGGCGCAGGCTGTCGCCCAAGCCAGCGAAACGCTGAAGCGGGCGCGGCAGGCCTTGCAGGCCCAGCGCCTGCGCGTCGAGGCCGCGCGCAAGGAGGCCGATTTCCTGCGCCATGCGGTCGAGGAGCTCGGCAAGCTTGCGCCGAAGCCCGGCGAGGAGGACGAACTCGCCGCCACGCGCCAGACGATGATGCAGGCCGAGAAGGTCGCGCGCGATCTCAACGAAGCCTATGAGGCGGTCGGCGGCCAGGGCTCGCCCGTGCCGATGCTCGCGGCGGTGCTGCGCCGGCTCGAACGCCGGGCCGGGCAGGCGCCGGAGCTGGTCGATCCCTCGCTCGCCGCGCTCAATACCGCCATCGTCGCGCTGGAAGAGGCCGGCGAGGCGCTCGGGGCTGCGATGCGCGCGGCGGAATACGATCCGCGCGAGCAGGAGCGCATCGAGGAACGGCTCTTCGCGCTGCGGGCGGCCGGGCGCAAATATGATGTGCCGGTCGATGGCTTGTCCGTGCTTGCGGCGACCATGGCGAGCGACCTCGCGGCGCTGGACGAGAGCGAAACCTCGCTCGGCCGGCTCGAGGCGGAGGTGAGGCAGGCGGAGGACGGTTTCACCAAGCAGGCCAAGGCGCTGTCGGAGGCCCGGAAGACGGCTGCAGCGCGGCTCGATTCGGCGGTGAAGGCGGAGTTGCCGCCGCTCAAGCTGGAACGCGCCCGCTTCATCACCCGCATCGAGAGTGACGAGAGCGCGCGCGGACCGGAGGGTTTCGACCGCGTCGAGTTCTGGGTCGAGACCAATCCGGGCACGCGGCCGGGGCCGATGATGAAGGTGGCCTCCGGCGGCGAGCTCTCGCGCTTCATGCTGGCGCTGAAGGTGGTGCTGGCGGAACGCGGCTCGGCGCCGACGCTCGTCTTCGACGAGATCGACACCGGTGTCGGCGGGGCGGTGGCGGATGCCATCGGCGAGCGGCTGGCACGGCTCGCCGACCGGGTCCAGGTGATCTCGGTGACCCATGCGCCGCAGGTCGCGGCCAAGGCCGGGCAGCATTTCCTGATCGCGAAATCGGCGGGGGAGGGCGAGGCTTCGCGCACCGTCACCCGCGTCACCGCGCTCGTCGACCAGACGCGGCGCGAGGAAATCGCCCGGATGCTCGCCGGCGCCTCGATCACCGAGGAGGCGCGGGCTGCGGCAGGGCGCCTGCTCGAGGCGGCGGGCCTGCGCGGCTGATCAGCCGGCCGCTACGAGCTTGAAGCCGGCTCCTTGCCGCCTGACCTGCCGGAAGCCGGTGACATGCCCGCCCGAGACGGTCCAGCCGGTCGCCGCAGCACGCTCCAGAATCGTGCGGCGCGAGCGGGCGGCCTGCGCCGCGTCGAGATCATAGACGATTCCGAGATCGGGATCGGCTGCCTGCTCCTCGGCCAGATGCAGCGCGTCGCCCCAGAGCAGCAGGGCGCGCGCTTCATCGCCGATGAGGTAGCCACTATGCCCGAAGCTGTGGCCAGGCAGCGCGATCAGCTCGATGCCGGGAAGGACCTCGCCGGGCGCTGCCGGCCGGATGCGGCCGGCATAGAGGCGCTGCAAGGTCGCGGTGATGTCGAAGGCGCCGCGCTTGTTGTCCGGCGTGCCGGCCCGCTTCGTTTCGTCGCTGTAATAGCCGAGATCGGCCTGCGGAACGATGATTTCGGCTCGTGGCAGCCAGGGCTGCTCGCCATCGAACAGGCCAAGCGCATGGTCGCCATGGAGATGGGTGATCAGGACGCGATCGACCTCCTCCGGCTGGATGCCGGCGGCGACCAGCGCGGCGCGCGCATGGCCGAGCGCCGGGCCCCAGGCGGAGCCGGTGCCGGCGTCGACGAGGGCGATGCCGTCCTTGCCGCGCAGCACGAAGCAGTTCACGTCGATGCTGATTTTGGGCTTGCCAAAGCGGGCGATGGCTTCGCTGCGGGCGGACTCGCCGGCCTGATGGATCATGACGTCCGACGGCGCTTCGAAAATGCCGTCGAGCAAGGTGATGACGTCGTATCCGCCGAAACGGTGGGCTTGCGCACTCATCGCAGTGTCTCCTGTCCGATGCTGGCCTAGCCGCCGGCACCGGGGGGCGGCAATGTTGCCCGGCAGGGAGCAGCCCTGCACCGGGCGCGCGAATCCTCCATTTCCTTTTGGCGCGTCTTGCTTTATGAGCCGTTTTCGATTGACGGCTTGCAGGTGCTGTCCGCGCCGCTTTCCCGTCACCCCCAGTTTCGCGACCTCTCGCGTTTCGAGCCTCAGATTTAGGCCTTCCACATGTCCTTCTCCCTCACGAGCCCGCCGCTCGCGCGTGCGCTCGCCGAACGCAATTACTCCGAACCGACGCCGGTGCAGAACGCTGTGCTGGAGGAGGCCGCGCGCGGCCGCGACCTGCTGGTTTCCTCGCAGACCGGTTCGGGCAAGACCATCGCCTACGGGCTTGCCATCGGCGAGACCCTGCTGGGCGACGGCGAAAAGCTCGGCCGGGCCGCAGCGCCCCTCGCGCTGATCATCGCGCCGACCCGCGAACTGGCCCTCCAGGTGCAGCGGGAACTGGCCTGGCTCTACGAACATGCGGGAGCGCGGGTGATCTCCTGCGTCGGCGGCATGGACCCGCGCCGCGAGGCGATGCTGCTCGACGAGGGCGCGCATATCGTCGTCGGCACGCCCGGCCGCCTGCGCGACCATATCGAGCGTCGCCGTCTCGACGTCTCGGCGCTCAAGGCCGTGGTGCTCGACGAGGCCGACGAGATGCTCGATCTCGGCTTCCGCGACGATCTCGAATTCATCCTGAAGACGACCCCCGAGGGGCGCCGCAGCCTGCTGTTCTCGGCGACCTTCCCGAAGGCCATCGTCCAGCTCGCGCAGAGCTACCAGCACGATGCGCTGCGCATCGAGGTGGAAGCGGCGCGGCGCGGCCATGCCGACATCGCCTACAAGGCCGTGCGCGTCTATCCCAAGGAGGCGGAGCTCGCGGTCGTCAACCTGCTGCGGTTCCACGACGCGCCGGTGGCGCTGGTCTTCTGCAACACGCGCAATGCCGTGCGCCATCTCGAAGCCATCCTGCTTGAGCGCGGCTTCGCCGCCGTCGCCCTGTCGGGAGAGCTCGGCCAGAACGAGCGCAATGCCGCCCTGCAGGCGCTGCGCGACGGGCGGGCACGGGTCTGCGTCGCGACCGATGTCGCCGCGCGCGGCATCGACCTGCCGGGGCTCGACCTCGTCATCCATGCCGAACTGCCCAACGACGCCGAGGTGATGCAGCATCGCTCGGGCCGGACCGGGCGCGCCGGCAAGAAGGGCACCAGCGTCGTGCTGGTGCCGCAGTCACGCCGGCGCAAGGCCGAGCGGCTGCTGATGGAAGGCAAGGTCGAGGCCGAGTGGATCGGCCCGCCGACGCCGGAGGAGATTCGCGCGCTCGATCAGGAGCGGCTGCTCAAGGATCCGATGCTCTCGGGCGACGAGGGCGAGGATGATGCCGGCATGGTCGAGGCGCTGATGGCCGGCCGCGAGGCGCGCGAGATCGCGGCGGCGCTGGTCAGGCTCTATCGTTCGCGCCTGCCGGCGGCCGAGGAGGCGGGCGATCCCGGTTTCGGCCGCGACGAGCGCCGGCCGGTGCGCAGCCATGACGATTACGCGACGCCGCGCGAGCGCTTCGCCGCCGGACGCGAGGACAGCCCCCGCGCCGACGGGCCGCGCAAGGGCGGCCCGCGTGGCGACACGGTCTGGTTCCGCCTCAATGTCGGGCGCAGGGATGGCGCCGATCCGCGTCAGTTGCTGCCGATGCTGTGCCGGCGCGGCAAGATCACGCGCGACGAGGTCGGCGCGATCCGCATTTTCGACCGCGAGACCAAGGTCGAGATCGATGCCGATGTAGCGGAGCGCTTCTACGAGCTCGCCAAGGCGGTGGATCGTGACAAGGTCATGATCGAGCCTGTGACGGGCGAGGACGAGCGCCGTCCTGCGAAGCCCTTCGCCGAGAAGGCGAGCCATGCTCCGGCCCCCTATCAGCGCAAGGCGCGAGACGAAGGCGTGGCCGGGGAGCCTCGCGAGGCGCGTGGCTATGAGAAGAAGCCGTTCGCCAAAAAGCCTTATGAGGGCAAGGGCAAACCCTTCGCGGATAGGCCGTTCGCCGGCAAGCCCGCAGCGGGCAAGTCCTTCGGCGGATCGAAATCCTACGATCCCGTCCGCAGCGACCGCGATCCGTCGGCGGAGCCGCGCGCACCCTGGTCGGAGACCGGCAAGCCGCATGGCGGAAAACCCTATGCCGGCAAGAAGCCCGCTTTCTCTGGGAAGCCCGGCGGAGTCAGGAACGATGGGCCCGGTGCGCGCGGGCCGGCCGGCAAGCCGTTCAAGAGCAAGAAGCCCCGGCGCGACGATCGCGGCTGATCGCCATCATCGCCCGCAACGGGGCTGGCTCGTTCAGCCCCGGCGGCACCTCTCCGCTCAGCGCAGGCCGAGGAAGGAGAGGATGGCGAGGACGACGACGATCAGGCCGACGAGGTAGATGATATTGTTCACGAAAGCCCCCTGACTGAAGTGGGCCGTGAGGCCCGATCTACGGAAATGAACCGTATTCAGGGGTGAAAGGTTCCCGCTGGAAAATCGGGAGCCACGGTCACGAAACGCGCGTCATCCCGGACGAAGCGAAGCGGAGATCCGGGATCCACGCCTGAACCTTGATCGGAAAGGCTCCGGCATGAATCCCGGATCGGCGCCGCCAAAGGCGGCACGCCCGGGATGACGCGTCGCGTTCCCGACTCATAGGCGTCGGACGGCCGACCGCTCAGGCCACCACCTTGCGGTAGAGATGCCAGGTCGCGTGGCCGAGAACCGGCATCACCACGATGAGGCCGACCAGCACGGGCAGACAGCCGAGCACCAGAAGCCCGGTGACGATCAGGCCCCAATACATCATCACGCGTGGATTGGCCTCGACCGCCGCGATCGAGGTGCGGACCGCCGTCGGCATGTCGACATGGCGGTCGATGATGAGCGGGAAGGCCACCACCGAGATCGAGAAGGCGAGGATGGCGAAGAGCAGGCCGACCGAATTGCCGACGATGATCATGATCCAGCCGTCGAAGGTGGTGAAGGTGGCGCGCAGGAAATCCGCCGTCGAGACATCGGCGGGCAGGCCGAGCTGGGCGCGGTAGATCAGCCAGGCGCAGGCGAGCCAGGCAAGGAAGAGCCCGGTCAGCAACACGCCGAGCAGCACGATCTGCCCGATCGCCGGCGATTGCAGCACGTCGAAGGCGTGGCGCCAGGACGAATCCTGCCCTTGCTCGCGGCGCCGGCTGATCTCGTAGAGACCGATCGCCGCGAAGGGGCCGAGCAGGGCGAAGCCGCCGAGCAGCGGGAAGAGCAGGGGGAAGATGTTGTAGGTGACGGTGAGCTGCGCGAGCAGCACGCCGGCGACCGGATAGATCAGCGCGACGAAGACGAGATGGCTCGGCTGCGCTTTGAAATCCTCCCAGCCGCGCCAGAGCGCATCGCGCAGATCCATCGTCGTGATGGTGTGGACATGTGGCTCCACCGCTCTGCCGAGGTGATGAACGGTGCCGTCAAGATTGGCCATGGCGTATCTCCCGGTTCCGGCCCGGTTCGCCAAAAAGCCGTCGACATGTTCCTTGGCGTCAACGGCCTTCAGGCGTCGAGCTTCCAATTCCCAGTTCACGGATAATACACGCCGAAGCGGGTTTTGTTGCAAGCCGTCGCGCGGATGTGACGAGATAAGGGGTCCGGGGATGGGCGGCAGTCACCGGGATCGCTGCTGCCCTTTCTCGACAGCGCCTTCTCGCCTAATGCTTCCCGCATGAGCGACACAGACGACAACGCCCCTTCCGAAACGCCCGTCGCCGAGCTGACGCCGCGCCGGGCCAGGCTCGAGCACAAGCGGCTCGCCGCCGAGGTGCAGGCGGCAAACGACGCCTATTTCCAGGACGACCAGCCGATCATGGACGACGCGGCCTATGACGCGAAGCGTCGCCGGCTCGTGGCGCTGGAGGAGGCCTTTCCCGAGCTGAAGGAGAGCGGCGGCGTCAGCAGCAAGGTCGGCGCCAGGCCATCCGGCAAATTCGCCAAGATCCGGCATCGCGTGCCGATGCTCTCGCTCGACAATGCCTTCTCGGACGAGGCCGTCGCGGAGTTCGCCCAGCGCGTCTATCGCTTCCTCGGCCGCAAGGAAGAGGCGGGCGGCATCGCCTTCACCGCCGAGCCGAAGATCGACGGGCTCTCGCTCTCGCTGCGCTACGAGAAGGGCGAGCTGGTCGCGGCGGCGACGCGCGGCGATGGCGAGGAGGGCGAGGACGTCACGGTCAATGCCCGCACCATTTCCGAAATTCCCGGGGCGCTCGCCGGGCCGGATGTGCCGGAGATCGCCGAGGTGCGCGGCGAGGTCTATCTCGGCCATGCCGATTTCGCGGGGATCAACGAGCGTCAGCGCGAGAAGGGGCTGCCCGAATTCGCCAATCCGCGCAACGCCGCCGCCGGCTCGCTGCGGCAGCTGGATGTCAGCGTTACCGCCTCGCGACCCTTGCGTTTCTTCGCCTATGCCTGGGGCGAGATGCCGGTGCTGCCGGCGCCGACCCAGATGGGCGTGGTCGAGGCCTTCAAGCGCTGGGGCTTTCGCACCAACCCGCTGATGAAGCGCTGCGAGAGCGTCGCCGAGCTGGTGGCGCAGTACCGGCTGATCGAGAGCCAGCGCGCCACGCTCGGCTACGATATCGACGGGGTGGTTTACAAGGTCGACGATCTCGCCTTGCAGGCGCGCCTCGGCTTCGTCTCGCGGGCGCCGCGCTGGGCGATCGCGCATAAATTCCCGGCGGAGCTGGCGACCACGATCCTGGAGGCCATCGACATTCAGGTCGGTCGTACCGGCGCGCTCTCGCCGGTGGCGCGGCTCAAGCCGGTCACGGTCGGCGGCGTCGTGGTGACGAACGCGACGCTGCACAACGAGGACTACATCAAGGGCTTCGATTCCAAGGGGCTGCCGATCCGCGACGGCACCGATATCCGCATTGGCGACACGGTGACGGTAAAGCGGGCCGGCGACGTCATCCCGCGCGTCGAGGCCGTGGATCTGTCGAAGCGGCCGGCGGATTCCAAGCCTTATGAATTCCCGACGCTCTGCCCGGCCTGCGGCAGCCATGCCGTGCGCGAGCATAATCCGCGCTCCGGCAAGGAGGATGCGGTGCGCCGCTGCACCGGGGGCTTGATCTGCCCGGCGCAGACGATGGAGCGGCTGAAGCATTTCGTCTCGCGCGATGCGCTCGACATCGACGGGCTCGGCGACAAGCAGATCGAGTTCTTTCACAGCGACCCCGATCTGCCGGTGAAGGAGCCGGCCGACATCTTCACGCTCGCCCGGCGCGACGAGGCCAATTTCAAGAAGCTCAAGGACAAGGAAGGTTTCGGCGCGGTCAGCGCGAAGAAGCTGTTCGAGGCGATCGAGGCAGCGCGGACGCCGCCGCTCAACCGGCTGATCTTTGGGCTCGGCATCCGCCATGTCGGCGAGACCAATGCGCGGCTGCTTGCGCGCCATTACGGCTCCTTCGAAGCGCTGCGCGAGACGCTTGCCGCCGCGGCCGATCCGGCCTCGCCGCAACGGCAGGAACTCGACGCCATCGACGGCGTCGGCCCGACCGTGGTCGAGGCGCTGCTGCAGTTCTTCGGCGAGCCGCACAATCAGGACCTGCTCGACCGCTTGCTGGAGCAGGTTCAGCCGCAGCCGCTGGAGGCTGTCGCCACGACGAGCCCGGTCGCGGGCAAGACGGTGGTCTTCACCGGCGCGCTGGAGCGGATGACCCGCGACGAGGCGAAGGCGATGGCGGAGCGACTCGGCGCGAAGGTGGCCGGCTCGGTGTCGTCGAAGACCGATCTGCTGGTCGCGGGGCCGGGCGCGGGCTCGAAGCTCAAGGACGCGGCCAAGCACGGCGTCGAGGTGATCGACGAGGCCGGCTGGTTCGAGCTGATCGGTGGAGGCGGCGGAGCCTGAGCCCGAAATCATGACCGTAACGTTTGCCGTCATGGTCGGGCTTGTCCCGACCATCCACGTCTTCGCTGGTCGAAGGTCGTGTTCAAGGCGTGGATGCTCGCCACAAGGGCGAGCATGACGGAGACTGGATCGCCCGCCGACTACTCAGCCGCCGCCGTGAAGATCGCCGGCGGCGGGGCGCCCGCTGCCCGCACCTGGCTCGGGGCCGAACCGGTGATGCGCTTGAAGGCGCGGCTGAACGAGGCTTCCGATTCGTAGCCGAGCCGCTGCGCCACCACGGCGATGCGCATCCTGTCCCGCGCCAGCCATTGCCGGGCCTGATGCATGCGGACCTGGGCGACATAGCGGGCCGGCGTCTCGCCCACCACGCTGGCGAAGCGCTCGGCGAAGCCGGAGCGGGAGGCGCCCATCAGTTCGGCGAGGCTTTCCACCCTCCAGTCCGCTTCAGGATGGGCATGGATCGCCGCCAGCACCCGGCCGATCTGCGGGCAGCGCGCCGCCGCGATCCAGCCCTTGTCCTCGCCGCAGCCGTTCTCGACCCAGCCGCGGATGATGGTGGCGGCGATGACGTCCGCGAGCCGGGCGAGGATGCCGCCGGCGCCGACGCGGTCCATGCAGACCTCGCGGCCCATCGCCTCGAGCAAATGCGGTATGCCGGGCTCGTTGGCGGCGAAATCATACATCCGCATCACGTCGGGCATCAGCCGCAGCAGTGGATGGTCGGCATCGACGTTGAAGGTCATGCTGCCGCTGAAGAGCAGCATGGGCTCGCCGTCGCTGCCGCCGCCCTCGAGTTCGGTGATATCGCCACAATGCTGCTTCACCGCGCAGTCGCAAGGCGGCGAGGGCGTCACAGCCGGCGCGCTCGCCAGCACATGCGCGCCCCCGCGCGGCAGGAGCAAGGCGTCGCCGTCGCGCAGCTCCAGCCAGTCGCCTGTCGGCATCTTCAGCCAGCAGCCGCGCTGGGCAATGAAGTAGAAGCGCGCGGCGCGGCAAGGCGGGAAGGCGATGGCCCAGGGCGAGGCCATCTGGCAGCGATTGTAGTCGACGCCGTCGAGCCTGAGCCCGCGCAACATCTCGGTGAGATGGTCGGCAGAGTGCGATGCAACATATTTGGACGAAAGGTCATTCATTCCAGACAATATAGCATGGAAACTCCAGAGAGCCACGCCCATCTTCCGGCCTCCTCATGGAGACTCCCATGTCAGATTCCCTTTCCGTCACCGCGCTCGACCTCGATGATCCTATCGAGGATGCGCGCGGAAAACCGGCCTGGGCGGCGATCGTCTCGCTGACCTTCGGCGTCTTCGGCCTTGTCACGGCCGAGTTCCTGCCCGCCAGCCTGCTGACGCCGATGGCCGCCGATATCGGCGTCTCGGTCGGCGCCGCCGGGCAGGCCGTGACCGCAACCGCCGTGGTCGGCGCCATCGCCGGCCTTGCGGCGGCCATCGTGACGCGCGGTGTTGACCGGCGCATCGTGATCTGGTCGCTGACCGGCCTGCTGATCCTGTCGAGCGCGCTCGCCGCCGTCGCAACCAATCTGCCGACGCTGCTCTTCGCCCGCGTCCTGCTCGGCATCGGGCTCGGCGCCTTCTGGTCGATGGTGGCGGCGACCGCGATGCGGCTCGTGCCGCCGAGCGCCTTGCCCAAGGCGATGTCGCTGATCTTCACCGGCGTTTCCATCGCGACCGTCAGCGCGGCGCCGATCGGCGCCTATGTCGGCAATCTCATGGGCTGGCGCGTCGTGTTCTGGCTCGCGGCGCTGGTCGGCGTCGCGACGCTGGTGATCCAGATGGCCGTGCTGCCCCGTCTGCCGGCTCGCGGTTCACCCGATATCCGCACGCTGTTCCGCTTGCTCGGCCAGCCGAGCATCGCGCTGGTGCTGGTGGGCATCGTCGTGGTGATTTCCGGGCATTTCGCCGGTTTCACCTATGTCCGGCCGTTCCTCGAACAGATTCCGAAGCTGTCGGTCGAGGCGATCTCGCTGGTGCTGCTGGCCTATGGCGTCGGCGGCTTCTTCGGGAATTTCCTCGGCGGGGCGATCACCGCCCGTAGCGCCAAGGCTTCCGTGATCTTCGGCGCGCTGTTGATCGCGCTGATGGGCGCAAGCCTCCTGTTCGCCGGCACGTCGCCGATTGCCTCGGCCGTCGCCGTCGGGCTCTGGGGCTTCGCTTTCGGCGCATTGCCGGTCGGCTTCCAGACCTGGCTGGTCCGCGTCGCGCCGGAGGAGGAAGCCGAATCGGCCGGCGGCCTGCTCGTCGCCGCCTTCCAGGTCGCGATCGCGAGCGGAGCGGTCTTCGGCGGCCTGCTCGTCGATGGTTTCGGGACGCTCGGCGTCATCACCTATGCCACGATAGCGACCTTGGTCGGCGGGCTCGGCGTGCTGCTGCTCGGTGCCAAGAGTCCCGAGCGCGTCGGGGGTAAAGCCGCCGCCCACGCCATCTGAGGCTCTGTCTCGCGGCAACGAAACAGATCGGGCGCGTTGATGTGCCCGATCACTTTTCTTCAAGACAGCGGCGCAGCGGGAGGGTTTATGCTGGCGCCATGGAAGCAGTCACACAGGGCGAGACACTCTGCCTCGAACCGCTCGTCGCCGGCGAGCGGGCGAAGCTGTTTCCGGCCGAGCGTTTCGGCGGGCTGGATTGTCTCGCGGCGACCTTCCGCCGCCATGCCTATGCGCCGCACCAGCATGAAAGCTATGTGATCGGCACCATCGAGGCCGGCTGCGAGACCTTCCGTGTGCGTGGCGCGCGGTACTATGCGCGGCCGGGGCTGATCACCTTCGTCAATCCGCTGGAAACCCATGACGGCGAGCCCTATGGGCCTGGCTACAGCTATCGCATGACCTATCCCGAGACCGGGTTGATGCGCGAGGTCGCGGCTTCGCTCAGCGGCCGTGAGACGACCGGGACGCCGTTCTTTCCGGAGCCTCTCGTCGAGGATGCGGAAGGCGCTGCGCTCTTCGCCGTCGCGCATCGCGCGATCGAGGATGGCAAGGACCTGCTGGCGGGCGAGGAGATGCTGCTGCGTTTCTATGCGCATTGCCTGGCCCGTCATGCCGATCTGACGGTTCGGGCCGTCGGTGCGGAGGAGGGGCCTGTCGCCAAGGCGCGCGAATTGTTCGAGGCGCGCTACGAGGAGGACCTGTCGCTGGCCGATCTGGCGCGCCTGACCGGCCTGCCGCGCCATCACCTGATCCGCGCTTTCCGGCGGGAAACCGGGCTCACCCCTCACGCCTATCTCGTCGATGTCCGTGTCAGGCGGGCGCGCGAGCGGCTGCGGCGCGGCGAGATGCCGGGCGATGTCGCAGCGGCGACCGGCTTCTGCGACCAGCCGCATCTGACCCGCGCCTTCAAGGCCCGCTTCGGCGTCACGCCCGGGGCCTTCCGGGCGGCGCATGCCGGCTGAAGCCGGCTCTTCGAAAGAAAACCTCCATGTCCACGATGCGCGACGATATCAGGCGCGGCCTGAGCGATATCTGGCCGGCCGCGGTGGCAGCAGCGCCGATCGGCCTGCTCTTCGGGGCGGTGGCGGCGAGCAAGGGGCTGTCGCCGTTCGAAGTCTTCCTGATGAGCATCATGGTCTTCGCCGGTGGCGCGCAATTCGCCGCGATCGAGCTCTGGGCGAACCCGGCGCCGGTCGCCGCGCTGGTCTTCTCGACGCTGCTGATCAATGCCCGCCATGTGCTGATGGGCGCTTCGCTCGCGCCCAAGCTCCAGGGCTTCAGCCGCTGGCAGAAATTCCTCGGGCTCTACTACATGGCCGATGAGAACTGGGCGCTGGCCGAGAAGCGTGCTCGCACCCATCGCCTGACGCCGGCCTATTGGTTCGCGATGGTCATCCCCTTCGTCTCGGGCTGGCTGATCAACTCGACGCTCGGCGCGATGATCGGCGCGGTGCTGGGCGACCCCAAGCGGCTCGGCGCCGATTTCGCCTTCACGGCGCTGTTCATCGCCCTCGTCGCCGCCTTCTGGAAGGGGCGGGTGACCTTCTGGACGGTGGCCGCCGCCGGCATCGCTTCGGCCGTCACCTATCGGTTGGCTGGCCCGCCCTGGCATGTCGCTGCGGGGGCGGTCTTTGGCCTGCTGGCGGCCTGGCTCGCCGCGGGCAGCGAGCCTCGGAATGTGGCGATCGAGGAGGCCGAGGCGTGAGTGTCGATCCGATCAATCTCCTCGCCTTCCTCGGCATGGCGATCGTGACCTACGCCACCCGTGTGGCGGGGCTTGCGCTCGTCGGACGCCTGAATCTCTCGCCACGCGCGCAGGCTGCCTTCGACGCAATTCCGCCCGCCGTGCTGATTGCGGTGATCGCGCCCAGCGCGCTTGCCACCGGCTGGGCCGAGACGGCGGCGGCGGCGATCACGGCGCTGGCCGCGACGCGGCTGCCGCTGCTCGGAGTGGTGGCTGTTGGCGTGGTTGCGGTGGTCGGATTCCGCATGGTGATCTGATCCACCGTCGTCATGCTCGGGCTTGGCCCGAGCATCTCAGGACCCGCTTCGTCATTCCGGGCGACCGAAGGGAGAACCGGAATCCATCATAGGGTGCTGAGCACTCCGATGGATTCCGGATCGGCGCCGCTTCGCGGCTTGTCCGGAATGACGCTCTGCCGGTTTGGAGATTCTCGGGTCGAAGCTGTGCTTCGCCCGAGAATGACAGAGCCGATTACAAAGCCCGGCAGGCCGCCTCCAACCAATCCCTGGCCTCGCCCGCGACCAGCGGCGAAAGCTTTTCCCAGACCTTGGCGTGGTAGTCGTCGATCCAGGCGATCTCGCCGTCGTCGAGCATGTTCTTGTCAATCAGCGCCCGCTCATAGGGGCACCAGGTGATCGTCTCGAAGCCGTAGATCGTGCGCTCGGCGCCGGGGATATGGCGCTCCTCGACGACGATCAGGTTCTCGATGCGGATGCCGTAATGGCCTTCCTTATAGTAGCCGGGCTCATTGGAGAGGATCATGCCCGGCTCCAGCGGCGTGGTGCCGAGCTTGGAGAGGCGCTGCGGTCCCTCATGCACCGAGAGATAGCTGCCCACGCCATGGCCGGTGCCATGGTCGAAATCGAAGCCGCCCTGCCAGAGCGGCAGCCGCGCGAAGGCGTCGAGCTGCGCACCCGAAGTGCCCTTGACGAAGACCAGCCGGGAAATCGCGACATGGCCCTTGAGCACGCGGGTGTAGCGGTCGCGCATCTCGGCGGTGGGCTCGCCGACGGCGATGGTGCGGGTGATGTCGGTGGTGCCGTCCTCGTACTGCCCGCCGGAATCGACCAGGAAGATGCCGGGCTCGATGCGCCGGTTGCTGGACGCCGTGACGCGATAATGCGGCAGTGCCGCATTGGGGCCGGCGCCGGCGATGGTGGTGAAGGAGACGTCCTTGAGCAGGCCGGTTTTCAGCCGCTCGTTTTCCAGCGCCGCGACCGCGTCGATCTCGGTGAGGCCGCCCTTCGGCGCCTCGCGGGCGAGCCAGGACAGGTAGTTCGTCATCACCGCGCCGTCGCGCAGATGGGCGGCGCGGCTGCCGGCGAGTTCCGCCGCGTTCTTGCGGGCCTTCATCAGGGCGATGGGGTCGGCGCCGGCATCGGGCGTGCCGCCGGCCTCGCGGATGAGCGTCGCCAGCGCCGAGGCGGCGGTCGAAGCATCGAGCCTGACCTTGGCCTTGGCGGCGCCGAGCTTCTGCAACTGCCGCTCGAGTTCGGCCGGCGGCGCGATCTCGCCGACCGCGCCGATGGCATCGCCGGCCTCGTTGGTGATCTTCTCGGGCGCGAGGAAGACGGTTGGGCGGCCTTCGCGCGGCACGATGGCATAGCCCAGCGGCAAAGGCGTGTGCTCGACATCGCCGCCGCGGATGTTGAAGGTCCAGGCCAGGGCATGCGGGTCTGAGACGACGAGCGCATCGACCTTGGCCTCGGTCAGCGCCTTCTGGATGCGGGCGAGCTTGGAAGCCGTGTCCTCGCCGGCATAGTCGGCGCGATGCGCCTTGACGGGGGCGGCCGGCGGGGCAGGGCGGTCGCTCCAGAGCGCGTCGATCGGGTTTCTCGCGACGGGAACGAGCGTGCCGCCGGCGGCCGCGACGGCCTTTTCCAGCTTCGCGACGCCATCGGTGGTGTGAAGCCAGGGATCGTAGCCGAGCTTGCCCCCAGCCGGCAGGTTCTGCTCGATCCAGCGCTCCAGCGGTGTCTCTTCCATGCGGACGGGCGTGACGACCTCGGTATCGGTCTGTTCGGCCGATTGGATGGTGTAGCGCCCGTCGACGATCAGCGCCGCCTTCTCGGCCAGCACCACGGCATTGCCGGCCGAGCCGGTGAAACCGGTTAGCCAGGCGAGGCGGGCCATATGGCCCGGCACATATTCGCCCTGGTGCTCGTCGGCGCGCGGCACGACGAAGCCGTCGAGGCCTTGCGCGGCCAGGGCCAGCCGCAGCGCGGCGACACGGCCGGCGACCTGCGCCGGGTCGCTCGGCTCGGTGAAGGACTGGAAGCGGCAGGTCGGGATGATCGATTCGGTCATGGCGGGGTCCGGCATAGCGTGCGCCATCGTCGCGCTCCATCGGCGAAAGCACCAGTGCAAATGCGTCGGCGTGGCGATGCCTCTTCCGTAGGACCGCGCTGCCTCGCCGATCCGCATTGTGCCATTTCGTTATGCAATCTACGCAAATATTAACGAGATCGGACTTGTTGCATGCGTTTTGTGCATATCTCGCATATGCGAACACATCTTCTCGCAAGTGCGAAATGAGCCCATTTTAGTCGCATAAGAGAACGAGGAAGCGACCGGGACTGTCCTTCGTTTTTCGGAGATGGACCCATGACCTACGTGTTGAACAATGCCGACGTATTGCCCGTGCCCGTGGTGGCCGGGACGACGACGCGCTCGGAAAAGCCCGGCCTGCTGCGCCGGCTCCACGCCGCGATGATCGAAAGCCGCATGCGCTCGGCGGCTCGCGAGCTGCGGGCCCGCAATCTTCTCATCGATGAGGCGGGGATCGTGCTCGGCGGGATTCCGTTCGCGAGCCTGTCCAACGACCGGTCGCTGCCCTTCAACCGCTGAATCTTCGGCGCGCCTCTCGCTGCGCCGCAACCGAACGGAGCCACAGCATGATCGCCCTCATCAGGCATGTCGCCGAACAGATCGCCGACGCGGCGAAGTTCGCCGTCGCCGTCTGGCATGACGCCCGCAGCCTGCAGGCTGAGGCCGAGGCCAAATACGGCCGTATCGACTTCTGAGATCGACGCTGACGACCGCGCGCCGCCGGGCTGCTGAAGCTCGCGGCGCCGGAGGTCAGGCAGGGCGGCGGGGCCTCGGGGCTGCGCCGCCTTTTTTCATGGTCAGCGTCGCCCAGCCTTCGCGCAGCGATTGGCTGACGAGGTAGATGCTCTGGTGCCGGTAGGCCGAGGCCACGCCGGCGACATCCATCGCGAGCAGCCCCGACAGGATGAGCGTCCCGTCCGGTGACAGGGCCCGGGCGATCGAGGGGGCGAGGCGCTTCAGCGGCCAGGCGAGGATGTTGGCGAAGATCAGGTCGAAATGGCCTGTGCGGTTCGCCTTGGCATGGCGCAAGCCTGGCGCGACATAGAGATCGAGCGCGTGCGGCGCGTGGTTGAGGCGGGCGTTATGGGCGGAGACCTCGACCGCGATCGCGTCGATGTCGCCGGCAACGACCTTGCGCTTGATCTGCTTGGCGAGCGCCAGCGCCAGGATGCCCGTGCCGGTGCCGACATCGAGCCCGTGGCGCGGGCGACGCTTCTTCAACTCGGCATCCAGAGCCAGCAGGCAGCCGGCGGTGGTGCCGTGATGGCCGGTGCCGAAGGCGAGTGCCGCCTCGATCTCGATCGATACGTCGTTGATGCGCACGACATCCCGATCATGCGCGCCATGGACGAGGACGCGGCCGGCGCGCACGGGCTTCAGCCCGTCGAGGCTGTTGGCCACCCAGTCCTGCGTATTCACGGTGCTGAACGGGGTCTCGTCGACGAGATCGCCGACGATCGGCCGCAGCAGGTCGCGCACCGCCGCTTCGTCCGGGTGGTTGGCGAAATAGATCTCGACCTTCCACGGCGCGTTGAGCGAAAGCGTGGTGACACCTTCCTCGATCTCGAAGGCCGAGATCGCGGTCTCGGTCGGATCGAAGATCTCGCCGAGCAATTCGGTCAGGGCCCGGGCCTTCTCGCCCGAGGTGGAGAGTTCGAAGACGGTCGCGACCGTCGCTGGCAGAAGGCCTTCGCGCATGCGCTGCCCATAGCAGGGCGGATGAGGGATGTCATGGCTGTCATCGACGGGCTAGGCTGATGCCGAGGCAGAGCGGGGGAACAGCCGATGTTTTCGCATATCTGTGTCGGAACCAACGACTTCCGCCGGGCGGAGGCCTTCTATACGGCCGTGTTCGACGTGCTGGGGCATCCGCTGCGCTTCCGCGATCCCGATCATGCGGCCGCGGCCTGGCAACCCAAGGGAGCCGAGCGCCCGCTGTTTTTCCTGACCCGGCCGTTCGACGGTTCGCCAGCCGTTCCCGGCAACGGGCCGATGACAGCGCTTCTGGCCGCGAGCCGGGCCGAGGTCGATCGCTGCCACGCGGTGGCCCTCGCCTCCGGCGGCACCTGCGAGGGGCCGCCGGGGCTGAGAGCGCATTATCACCCCGATTATTATGGCGCCTATGTCCGCGACCCTGACGGCAACAAGCTCTGCGTCTGCTGCCATCGTGCGGAATAGGCTGCCTGCTGGTCAGGCGTGCTGTGCGTTCAGCCCGGCGAAGACCTGCGCGAAACTGCCGGTCGCCTCGGCATAACGCAGAGGCTTGCAGCGTTCGACGATGACTTCGCCGGCCTCGGGCTGCGTTTCGAGGATCGTCATCACTTCGCTGGTGAAATCGGCCAGCGGCATGGCGGCGGGATCGACCGCCTGCTGTGCGCCCATCAGTTCGGTCTGCACATAGGGAGGGGCGATCTCGATGACCTCGACCGAGGTGTGCTTGAGCTGCTCGCGCAGGCCGGTCGACCAGGAATGGATCGCCGCCTTGGTCGCGCTATAGGTCGGGGTCACTGCCAGCGGCACGAAGGCGAGGCCGGAAGAGACGGTCAGGACCGTGGCGCGCGGCTGCTTCAGGAGATGCGGCAGCAGCGCGGTCGTCAGGCGGATCGGGCCAAGCAGATTGGTCGCGATCGTCTCCTCGGCGATGGAGAGGTTGTCGGCGGCCGGGACGTTTTCGGGCTTCATGATGCCGGCATTGTTGAGGACGGCATTGAGCTTGGGGAAACGCTCGACGACTTGCCGGGCGAAGGCCTCGATATCGGCCTTGTCCTGGATGTCGAGCAGCGTCGAGGCCATGCCGGGATTGGCGGCGGTGACCTCATCGAGCACGCCTTCGCGGCGCCCGGCAATGATGATCTGATTGCCCCTGGCGTGAAGGGCCTCGGCCAGCGCGCGGCCGATGCCCGAGCCGCCGCCGGTGATCAGGATGGTGTTTCCGGAGATGTTCATCGCAAAGCCCTCTGAATGGTTGCGCTTCACGAGGTGGCATCAGTACTCTTCAAAAGAAAGAAGGCGCCAGAAAGTGCCATACGCACTAAAAGGAGAGTGTGGGATGCAGGCGATCCGAAGCGCCATGGGCGCGATGCACGCCAGGAGCAGCGCGCTGCCGCCGGTGAGCCCGGCGGTGGAGTCGCTGGTGCGCCAGGTGATCGCGCAGGTGGCGGACAAATGGACCATGCTGGTGCTGGAAGCGCTCGAGGAGCACGGCACGCTGCGCTTCACCGAGATCGGCCGCATGGTCGGCGGCATCAGCCAGAAGATGTTGACCAAGACGCTGCGCGAGATGGAGCGGGACGGGCTCGTCATCCGCACCGTCCATCCGGTGATCCCGCCCCATGTCGATTACACGCTGACCGAGCTGGGGCGGGAGCTCAGCGCCGCCTTCTGCGGCGTCTGGGTCTGGGCCGAGACGTATTATGCCGAGGTTTCGGCGGCGCGGAAGGCTTTTCGCGAGCGGGAGGGCGGGGCGTAAGGCCCTCGCCTCGGCGCTGCCGGATCGCCGGGGACTTCACGCGGCGGTCTTGCCTTGCCTGCGCAGGGAGATGATCTGGACGGTCAATCCGATAACGAGTGCGGCGAGAATGCTGCCCTGCGCGCCGAGAAGGAGCGGGGATTTCAGGTCGGTGACGAATGGGTGGCCGTCCGGGACGCGACGCAGGATTTCGGTCACGGTCGGCAGCATGAGCAGGAAGGCCGTCAGGCTGAGAGCGATTGTTTCGACGTATGTCGCGACCCGTCCGGAGATCGGTAAGCGGCCGACGCTATAGCCAACGATGAGCAGTACGAGCGTGACTGCGCCGACGCCGTAACTGACGGGCTGATGCGCGACGAGGAAAACCGTCGCTGCGCCGATCAGCATCGCAACAAAATATACCGCGCCCGCTTTCGAGCGCGGCACGATCCGGCCATGGACCGTGAACATGTAAGCCGCCGCCGGAATGGCCGGCAGGCTGCCCAGCGTATGCACCCAGCCGAGAGATGAAATGCCGAACATGGAGTGCCCTTTTCATGGGGAGGTGAGGTTGCTCGTGCGTCAGAACGCGATGGCGACAGGGAATGGAAAGTCATGTCTATCTACTAATCGGTAGGCCTAAGCGCGCGGTCTTGCGCCGCCCCGGGGCGGTTGGCTTCAGTGTCGTGCTGTGAGGCGCTCCAACAGCGGGTGTGTGATGACACCGAATATTTTGGGGTCGCCATAGGCGCGGGCCGAGAGCATTGCGCCGTGCACGCTGGCCATGAAGGCTTCCGCCTCGGCCTTGCTCGTGCCTGCGAAACGCAGGCTGCCCTGCTTGGCACCGCGCTCGAGAACCGAGGTCAACCAGGCGGACAGAGCCCGGAAATGGGCGCGCACCTCGACGACGATCTCCTGCGGAAGCACCGGGATCTGGCTCGCGAGGAGCGCGCAGAGGCAGAATGGAGCGCTCGCATCGGCGATGCAGGCCTCCCAATAGCCCGTATAGGCGCGCAATTGCTGGGCTGGGTCAGGGAGTTGGCGTTCGAGAGCGGCAATCCCAGCCTCCGCCTCTTCCCGGTATCGTGCGACGAGCGTGCGGACGAGGTCGGATTTGCTGGGGAAGTGGTGGTGAATGCTCGCATTGCGAATGCCGACCACCTTCGCGATGTCGGCATAGCTGAACCCGTTATATCCGCCCTCGATCAGCAGGGAGCGGGCACAACGCAGGATTTCGTCGGATGTCGTTCCCGAAGCGGCCATGCGGCTTTCTACCTACTAGTAAGTAGATCGTCAAGGCGGCGTCGCTCCCGGCGGGGAGAAATCACCCCGCCTTCTGCACGAAGGAATCCAGCACCATCTTCCGGCCCGCCTTGTCGAAATCGACCGTCAGCTTGTTGCCGTCGACGCTGGCGACGGAGCCGGGGCCGAACTTGACGTGGAAGACGCGGGCGCCCTCGCCATAGGCGGATTCGCCGGATGATTTCGCCGTCAGCTCGCCCTCGATCAGCAGTGGACCGCGCTGGCGCGACGAGCCGCCGAAGCCGCCCGAGCCAAAGCCGCGACCGCTTTCCGAGAAGCCGCTGCCGCCGCCGCTGTTCTTCGCTCGGTTCTCTTGCGCGCGCTGCCAGCCCGGCGTGTTGTAGCTGGAGCCAAAGCTTTCCATCCGGTCGAAACGCGAGGCGCCGTAGCCGCCCTGCGAATAGCTGGTCGGGGCCTGCTCGACCTCGACATGCTCCTCCGGCAATTCGTCGATGAAGCGCGAGGGCAAGCTGGTCTGCCAGAGGCCGTGGATGCGGCGGTTCGAGGCGAAATAGAGCTTCAGCTTCTTGCGGGCGCGGGTGAGGCCGACATGGGCGAGGCGGCGCTCTTCTTCCAGCCCGGCGCGGCCGCTCTCGTCGAGCGCGCGCTGGTTCGGGAACAGCCCTTCCTCCCAGCCGGGCAGGAAGACCGTGTCGAATTCCAGTCCCTTGGCGGCATGCAGCGTCATGATCGAGACGCGCGCCTCGGCCTCGCCGTCTCCGACGTCCATGACCAGCGAGACGTGTTCGAGGAAGGCCGGCAGGTCGGGGAATTCGTCGAGCGAGCGCACGAGTTCCTTGAGGTTTTCCAGCCGCCCGGCGGCGTCGGCCGAGCGGTCCTTCTTCCACATCTCGGTATAGCCGGATTCCTCCAGAACCAGCTCGGCGAGCTCGCCCTGCGGCATATGCTCGGCGCGGGCGGACCAGCGGCCGAAGGCATCGACCAGCTCGCGCAGCGCCGTGCGGGCCTTGGGCTTCAACTCGTCGCTCTCGACCGCGGCGCGGGCCGATTGCATCAGCGAGAAGCCGGTGGCGCGGGCATGGTTGTGCAGAAGCTGGACGGTGGCATCGCCCAGGCCGCGCTTGGGCACGTTGACGATGCGCTCGAAGGCGAGATCGTCGGTCGGCGAAACGACGCAGCGCAGATAGGCGAGCGCGTCGCGGATTTCGGCGCGCTCGTAGAAGCGCGGGCCGCCGATGACGCGATAGGGCACGCCGGCCTGGACGAAGCGCTCCTCGATCTCGCGCATCTGGGCGGAGATGCGCACGAGCACCGCGACCTCGGCGAGGTTGTGCTTCTTCGATTGCATCGCCTCGATCTCGTCGGAGATCAGGCGGGCCTCCTCCTGGCTGTCCCAGGCGCCGGTGATGGTGACCTTCTCGCCGAGTGCATCCTCGGTACGCAAGGTCTTGCCGAGACGGCCTTCGTTGCGGGCGATCAGCTTGGAGGCGGTGGCGAGGATATGGCCGGTCGAGCGGTAGTTGCGCTCCAGCCGGATCACGGTCGCACCCGGAAAATCGTGCTCGAAACGCAGGATGTTGTCGACTTCGGCGCCGCGCCAGCCATAGATCGACTGGTCGTCGTCGCCGACGCAGCAGATGTTGCGGCGGCCCTGGGCCAGCAGGCGCAGCCAGAGATACTGCGCCGTGTTGGTGTCCTGGTACTCGTCGACAAGGATATAGCGGAAGCGGTCGTGATAGGTCTGGAGCACGTCCGGATAGTCGCGGAACAGCGTCAGGCAGTGCAGCAGCAGATCGCCGAAATCGACGGCGTTCAATGCGGTCAGGCGCTCCTGATAGGCGGCGTAGAGCTTGCCGCCCTTGCCGTTGGCGAAGACGGCGGCCTCGCCTGCGGGAACGTCCTTGGGGGAGAGGCCACGGTTCTTCCAGCTATCGATGAAGCCCGCCAGCATGCGGCCGGGCCAGCGCTTCTCGTCGATTCCCTCGGCCTGGATCACCTGCTTCATCAGGCGGATCTGGTCGTCGGTGTCGAGGATGGTGAAGTCGCTGCGCAGGTCGAGCAGTTCGGCATGGCGGCGCAGGAGCTTGGCCGAGATCGAGTGGAAGGTGCCGAGCCAGGGCATGCCCTCGGCGACGGGGCCGACGAGATGGGCGACGCGCTCCTTCATCTCGCGCGCCGCCTTGTTGGTGAAGGTGACGGCGAGGATCTGGGACGGATAGGCGCGGCTGGTCGAGATCAGATGGCCGATGCGGGTGGTCAGCACGCGCGTCTTGCCGGTGCCGGCGCCGGCGAGCACGAGCACCGGGCCCTCCGTCGCCTCGACCGCCTGGCGCTGCTCCGGGTTCAGCCCCGCGAGATAGCCGGCCGCAGGCTGTGCCGCGGCGCGCGCGGCCAGCCCGCCGGGGCGGGGCAGGGGAGCGGAAAAGGCGTCGGTCTCGGACAAGGGTCTAAGCTGCTCGTGCGTGATTCGTTCTCCGGCGAATATAGGGCGTCGATGTCAGGATTGCGCCCTGCCGGAGCGATCATTTTATATCCTGTTCCACAGGGAGGTGGCAGCAATGACCGGACAGGGCGGAGCGGAAAGCTGGGAGGTCAGCAATCAGGTGCCGGCGCTGGCCGAGTACGATGCCTTCGCCGCCGATCCGGTGCTGCCTGGGATCGTCTCGGCCTTCGGGGCCGATTGGGCGCGCGAGCGGCTGCACGAAGCGGGGCGGACCGTGGGCTCGGCGCGGGTGCAGGAGCTGGCCTATCTCGCCAATCGTTACACGCCGGAACTCCGGGCCTTCGATCGCTTCGGCAACCGGATCGACGAGATCGCCTTCCACCCGGCCTGGCACGAATTGATGGGGCTCGCCATCGGGCAGGAGACGCACGCGCTCGCCTGGAACCGGCCGGAGCCTGGTGCGCAAGTGGCTCGGGCGGCCCTGCAATATCTCTGGTACGGGGCCGAGAGCGGCATCTGCTGCCCGATCAGCATGACCTATGCCGCCGTGCCGGTGCTGAAGCAGGATGCGGGGCGGTGGGCGCAGTGGGGGGTGCTCGTCACGTCGAACCGCTACGATCCGCGGCAGGGGCCGGCGCATCTGAAGACGGGCGCGACCGTCGGCACGGCGATGACGGAGACGCAGGGCGGCTCGGATCTGCGGCAGACGCAGACGCATGCGGAGGATAATCGCGACGGCACATGGTCGCTGCATGGACGGAAATGGTTCTTCTCGGTGCCGCATTCGGACGTGTTCCTGACGCTGGCGCGCACGGGCGAGGGCATTTCCTGCTTTGTCGTGCCGGGCTGGCTGCCGGACGGATCGCGCAACGGCGTCGCGATCCAACGCTTGAAGGACAAGGTCGGCAACCGCTCGAATGCTTCCTCCGAGGTCGAGTTCAGGGGCGCGATCGGCCATCTCATCGGCAAGCCGGGTCGGGGCATCCGCACGGGCCTGTCGATGAACCACAATTCGCGGCTCGACATCGCGGCGGCGTCGTCCGGATTGATGCGGATGGCGGTCTCGCTGGCGGCGCATCACGCGCAGCATCGCCGCGCCTTCCAGAAGGCGTTGATCGACCAGCCGATCATGCAGAACGTGCTCGCCGACATTGCCATCGAGGCGGAAGCCGCGGCCTGGCTCGCCTTCCGGCTGTTCGCGGCGCTCGACCGGCAAGATGAGTCCCCGAGCGAGCGCCTGCTGGCGCGGGTCGGGGCGCCGATCGCGAAATACTGGATCACGCGGCGCGCGCCGGCCGTCGTCACCGAGGCGCTGGAATGCCATGGCGGCAACGGCTTCATCGAGGAGAATCCGATGGCGCGGCTCTACAGGGAGGCGCCGCTCAACGCGATCTGGGAGGGCTCGGGCAATGTCATCTGCCTGGACGTGCTGCGTTCGCTGGCGCGCGAGGAGGGCGCTGTCGATGTATTGCGGGCGGAGTTGATGGCGGCTGCGGGCGCGGACCGGGGCTACGATGCGGCTTTAAAACGGCTGGAAGGCGAGTTGCCGGAGATGATGCGCAATGAGGGGCAGGCGCGGCGATTGACCGAGAAGCTGGCGTTGATGCTGCAGGGCTCGTTGCTGTTGCGTTTCGCGCCGGCCGCGGTGGCGGATGCCTTCATCGCGACGCGGCTGGATGGTGGCTGGTCGGGACAGTTCGGCGATCTGCCGCCGGGCGTCGACGCTGCGGCGCTGGCGCGGCGGGCGGTACCGGCTGCTTGAAACGTCATGCCCGGGCTTGACCCGGGCATCTCTTCATCGCTTTTCCGTCACGAGATGCTCGGGTCAAGCCCGGGCATGACGCGAATGCCTCAAGCTGCTTCCGGCTCGAACGTCATCGCCTCGCCATTGATGCAGTAGCGCAGGCCGGTCGGGGGCGGGCCGTCCGGGAAAACGTGGCCGAGATGGCCGCCGCAATTGGCGCAATGGACCTCGACCCGATGCATGCCGTGGCTGTGATCCTCGCTGGCGCCGACCGCACCTTCCAGCGGTTGGTCGAAGCTCGGCCAGCCGGTGCCACTCTCGAATTTCTTGCCCGATTTGAACAGCTTCTGGCCGCAGCCGGCGCAGGAGAAGGTGCCGGCGCGCTTCTCGTAGTTGAGCGCGCAGGAACCCGCCCGCTCGGTGCCGTGGCCGCGCAGGATGCGATACTGCTCGGGTGTCAGGCGCGCACGCCATTCGGCATCGCTGAGCTGGAAGGGGAAGGTTTCGGCCTGCTTCTTCTCGGCGCCGAACATGCTCGTCAGACCCATGATGATCTCCTTCTCGGCGGATGGCTCGCGATGCCATCGGCTCGGTCCGGCCCAATATGGCTTTTCGGCCGCCGATTTTCAGCCCCCTCGGCGCTGGACCTTGTTTCACGATAGCGGCAGCGCGGGCCCCGTCACCGGACCGTCATGCGACTCCTCTAGTCGGCTCGCCACCTTGAAAGGGGAGGCGGGAACCAGTGACGCAATCGGCACGGACGGTTCGGCGGACGACAACGCTGGGCCTCAGCACGGCGGTCCAGCGCAGCAAACGGCTCTCCAAGGCGGGCCTGCTGGAATGGATGTTCACCCGCGCCTTCTCGGGGCTCGTCTATCCGCAGATATGGGAAGACCCTGTCGTCGACATGGCGGCGCTTGCGCTCAAGGCGGACGATCATGTCGTCGCGATCGCGTCCGGCTCCTGCAACGTCCTTTCCTATCTGACCGCGGCGCCGATCCGCGTCAGCGCGGTCGATCTCAACGGTGCCCATATCGCGCTGGGGCGGCTGAAGCTCGCGGCGCTGGGGCGCATGACGGATTACTCGACCTTCCGCCGCTTCTTCGGCGCGGCCGACCGCCGCGAGAACGTCGCCTTCTACGATGGCGAGATCGCGCCGCATCTCGACGCTGTCTCGCGCGGCTACTGGGAGGGGCGCGGCCTCGGCGGGCGCCGCCGGATCAACCTCTTCGCCAACGGCTTCTACCGCTACGGGCTGCTCGGCCGCTTCATCGGCACCGGCCATCTGCTGGCGCGATTGCTCGGCGGCAATCCCCGCGCGATGTTGGCCGCGCGCGATCTCGCCGAGCAGCGGCAGCTTTACGACCGGCATCTCGCGCCGATGTTCGAGCGCAGGCTGGTGCGCTGGCTGGTGCGCCAGCCGGCCTCGCTCTATGGCCTCGGCATTCCGCCGGCCCAGTACAAGGCACTCGCGGCCGATGGCGAGGACGGCATTCTCGGCGCGCTGCGGCTCAGGCTCGAGCGCCTCGCCTGCGGTTTCGACCTGAAGGACAATTATTTCGCGCAGCAGGCCTTCGGACGCCGCTACGGCGAAGGGGCGGATGCGGCGCTGCCACCCTATCTCCAGCCGCAGAATTTCGAGACCGTGAAGGCCCGGGCCGGTGCGGTCGGCTATCGCCAGAGCGCGATCACGGCCTTCCTGGAAGACCAGCCGGCGAAGAGCTGCGACGCCTATGTGCTGCTCGATGCGCAGGACTGGATGAACGATGCCGACCTCACGGCGCTGTGGTCGCAGATCACGCGCACGGCCAAGCCGGGCGCAAGGGTGATCTTCCGGACCGCGGCCGATGAGCGATTGCTGCCGGGCCGCGTCCCGGCCGCGATCCTCGACCAATGGCGCTATGACGAGGCCCGCAGCCGCGATCTCTGTCGCCAGGACCGCTCCGCGATCTATGGCGGCTTCCATCTCTACACCCTGCCAGGGCAGGCGGCGTGAGCGCGTTCGGGGAGACGGGCTCGGCCGCTGGGCTGATGGACCAGATCTACCGGCATCAACGTCACTTCTACGACGCCAGCCGCAAATTCTACCTGCTTGGCCGCGACCAGCTGATCGAGGGGCTCGCGCCCCCGGCCGGCGCGTCGATCCTGGAGATCGGCTGCGGCACCGGGCGCAACCTGATCAAGATCGCCCGGCGCTATCCGGACTGTGAGTGCTACGGGCTCGACGTCTCCGCCGAGATGCTGGCGACGGCCCGGGCTTCCGTCGCGCGCGCCGGGCTCACCGGCCGGATTAGGCTGGCGCAGGCCGACGCGACCGATTTCGACCCGCAGGCGCTGTTCGGGCGGCCGGGCTTCGACCGCATCGTCATTTCCTATGCGTTGTCGATGATCCCGCCCTGGCAGCCGGTGGTGGCAGAGGCGCTGCGGCGGCTCGCTCCGGGCGGTTCGCTGCATGTCGTCGATTTCGGCGACCAGGCCGGTTTGCCGAGCGCGTTCAAGAACGTGCTGTCGCGCTGGCTCGCGCTGTTCCATGTCGCGCCGCGGGAGGACCTGCCGGCGGTGATGCGCGAGCTGGCGCAAGCGGCCGGGGCCGATTGCCGGGTGAGCGCGCCCTATCGCGGCTATGCGGTGCATGCGGTTGCGGAGATGCCGCGCGGCTAGGGCATTTCGCGTCTGGCCGGACCAGCGTCATCGCGAGGAGCGAAGCGACGAAGCGATCCAGGGGCTGGGCCGAGCCGTTCCACCCAATCCCCCGGGATTGCTGCCCTGCGCGCGCAATGACGAGGGTTCTTGGCGGCTGGCTTCGCGACCCGCTATCGTCCCTGGAATGGAAAGCGCCGATCCCCGACGGCCCGAGAGCCGGTTCGATACATTCCGAGACCGGCTGCGCCAGCTCTATCACGGCCGCTCGCCGACCGGGCTGCGCTTCCGGCTTGCGGTGACGATCGTCGATCTCCTGATCATCGCTTTCTTTATCGCGACGCCGGTCCTGCGGGACGCCTCGACGTTCCTCTGGATCGACTATTCGGTCGCCGTCATCGTGGCTCTGGAAATCGCCGCGCGGTTCCTGGCGTCCTCGAACATGCTGCGGCTCCTGCGCCAGCCGGCGGTCATTCTCGACCTGTTCATTCTGGTGACGCTGCTGGCACCCCAGTGGCTGGAGAATTTCGGCTTTCTGCGCATCCTGCGGCTGTGGTCGCTTTCACAGAAGGGGGTCATCTGGGCGCAATTGCGCAGGACTCCCTACCGCGACTGGGAGAACGTCGCCCGCGCGCTGATCAACATCCTGACCTTTCTCTTCGTGGTCACGGGCTTCGTCTTCACCTTCTTCTTCCGCGAAGCCGGCGGTCTGGCGGGCTATGTCGATGCGCTCTACTTTACCGTCGCGACGGTGACGACCACTGGCTTCGGCGACATCACCTTGCCGGGCACCGCAGGCAAGCTGACCTCGATCATCGTGATGATCGTCGGGATTTCCCTGTTCGTGAAGCTGGCGCAGGCGCTGGTGAGGCCCAACAAGGTGACCTTCCCATGCCCTGAATGCGCGCTGCAACGGCATGAGCTGGACGCGGTCTACTGCAAGGCCTGCGGTCACAAGCTCAAGATTCCCGACGACAGCGACTGAGCGCTGCCCGCGCCGTTCAATGCCGGGTTTCGGTCTCGGGCTCGGCCTGATCCTCGACCTGGATCGCACGCTTTTCCGGCATGCCGATGATGCGGCCGATCGTGGCCGGCAGCGGCATCATGCTGTGAGCCGCCTTCATCAGGGCGAGATTGGCGAGGATGTCGGGCGGGAAGGGCGTCACCCGGCGATGGACCATGTCGACATGCAGCGACATGTTCTCGCTGGTGGCGGCGAGCCAGCCTTCATTGGCGTGGCGCATCTCGAGATAGTAATGCAGCCGCTTGTCGTCGAAGGCGATGAGCTGGGCCGTGACGCGGACGAAATCGCCCTCGGTCAGCTCGCGCTTGTAGAGGACGTGGCATTCGGCCGTGAAGGTCGAGGCATGGCGCGTCTCGACATAGTCGCGGGTCAGGCCCACGAGCGAGAAAACCTCGTCCACCGCCCGGTCGAACAGCACATGGTAATAGGCCATGTTGAGATGGCCGTTATAGTCGATCCATTGCGGCTCGACGCGCATGGCCGACGAGACGAAGGGTGCGAAGAACAGCGCCGGGGCGCGCGTCTCGTTTTTCATCCGCGCCTCCCTGTCCAGCGCTTCGTTCAAGGCATGGCAGCGTAATTTGTACTGCCCATCCGGCGGTTGCGTGTTCTACTGTGCATCGGCCCTGCCCGGTGCCAGGAGTCTGGCGCGGGCAGAAAGCGACCACACCGGAACGATCTCGTAATCGTAACCGGTGGCGAAACCGATCTGTTCCAATTCTAAGCGCCAAAACCGGATGTTGACAATGAGCCTGCCCGCCGCGTCGCTTCCCGAAACCTTCAGCGCCGCCGCCGTGCTGCCTCCCTCGCGGGAAGCCGTCGAGACCGTGACGCGGGCGCTCGCCGCGCGCTTCGGCAACCGGTTGGTGACCAGTCTCGCGGTGCGCCAGCAGCACGGCCATACGCTGACCTGGATTCCGAACCAGGCGCCGGACGCGGTGGTGTTTCCGCAGAGCACGGAAGAGGTTTCGGAGATCGTGAGGCTCTGCGCCGCGCATGGCGTGCCGGTCATCGCCTTCGGTACCGGCACTTCGCTGGAAGGCCATGTCAACGCGCCCTTCGGTGGCGTCTGCATCGACATGTCGCAGATGAAGCGGATCGTCGCCGTCCATGCGGAGGATCTCGACGTGGTGGTCGAGGCGGGTGTTACCCGCAAGGAGCTCAACGAGCATCTGCGCGACCAAGGCCTGATGTTCCCGATCGATCCCGGCGCCGACGCCTCCATCGGCGGCATGGCGGCGACGCGCGCCTCCGGCACCAATGCGGTGCGCTACGGCACGATGAAGGACAATGTGCTGGCGCTGAAGGCGGTGATGGCCGACGGCTCGATCGTCCAGAGCTCGACGCGGGCCCGCAAGACCTCGGCCGGCTACGACCTCACCCGGCTTCTCGTCGGCTCGGAAGGCACGCTCGGCATCATCACCGAGGTGACGCTGAAGCTGCACGGCATCCCGGAGGCGATCGCGGCGGGCGTCTGCCCGTTCCCGTCGGTGAAGGCCGCCTGCGATGCGACGATCCTGACCATCCAGACCGGCCTGCCGGTCGCGCGCATCGAATTGCTCGACGATGTGATGATCCGCGGCGTCAACCTGCACGCCAAGCTCGGCCTGCCGGAGACGACGATGCTCTTCGTCGAGTTCCATGGCACGGAAGCGGGCGTTGCCGAGCAGTCTGAGCGCTTCGGCGAGATCGCGGCGGAATATGGCGGCGGTCCCTTCGAGTGGGCGACCAAGGCCGAGGACCGCTCCAAGCTCTGGCAGGCGCGCCATGATGCCTATTGGGCGGCGAAGGCGCTTCGGCCCGGCTTCGACTCGGTTGCGACCGATGTCTGCGTGCCGATCTCGCGACTGGCCGAATGCGTCGAGGAGACCAAGCGGGACATCGAGGAATCCGGGCTGATCGCGCCGATCGCCGGCCATGTCGGCGACGGCAATTTCCACACGCAGCCGCTGGTCGATCTCAACGACAAGGCCGAGGTCGAGCGGGTGCAAGCCTTCATCGATCGGCTGGTGAAGCGTGCGCTGGCGATGGGCGGGACCTGCACGGGCGAGCACGGTGTCGGCCAGAAGAAGATCAAGTATCTCGAGCAGGAGCATGGGCCGGAGGCGGTCGCGGTGATGCGCACGATCAAGCGTGCGCTCGACCCGCAGAACATCCTCAATCCCGGCAAAATCGTCGTTCTGTGACATCGCCGCCGCTTGCGCCGCCCGCGGGCTTCGCCGAAATGTCGTGATCTCGCCGCGACTTGCCGTCATTCTGCTGACAGCTTGATCGTGCATGGCGGCGCCGGTTCGGCCGGCACCGCCCGCTGGTTGCGAAAGGGGCAGAAAGCGGACGTTGCGTGAAACTCTGACAGTTCTCGCCGCCTTGCTGGTGCTGGCGCTGCTGGCGGCCCTGGTCGGCCCCGGCTTCGTCGACTGGCGCGTCTATCGCTCGCAGGTCGAGGCACGGCTGAGCGAGGCGCTCGGCGTCGAGACGCGTGTCGGGGGCGATATCCGCCTGCGCCTCTTGCCCTCGCCGCGGATCACGCTGGGAGATCTGCGGATCGGCGCGCCGGGCGAGGCGAGTTCGGCGACGGTCGAGAACGCCACTGTCGAGCTCGCTCTGGCCTCGCTGGCGCGGGGCGAGTTCCATTTCTCGGAAGCGCGCTTCGACGGCGCCATATTGTCCCTGTCGCTCGATCCGAACGGCGCGATCCGCCTGCCGGAGCGCAGCGGCGCCGGCTTGCCGGCACAGGCCAGCCTTGAGCGATTGACGATCAGCCGCTCGGCGGTGATCTGGCGCGATCCGGGCAAGGCGCCGGTGACGATCGCTCCCGTGGCGGCGGAGGTTTCGGCGGTGAGCCTCGTCGGGCCCTGGCGCTTCGAGGGCGAGGTGGCGGGCAACTCGCTGCGCATCACCACTGGCGAGATGGATGAGGGCGGCCGGCTCCGGGCCAAAGCGTTCCTCACCGGCGACAATCTGCAGTTCAATTTCGACGGGGCGCTGCTCTTTCCACGCCAAGGCGGCGGCAGCGTCGGAGCCGAGGCGGACGGGCTGTTCAACCTGTCGCCCGGCGGGGCGGTCGCGCTTTCCGGCCGGCTGCGTGGCGGCAGCCGCCAGCTCGACCTCTCCGGGCTGACGCTGGACCTTGCCGGCGGCGCGGCGCGGCTGGAAGGCGAGGGGCAATATCTCCCGCCCGGCGGCACGGGCTCGCTCGCGCTCAGGGCCCGGCGGCTCGATGCCGATGCGCTGGCGACGGCGCTGGCCGAGCGCAAGGGCTTCATGCAGGCGCTGCAGGGCCTGCCGGGCAGCCTCGACATCAGCCTCGACCTCGACCAGATGATCTGGCGCGGCGAGGATTTCTCGGCTCTCGCTCTACGCGGGAAGCTGCACGATCAGGGCCTCTCCGACGCCACCGCCTCGCTGCGCGTTGCGGGCGCGCTGGTCGGCGCCAGCGGCAGCGCGAGCGAAACGGAGGTTTCCGCGCGGCTGACGGTCAAGGCCGATGATGCGCGCCGCGTCGCGCTGGTGCTGTCGCGCAATGGCCTCGATCCCGCACTGGCCGAGTTCGTTGCCCGGCTCGGGCGGATCGACGCCGATGCGGCCGGGAGCTGGAGCGCCTCCGGCCTCGCCTTCCAGCGGCTGCTGGTCGCCGGCTCGTCGGGGTTGCGCCTGGAGGCCGCGGGCGAGATCACGGATGCAAAGCTTGCCGCGAAGGCGACGGTGAACGGGCTCGACCTCAACAGCCTGCCGCCCGGGGCGAGCCTCGCCGGGCCGTTCGGAGCGCGCGATATCGCGCTCGACCTGTCCCTGGCCAATGTGCGTTTCAGAAATGCCCCTCCGGGCTCCGCTTCGCTCGATCTCAAGCGCGAGGGCGAGATCTGGCGGTTGAGCCGGCTTTCGGTGGATGGCTTCGGTGGCGTCAGCGTGGCGGGTTCCGGCGCGCTGCTCGCCGAGGGCGGGGATATTTCCGGGCGAGTGCGGGCGCCGCGCTTCGAGACATTGGCCGCGCTCGCCGGGCCGCTGCTGCCGGACAGCGTGAGCCAGGTGCTCGGCCGTGTCGGAGACGGGCTGTCGCGGCTCGACACCGGTTTTCGGCTGACGCGGGCGGCCTCCGGCGAAACCAGTCTTTCGGCCCAGGGTACGGCGAATGCCGGTAAAATCGCCATCGACGGGCGACTCGACCGGGCCGGGACATGGCAGCGGGCGACGCTCGGCTTCGATCTCGCCGACCGGAGGCAGGCCTTTACGGCCCTCGGTTTGCCGGCGCCGATGCAGGGCGGGCCGGGCAAGCTCACGATCGATCTGAGCGGTGGCCGTGCGGTCGGTTCGCTGGCGGGGCCCGGGCTTTCGGTCGTCGTCGAGGATGGCGCAGGCGGGCGGCAACTCACCGTGCAGGCGGATGGGCCCGGCCAGATCCTCGCCGAAGGGCCGGCGCGATTGCTGCCGGACGGCGTGCTCGATGCCCATGCCCGGCTGGCGATGACGGGCGAGGCCGTCAGGCTCGACGACATCGCCACGAATCTGGGAGGCGCCTCCGCTACGGGTTCGCTCACGCTGCCGCGCGAGGGGCGCTATAGCGGGCGCTTCGTCGTGCCTGGAGCCGATCTGCGCGGACTGATCGGCGCGGCGCTGGGTCAGGTCGCTCCGACAGCGGGCTCGCTCTGGTCGACGGCGCGCTTCGGGCGCGTGGCGGAACTGCCGGAGATGGAACTCTCGGTCGAGGCCGGCACGCTGACGCTGCTCGACGGGGTCGTCCTGCAAAAGGCCCGCTTCATGCTGAAAGCCGATCAGGACGGACTCAGGGTCGAGGACATTGCGGGAGGCTATGGCGGCGGGCAGCTCTCCGGGCGGCTCGGGCTGCGGCGCGACGGCGGTCTCGGCCAGCTTAACGGCCGGATCAATCTGGCCGGCGTCGATCTCGCGGGGCTGACGAAAGGGGCGGTCTCCGGCAAGGCCTCGGGGCTGTTCGAACTCGGCGGCTCGGGCGAGACGCCGGCGCGGCTCATCGCGGGCCTGAGCGGCGCGGGCAGCCTGTCGCTTGCCGGCACGCGCCTCGCACGCTTCGATCCCAAAGCCTATGAACGCATCATCGCGGCGACCGGCGAGGACGCTTCCGAGAGTGATGCCTCGCGCCTGCGCGACCGTCTGGCCGAGGCGCTCGACCGCGACGCCTGGACGCTGGGCGATGTGACGCTGCCCTTTACGCTCGCCGGCGGCCTTGTCCGGCTGCAACCCTTCGGTTTCGAGCGCAACGGGATGAAGGCCGAGGCGAGCGGCACCGTCGATCTCAGGGGGCTCACCGCCGATCTCAGGCTCGGGCTGAAGCCGGTCGGGCCGTTGCCGAAAGGCTGGCCGGGCGATGTGCCGCAGATCGGGATCGCCTGGCGCGGGCCGCTCTCCGACCTTAAGCGAGAGAGCGACGTCAGCGCGCTCTCGAACACGGTGGCGGCGCGGGCGCTGGCACGCGAGATCGAACGGGTCGAGGCCTTCGAGGCGGATGCGCGCGAGCGGTCGATGCATATGCGCCGCCTGCGGGCCGAACGCGAGATGCGCGAGAACGAGCGGCAGCTCAATCTCTTCCTGAAGGCGCAGGAGGAGGCGCGCATCGCGGAGGAGAAGCGCCAGGAAGACGCGCGGCGGGCGGAGGAACAGCGCCGACAGATCGAACAGGCGAAGGCAGAGCAGGAGTCGCGGCGCCGTGCCGAGGCCGAGGACCGCGCCAGGGCTGCCGCCGAGCGGGCGGCGGCGCAACCGGCCCCGGCGCCGCAGCAGCCTGGACCACTGCTGCTGCCGAGCGCGCCGCGCGCCAGCTCTCCGGAGGGCACCGTGCAGACGCCGCCCGGGCAGGGGGCTTCGGCGCTTCCACCACCCTTCCAGATTGCGCCCGTGCCACCGCCGCGCAGCGTGCCGTTGAATTGAGAAACCGATTCAGCCGCTTCGCGCGCTGATTCCAGGTTCTTCATCAAGCCGTTGAAATGGCTCGCAATCGCTCAGACGGAGCTTTCGGCCAGCCGGCGGAAATGCGCGAGGGTGTGCAGCCGCAGGGCTGCCGAGAGATTGATGTCGCCGCGTGCGGTGTCGATCTCGGCGATCAGGGCGGCGAGGCTGCGTCCTTCGCCCGCCGCGATCTCTTTCAGCGCATCCCAGAATTCATCCTCGAGCGAGACGCTGGTGCGGTGGCCGGCGATGCTGAGCGAGCGCTTGCGCTCGGGATTCATGCCGGCTCCGGCTCGTCGTCACGCGAGAGGCGATGGCCTTCGACATGGCGCCTCGCCTTCTCGCGCTCGGCCTCGCTCAGGTTGCGCTCGGCCTTGCTGCGGCCGAAGCCGATGCGGTTCTGCTCGGCCGTCTTTTCCGCATCCTCGCGCGCCTTCTGCTTGCGGAAGCGACGGAGGTTGACGATCTCGGCCATGGCGAAGCCTCCGTTCAGGCGGGCTGCAGCATCTTCTCGGGCTTGACCGTTTTGTCGAACAGGTCCGCGGCGACGCCCGCCTTCAGCGCTTCCTCGCGCAGCGTCGTGCCGTTGTGATGGGCCGCCTTGGCGATGCCGGCCGCCTTGTCGTAGCCGATCGCCGGGGCCAGCGCCGTCACCAGCATCAGCGAGCGCGCGAGCAATTCCTTGAGCTGGCCCTCATTGGCCTCGATGCCCTCGACGCAGTTGACGCGGAAGCTCTCGGCCGCGTCGGCCAGGAGCCGCACGGATTGCAGAAACGCGGCGGCGATCACCGGCTTGAAGACGTTGAGCTCGAAATGGCCCTGGCTCGCGGCGAAGCCGATCGTCGCCTGGTTGCCGTGGACCTGGGTCGCGACCATGGTCAGCGCCTCGGCCTGGGTCGGGTTGACCTTGCCAGGCATGATCGAGGATCCCGGCTCGTTCTCCGGCAGGCTGATCTCGCCGAGGCCCGAGCGCGGGCCGGAGCCCATCAGGCGGATGTCGTTGGCGATCTTGAACAGGTCGGAGGCCAGCGCCGCCAGCGCGCCATGAGCGGCGGCGAGCGCGCCATGGCTGGCGAGCGCCTCGAACTTATTGTCGGCGCTGCGGAAGGGCAGGCCGGTCAGCGCCGCGGCTTCCTTGGCAAAGAGCACGGCGAAATCGGGATGGGTGTTGAGGCCGGTGCCGACGGCCGTGCCGCCCTGCGCCAGTGCGTAGAGCCCGCCGAGCGCGGCCTCGATACGGCCGATGCCGAGATGGAGCTGCATCGCATAGCCGGAGAATTCCTGGCCGAGCGTGACGGGCGTGGCGTCCTGCAGATGGGTGCGGCCGATCTTGACCAGGTTCTTGAAGGCTTCGGCCTTGGCGTCCAGCGCCTTTTCGAGGCCGCGCAGGGCAGGCAGCAGCCTGCGCGTGATCTCCAGCGCCGCGGCGATGTGCATCGCGGTCGGGAAGGCGTCGTTGGAGGACTGGCCGCGATTGACGTGGTCGTTGGGATGCACCGGGCTCTTGGCGCCGAGGCCGGCGCCGAGCAATTCGTTGGCGCGGTTCGCCAGAACCTCGTTGGCGTTCATGTTCGACTGAGTGCCGGAGCCGGTCTGCCAGATCACCAGCGGGAAATGCCCGTCGAACTTGCCGGCGAGCGCCTCGTCGGCGGCCTGGCCGATCGCGCCGGCGACGCGCTGGTCGAGCAGGCCGAGCCGGGCGTTGACATGCGCCGCCGTCTTTTTCACCAGGACCAAGGCATGCACCAGCGGCAGCGGCATGCGTTCGCTCTCGCCGCCGATCCTGAAATTCTCGAGCGAGCGCTGTGTCTGCGCGCCCCAGTAGCGATCCGCCGGCACGGCGATGGGGCCGAAGGAATCGGTTTCGGTGCGCGTCTCGGTCATGGGATCAGTCCGTCAGCTCGGTCGTCAGGTCTTCTTCCGGAAGGAATCCAGGCTGACGACTTCGGCGGTGCCGCGATTGTCGTCCTCGCCTTCGCTCGCCGCAGTCGCCGCGTCGGCCTTGTCGTCGCCGTCCTTGGTTCCGCCCTTGGCGGTTTCCGCTTCGGCCGCCTTGGATTTGAGGACGGGGACGCCGGCCGGCACGAGCTTGGCCGGCAGCGGGGCCGGTGCATCGGCCGTTTCGGCCTCGGCCGGTGGAGCGGCCTCCTCGGGCGTGTCCTGCGTCTCGAATTTCAGGCCGAACTGGACGGAAGGATCGAAGAAAGTCGTCACCGCGTCGAAGGGCACGAGCAGCCGCTCCGGCACGCCGGAGAAGGACAGGCCGACCTCGAAGGAATGGTCGCTGGCGCTCAGATCCCAGAACTGGTGCTGGAGGACGATGGTCATCTCCTCGGGATGCTTCTCCCGCAGGCGCTGCGACAGGCGCACGCCCGGAGCCCCCGTGCGGAAGGTGATGTAGAAATGATGCTCGCCCGGCAACCCGTCGCGCGCAGCCTCCGACAGGATCTTGCGGACGACGCCCTTGAGCGCCTCCTGAACCATCAGATCGTAACGAAGGACATCCTTGGACATTGCGTCGACGTTTCCGCTTCACTCCCCGGCGGGAACAGCCGGCAGGCCAAAATGAAAGTGGAGGCTTCTGTTGCCAGGCGCCTCCGAGCCCCGCCTTACGCGGCTAAACGCAAGGGCTTTGGTTTGGGAACCAGCACCGCATTACGCGGCGACAGCAACCCGAGCATTGTTGTCGTTGGCAACTATGCTTTTGGCCCGATAACGGCGGAACCATGCCGAGCAAAAGGAAGTCCTTTACACCCTCGTCGATCCTATTTCGCCCCCGCCAAAGCCCTGCGCGCTTGCGGCAAGGCTCCCTGTCGCCAGGGCTTTGGTGGAGGCGCCGGGTACCGCCCCCGGGTCCGAAAGGCTTATTCCGAAATCCGTTTATCGCCATAGCCGCTCTTGCGAGCGGCACCGTGAATATAGGCATAGCCGCGGCGCGGGGAAAGACCGCCGGCTCGATTTCGACAGGAAGGATCGATAAGGCCGAGCAGTGAGGCTTTCCGGCCTCAATTGAGAATTCGACCATCTCTGACGTCGATGTCGAGGATCATCTCGTCGTCATCGACCGTGCGCCCCGCCAGCTCCCAGCGGTCGCTGGTCCGCGTGATCTCCTCGACATGGACGAGGCCGGCGCTCCAGGCAATCTCGCGCGCCCGGCTTTCCGAGATCGTGCTTTCAGGAATCGTCCGGTCGTTATCGAAGGCGACGATTTGGGCCGCCGCCTGCGAGCCATGACCCGGCAAGGCAACCACGCTCGTGAACAAAGCCACCGCAAGCAGGCGAGCTGCGCCATTCATCCGCGTATCGAACCTCGTGAATCGGAGGCGGGATGAGTAGCGTGGATTGAGGCAAGTTTCGGACAGGAGCCTTCACGGCCGGTCGCGATCCCGTGAGCCCGTCAGATCGTCAGTTGCCGGCCTTCGCGGAGGCGGGTCGCTCCCGCTCCAGCTTCAGCACGGCGCCGTCGCTGGCCCTGAGCCTGATCTCGATCTCCGAGCCGAGACTGTCGCGGCCCTCGACCATCCAGTGGCCGTCGTCGAACTTGATCTCCTCGATGCGGGCGACGCCGTTTTCGGTGGCGATGCGGCGGGCATCCTCCATCGAGATCGTCCTGTCGGACGGTTTGGGCGGCGTTCCGGAAGGTTGGGCCATGGCCCGCGCCGAGAGCGCGAGCGTGGCCATGGCGGCCAGCGCCATCGATCGTCGTGAGAGCATGCGCATCTCTCCCTGTTCAGGCAGCCCATGAGGGAACCGTCGCCGCCGGGCATTGTTCCGGACACGGCTTGTCACGACATGCTGCAAAGGTTGGGGAAGCTTGCCGGCGAGGCGGGGCCAGCGGCGCCGCGACCGGCTATGGTGGCCCGCTTCTCAGAGATTCGTCATGCACCCATGTCACGACCGGCTCCAACGCGGCCCGACCCGAGGCATCCGCAAGGAATGTCGCTCCGGCATGCGCGCCATTGCCGGGCATCGGCTGGGCCTCGACCTGTCGGAAGAGGCTCGGTCAGTCACGGCCGGGACGCTGCGTCCGGCGCGGCACGGCGCTCAGGAAGTATAGGATTGCCGCGCTCGGCGTCGCGCAATCTCAGGAGGCAGGAATGAGCCGCAGGCACCCGGAACACCAATATCTCGACCTTCTTTCCGATGTGCTGGAACGGGGTGACGAGCGGCTCGACCGGACCGGCGTCGGTACGCGGTCCATTTTCGGCGCCATGGCGCGCTTCGACCTCTCGGACGGGACGGTGCCTATCCTGACGACCAAGCGCGTCTACTGGAAGACGGCGGTCAAGGAGATGCTCTGGTTTCTGACCGGACAGACCAATATCCAGCCGTTGGTCCGCGAGAATGTGCGGATCTGGACCGACTGGCCGCTCGCGACCTACCGTCGCGAAACCGGCGAGGAGATCGGCCAGGCGGAGTTCGAGAAGCGCATTGCCGAAGACGATGATTTTGCCGCGCGGTGGGGCGAGCTTGGGCCCGTCTACGGCAAGCAATGGCGCCGATGGCTGGGGGCCGATGGTCGCGAGCACGATCAGATCAAGGATCTGATCGACACCCTGCGCAGCAATCCATCAAGCCGCCGCATGCTGTTCCATGGCTGGAATGTCGCTGAATTGGGCCAAATGGCTCTTCCGCCCTGCCATATGGTCTATCAGTACCACGTTACTTCGGATGGGCGGCTGAATTCCCTCTGTTTCCAGAGATCCGCGGATCTGCTCCTCGGCGTCGGGTTCAACTGGGTGAACTGCTGCGCGCTTCAATTGATGATCGCGCAGCAGGCGGGATTGAAGCTGGGCGATTTCGTCTGGTTCGGAGGCGATGTGCATCTCTACCTGAACCACCTTGATCAGGCTCGCGAGCAGTTGAGCCGCGATCCGCGTCCCTTCCCGAAGATGCGCCTGACGCGGCACGCCGCCAGCATCGACGATTACCGGATCGAGGATTTCGAGGTCGAGGGCTATTCGCCTCACGCGGCCATCAAGGCCGACGTCGCGGTCTGATCTCGGCCAGTCAAAACTTCGGCGGCGCGATCTCCAGCAGGTCGGCGGGAGGGGTGATGTCGTGCAGGCGGCGGGCGGCGTCGGCTTCGGATGGGGCCGCGACGGCCGCCGCGGGCGGCTGGCCCAGATGCGCCAGGCGCGGCCAGCAGACGACCGCCGCCGTCACGAAGAGCTGCACGAGGATGAAGGGGGCAAGCGACGCCATGGCGGCCCGCAACGGCGCGCGCCGGCTCGACGCCGCCCGCGTCATCGTCAGCGCATAGCCGAGCGGCGGGAGCAGGAAGCTCGTCTGCAGGACGAGCAGGGTCAGGACCGCGACCCATTGCGCATCCTCGACCCGCATCAGGATCGGCGGCAGCAGGATCGGCACCAGCACGAAGATGATCTCGAAGGCGTCGAGAACGAAGGCCGCGATGAAAATCAGGATGAGGCCGGCGCACAGAATTCCCAGAGGACCGCCGGGCACCGCCTCCATCCAGCTGGCGACCAGCCGGTCGCTCCCGAGCACGCGGAAGACGAGCGTGAAGGTCGTCGCCGCGACCAGCAGGGCCATCAGCGCGCCGGTCATCGCCAGCGTATCGTCCAGAACCGCCTTCAGCGTCGCGCCGTCCAGTCGACGGCTGAGCAAGCCCGCGCCGAGCAGGCCGACGGCCCCCATCGCCGCCGCCTCGACCGCGTAGAAATAGCCGAGCGCGACGCCCAGCAGGAGCCCGCCGATGAATCCGACCGTCACGAGCGCCAGCAGCGCTTCCTTCAGCGTTGGGGCGGGAAGGCGCTTGCCGGGTTCCCGGCGCAGGAACGCCAGGGCGAGGCAGGCCGCGAGAAACAGCCCCGCCGGCAGCATCGCGCCGCGGAAAACATCCTGCGTGTTGACGATGCGATCGACCCGGCCGGTGGCATTCAGGGCGATGGTGTGAGCCGTCATCATCGCATCGCCGAGCAGGATCAGGACGAGGGAAGGCGGCACGAGCACGCCGAGCGTGCTCGCCACCGTCAGCAACGCGACACTCTCGGCGGGCGTCACCTCATGCTCGGCCAATGCCGGCTCGATCGCGCGCGTCAGGGCGATCGCATTGGCGCTGACGGAACCGTTCATCGGCCCCAGGATGGCGCCGAGCGCCAGCGTCGCTCCGCGTGCGCCGCCGAAGGGGCGCAAGCCCGCGCGAAACAGGATGCGGGCGAGCGGCAGCCGGTTCAGCAGCGCGCCCATGAAGACGAAAAGCGGCAGGGCCTGCAGCAGATCCGATTCCAGCAGGCCGACGAGGCGGCTCGGCAGCGCCGCGAAGAGCGCCGCGCTGGACGGGTCGAGCACGGTCGATGCGGCAGCGCCTATCGTCGCAAGGCCGATCAGGACGCCCCAGACGGGCAACCCCGTCGCGATCGCGCCCAGCGCGACCCCGGCGAGCATGGCCAGGCCGATCCACTGGTTCACGCGCGCCTCCGCAGCAAACCGAGCAGGCCAGAGATGAAGACAAGGGCCGCCAGGAGGAAGCCCGAGGCGCGGATGAGGAAATAGCCGGGATTGCCGGTATCCGGGAAGGCCTCGAGGCCGCGAAGGCTGGTCAGCAGGGCAGGCCAGCCGACGATCAGCAGAAACAGCGACCAGGGCACAAGCCCCAGCGCGATGAGGCCGGCCTCCAGTGCCCGACGCAGCCTCTCCCCGTGCCGATGCGCCAGGGCATCGCTGGCCAGATGGGCGCCGGAACGGGTGGCCGCCGTCAGCGATACCGCGACGTAAAGGGCGAATACGCATTGCCCGAGATCGTTCGCCTCACGCGACCAGCCCTTGTAGAGATCGCGCAGCGGCCATTGCAGGAACAGCAGAAGCACGAGAGGCAAGGCGAGCCATCGGGCCGTCAGGCAGATCGCGCCCAGGCCCCGATCGAGCGCGTCAACGAGAGCCTGCATGGAATCGCTCCGGAACGGGCATCCATCAAACATCATTCCGCGACGCGAGTAAGCCTGCGCCGGGGCGATATCGACACCTGTCGAACCGCCCGGGCTGTCGAGGCGCTTCAAGCTGCGATGCGGCCTCTATACCCAGGTATAGTTGGCGATGCCTTCGTCCGATTGATCCCGCCCCCGACAGCGCGCAAACAGCGTGACGTCGCCGCAACGAGGCGGCGCCCTTTCACATCGCACGGCCCTTCTTCGAGGAGGGAGAGATCGCGTCGGGCCGCTGCGGCGGCGCTTTGCGATCTCGCACGCCTGCGATGCAGGAGCGCGCCGGACGTCGCCCGGCGCCAAGGACGACTTCGAGCGGGTCGAAGGAGATACGTCATGAACGATATCCTCGCCTTTCCCCGGTCGGTGGCTCCCGCCGGACCCGGCCCGGCGCGGCCTGTCTCTTCCCAGGTTCTGCGCTTCGCGCCGCGCATGAGGGCCGGGCGTTCGCGCCTCGTGGCCGCATGGCGGGTCAGCGAGGTGGACGGGCGTCTGGAATGCTGCTGGCTGCCGGAAGGTGGGGAGGAGGGTGCCCGACGATCTCGCGCCAGCAGGCGCTGCAGGGTCTTCCTGCCCCATGCCGGGCTGCTGGCGCGCGGCGGCACGGCGCTCTCCATCGGCCATGCCGGTCGTTATTCAGCCGAGGTTCCGTGATGCCGTTCCTGTCCAACAATCCCGAGCGGGGCAGCGCCCTTGCCGCTCTCGCCCGCGAGCGGGTGCTGCCCAATCTCTACGACCTCGCCGCCTTCGCGCTGCTCGCCACACTCGCGGTGCTGACGTTCCATGGCGCGGCGGCGATGCATGCGCCGCTCGCCGGCCTTTCCAGCGCGCCCATCGCGCTCGATCCGGCGTTGCTGCCGGAATACGCGCTGCGCACGACGATGCGGATGTTCGCGGCGATCATCGCCTCGTTGATCTTCACCTTCGTCGTCGCGACCCTGGCGGCCAAGAGCCGCCGCGCCGAAATGCTGATCATTCCGGCGCTCGATATCCTTCAATCGGTGCCGGTGCTCGGCTTTCTGACCTTCACCGTCACCTTCTTCATGGGGCTGTTCCCCGGCAGCCAGCTCGGCGCCGAATGCGCCTCGATCTTCGCGATCTTCACCAGCCAGGCCTGGAACATGGCCTTCTCCTTCTATCAGTCGCTGCGGACCGTGCCGCGCGATCTGGACGAGGTCAGCCGTGGCTTCGGCCTGTCCTCCTGGCAGCGCTTCTGCCGGCTGGAGGCCCCGTTCGCGATGCCCGGCCTGGTGTGGAACACCATGATGTCGATGTCGGGCGGCTGGTTCTTCGTCGTCGCCTCGGAGGCGATCACGGTCGGCGACACGACGGTCCAGCTTCCGGGGCTCGGCTCCTGGCTCGCGCTCGCCATCAAGGAGCAGGACTTCCTGGCCGTGGGCTGGGCCGTGCTCGCCATGGCCGTGGTGATCGGCCTCTACGACCAGCTCCTGTTCCGCCCGATCGTCGCCTGGGCCGACAAGTTCCGCTTCGAGCAGACGGCGGGGCAGCGGAAGCCCCGCTCATGGGTCTATGGCCTGGCGCGCCGCACCCGCCTGCTGAAGCGCCTGATGGTTCCCTTCGCCTGGCTCGGCGGCCGGCTCATGCTGCTGCGGCTTCGGCCGGCGTCCTCGCGGCCCGTCAGGATCGCCCCCGCGGCGAGCCGCGTGCTGGACTATGCCTGGCTCGGCCTGATCGTGGCGCTGGGCGCGTGGTCGACCTGGATCGCGGTCTCCTATGTCGGGCAAACCCTGTCGTGGGGGGATGCCGGGGATGCTTTGGTGCGCGGCCTCGTCACCCTGCTGCGGGTGGTCGTGTTGATCGCCGTCGCGAGCGTGATCTGGGTGCCGATCGGCGTATGGGTCGGCCTGCGCCCCGAGATCGCAGAGCGGGTCCAGCCGGTCGCGCAGTTCCTCGCGGCCTTTCCGGCCAACGTGCTGTTTCCCTTCGCCGTCATCGCCATCGTCAGCACCGGCGCGAGCCCGGAAATCTGGCTCTCGCCGCTGATGGTGCTGGGGACGCAGTGGTACATCCTGTTCAACGTCATCGCCGGGGCGAGCGCCTTCCCGACCGATCTGCGCGAGGCCGCCCGCGTCTACCAGCTCCGCTCATGGACCTGGTGGCGGCGCGTCATCCTGCCGGGAATCTTTCCCTACTATGTAACCGGCGCGCTGACGGCCTGCGGCGGCTCCTGGAACGCCAGCATCGTCGCCGAGGTGGCGAGCTGGGGCGATACCAAGCTCGAGGCCTATGGGCTGGGCTCCTACATCGCCAATGCGACCGAGGTCGGCGACTTTGTGCGCGTCGTGTTGGGCATCGTCGTGATGTCGCTCTTCGTCACCCTGCTGAACCGCGTGCTCTGGCGCCCGCTCTACCTCCTCGCCGAGCGCCGCATGCGTCTCGACTGAAGTTCCCGAAAGGATCCGACCGATGGACAGCATCACCGAGACTTCCGCATTGAACGGCAACCGGTCCGACGCGCTGGTCCGGGCCAGACAGGTCTGCCAGAGCTACGACAAGGGAGGGGCCGGCTCCCTCGTCGTGCTCGACAAGGTCGACGTCACGCTCGATCCCGGCGAGATTGTGGGTCTGCTCGGGCGTTCCGGCTCGGGAAAATCGACCTTGCTGCGGGCCATCGCCGGGCTGATCCAGCCGAGCGGCGGCACCGTCGAATTCTGCGGCCGGCCGGTGGCGGGGCCGAGTGCCGGCGTTGCCGTCGTCTTCCAGAGCTTCGCCCTGTTTCCCTGGTTGACGGTTCTGGAAAATGTCGAGCTCGGCCTCGAAGCGCAGGGCGTGGCGCCGGCCGAGCGGCGCAAGCGGGCGCTTGCCGCCATCGACCTGATCGGCCTCGACGGTTTCGAGAGCGCTTATCCGAAGGAATTGTCCGGCGGCATGCGCCAGCGCGTCGGGCTCGCCCGCGCCTTGGTCGTGCATCCCAAGGTCCTGCTGATGGACGAGCCGTTCTCGGCGCTCGACGTCCTGACCGCCGAGACGCTGCGCACGGATCTGCTCGACCTGTGGTGCGAGGGGCGGATGCCGATCGAGGCCATCCTGATGGTGACCCACAATATCGAGGAGGCGGTGCTGATGTGCGATCGCATCCTGCTCTTCGGCTCCAATCCCGGCCGCGTCATTGCGGAGCTGCGCGTCGAATTACCCCAGCCGCGCAACCGTCTCGATCCCGCCTTTCGCGCACTGGTGGACGAGATCTATGCGCGCATGACGGCGCGTCCGGGTGCCCCGGCGCGCGAGGGCTTTTTTCCCGGCACCGGCATCGCGATGTCGCTGCCGCGCGTCTCGACCAATCTCATGGCCGGTCTCATCGAGGCGATCGCAGCCGAACCCTATAAGGGCGAGGCCGATCTGCCGCCGCTCGCTGCGCAGCTCCATCACGAGATCGACGATCTCTTTCCGGTGGCGGAGACGCTGCAACTGCTTCGCTTCGCCGATATCGAGGGCGGCGACATCCGGCTCACGGCGCCGGGCTTGCGCTTCGCCGACAGCGATGTCGACGAACGCAAGCGCCTCTTCGCCCAGCAGCTCGCCGCCTATGTGCCGCTCGCGGCGCATATCCGCCGGGTGCTGGACGAGCGCTCGAGCCATCGGGCGCCGGCGGGGCGCTTCCGCGACGAACTCGAGGATCACATGTCGGAGGATTATGCCGCCACGACCCTCAAGGCCGTCACCAACTGGGCCCGTTATGGCGAGTACTTCGCCTATGACGAGGCCGCCGACCTCTTCACCCTCGAAAATCCGAGCTGAGGCACTCCCGGGCCGAGCGCTCGCCGCGCTCAGGGCGCAATGGTCGAACGGAGCCGCTTGCGGTACTGGATCGATGATGCCGCCCGGAACGAGCCCGGTCCGGCAAGCGGTGCGGGATGTCCGTGGGGGAGGCGATGCGCGTGCTCGACCGTGAGCGTTTCCGCCTCGGGAAGGCCGGGCTTGGCCTGAGCCTCGCCTTGCTGGCGGCCGCGATCTTCCTCGCCGATACCTATACCGATCTGGAGATCGCGGTTGCGGTCCTCTATGTCGCGGTGATCCTGGTTTCGGTGTGGTTTGACCGGCCGGCGGTCGTGCTCTGGGTCGGCGCGGCCAGCGCCGGGTTGACGATCCTCAGCTATCTGCTCACCCCGCGCGGGGCGGAGCATGCCGGGCTGGTCAACTGCCTCCTCAGCCTGATTGCGATCGGGGCTACGACCTATCTGGCGATACGGATCGAGGCCGCCGAAGCCCGCGCCCGCCAGGCGCGCGCGGAGCTTGCCCATATCTCGCGCGTCACGATGATGGGCGAGCTGACGGCATCGATCGCGCATGAGGTCAGCCAGCCGCTCGCCGGCATCGTCGCCAACGGCCACGCCGCCCTGCGCTGGCTTGCCGCCACGCCCGCCGATCCGGCCGAGGCCAGGCGGGCGCTGGAGCGTGTCGTCGCGGATGCGGACCGCGCCGGCGACGTGATCGGCCGCGTGCGCAGGATGGTGGCGAAGGCGCCTCCCTCGCGCGAGACGGTCGATGTGGCCGCCCTGATCGAGGACGTGCTGTCATTGACGCGCAGCGAGATCCGCAAGGCGCAAGTGACGTTGCGGACCGACCTGGCCGATGACCTGCCGCGGGTGATCGCCGACCGGGTCCAGCTGCAGCAGGTCGTCCTCAATCTGCTGGTGAACGCAGCCGAGGCCATCGGTCAGCAGGAAACCGGGCCGCGAGACATGCTGGTCGGCGCGGCGAGCGATGGCGAGAGGATCACCGTCAGCATCCGCGACACCGGCGTGAGCCTCGCCTCCGCCGCTATCGAGCGGATCTTCGACGCCTTCCACTCGACCAAGCCCGGCGGGATGGGCATGGGGCTGGCGATCAGCCGCTCGATCGTCGAGGCGCATGGCGGGACGATCTATGCCGCGGCCAATCCTCCGCGCGGCATGGTCTTCGGTTTCACCCTTCCGGTGAGGGCAGCGACAGCGGAGCGCAACCATGGCTGACGAGCCGCCGATCGTCTTCGTCATCGACGACGATCCTTCCGTCCGCGACGGGCTGGACAGCCTGTTCCGCTCCGTCGGCTATGCGGTGGCGGCCTTCGGCTCGGTCCAGGAGTTTGCGCTGCACAGGCGCCCGGAAAGGCCGAGCTGCCTCGTCCTCGATGTCAGGATGCCCGGGCCGAGCGGCATGGATTTCCAGGCGGAGCTCGCAGCGATGGGCGATCCGCTTCCGATCGTTTTCCTGACCGGCCATGGCGATGTGCCCATGGCCGTGCGCGCCATGAAGACGGGCGCGGTGGAGTTCCTGCTGAAGCCGTTCCGCGAGCAGGACCTGCTGGATGCGGTGCGCGCGGCGATCGAGCGGGACCGGGCGCGCAGGGCGCAGGAAGCCAGCCTGGCGGAGCTTGGGGCGCGCTTCGCGACGCTGTCGATGCGCGAGAAGGAGATCATGGCCTTCGTCGTCGCAGGCCGCCTGAACAAGCAGATCGCGGCCGATCTCAAGCTGAGCGAAGTGACGGTGAAGGTGCATCGCGGCCAGGTGATGCGGAAGATGGGGGCGGCCACGCTGGCGGATCTGATCGGGCTCGCAGGCAGGCTCAGGAGATAGCCATCCTCACGCCGGGGCGCGTGCGGCCGCGCACGCCTTCGCCATCTTGCCTCACACTGCAGGATTTCAGGCCAGAAACCCGGTCGCGACGGCCCAGAGGAGGAAGATGCCCATCCCGGCCCGGTAGATCACGAAGACCCAGCTCGACATCCGCTCAAGATACCGCATCAAGCCCCAGATCGCGGCGAAGGACGCGAGCGAGCCGGCGATCAGCCCGACCACCAGCAGCGCCACGGCATGGGCGTCGATGCCGGCCCTGGCGATCTCCCAGGCTTCCTTCAGCCCGGCCAGCGCGATGGCCGGCAGGCCGAGCAGGAAGGACAGCCGCGCCGCCTCGGCGCGCTTGAAGCCGAGGCCCAGCGCCGCCGTCAGGGTCGAGCCCGACCGCGAGACGCCGGGGATCAGGGCCCCGACCTGAGCCAGGCCGACCAGCAGGAAATCCCGGAAGCTGGCCTGCTCCACCGTCCGGCGATGGCTTGCGAACCATTCCGTCGCCGCGAGTAGCAGCGCCATCACCAGCGATGTCGCGCCGATCACCCCCAGCGCGCGCAGAGGCGAACCGCACCGGTTGAGCAGGGGCGCAAGCGCGACACCGGCAATGACGATCGGGATCGTCGCCAGGACGATGCCGAGCGCCAGCCGGCCCGGCCCTTCCGCGAAGCGGCGGGTTCTCACCGCAGCCAGCGCGCCGCTGGTGATGTTGCCGACATCGCGCCTGAAATAGCTGACCACGGCCGCCAGCGCCGCCAGTTGCATCAGCGCCGAGAAGGCGGAGCCGGGATCAGGCCAGCCGAGCAGGGCCGGCACGACCCGCATATGGGCCGTCGAGGAGATCGGCAGCAATTCGCTGACGCCCTGGACGAGCCCGAGCACGATGACCTGACCGAAGTCGAGAGCGGCGAACCCGGTGTCGAGTCCGGCGGAACAAGCGGCTGCTGCCATGATGATGGGTCTCGTGACAAAGGAGGCGCGCCAAGCACAAAGCATTCCAGCGCGGATGACCGGGTCGAGGCTCCGGCCGCCGCGCCCGATTGGCCGTTCCCAGCGCCTTCGAGAGGCTCCGGTCTCGTCCGAAGCTTTCTGGAACCTGCGTTCTCGGTCTCCGAGCCTCACTCCAAATTTTGCAGTGCCGTTCAAACCTTGAGGCTCGCACGGCGTGTCGGGCCGGCCACGCGAACAAGCAGAACGTGCGATCCCGCCGGGTGTGCCGGCAACCCATGTGCACAAGCCCCGAGCGGGGTGGCCCGGTCCGTCGCGGGTCGCTACACATCGTTTCGACCACACTTACGGCAACGCTCATTCGACCATCGAGGCTCCGATCGCCGCATGACTCTTTCCATCCGTCCCGCGCGCTCCGGCGAAGCCGGACTCGTGCTGAGCTTCGTCAAGGAACTCGCCGAATACGAGAAGTTGCTGCACGAGGTCATCGCGACCGAGGACGAAATCGCGGCCTCGCTCTTCGGCGACAATCCGCGTGTCTTCTGCGACATCGCCGAATGGGATGGCGAGCCGGTCGGCTTCGCGCTCTGGTTCTATACCTATTCGACCTTCAGGGGTCGGCACGGCATCTGGCTCGAAGATCTCTTCGTGCGGCCGGGGCAGCGCGGGCGTGGCATCGGCAAGGCTCTGATGGCGCGGCTGGCGCAGCGTTGCGTCGCGGAGGACCTGCCGCGCCTCGCCTGGTGGGTGCTGAACTGGAACGAGCCGTCGCGCGTGTTCTACCGCTCCATCGGCGCCAAAGCGCAGGACGAGTGGACGGTGAAGCGGCTCGAGGGCGAGGCGCTGGCGAAGCTCGGCGCCGTGGGCTGATGGCGATGGCGGCGCTTCCTCTCGTCCTCGTCGCGGCGGTTGCCGATAATGGCGTGATCGGCAGCGACAACCAGTTGATCTGGCGGTTGAGGACCGATCTGCGGCGCTTTCGCCAACTCACCACGGGGTGCCCGATCATCATGGGGCGCAAGACCTATCTCTCCATCGGCAAGCCGCTGCCGGGGCGCCGGACCATCGTGCTGACACGCGATCCCGGCTTCAATGCCGATGGCGTCGATGTCGCACATACGGTCGAGGAGGCGGTGGCGCTGGGCCAGAGGCTGGGGCGGGAGATGAACGCCCATGCCGTCATCATCGGCGGCGGCACCGAAATCTACGCCCAGATGCTGCCCCTGGCCGACAGGCTCGAACTGACGCTCGTCCACGCCGCTCCTAGGGGCGACGCGGTCTTTCCGCCCTGGGAGAAGGGCGCCTTCGTCGAAACCGCGCGGGAGAGCCATCCGGCCGATTCCGACAACGAACACCCCTTCACTTTCGCAAGCTATCGGCGGCGCGCCGGGGCGGGGCGCGGCTGATCGTCGCTTTTCCGAGCATGACGAGCGACTTGCGCCGTTGACGAATTCATGGCCCATGACCAAGTCAGGCGAGCGTCTCTCCCCGAGGCGCTGACAAATGGCCGCCATTCACCTATGGCTCGGCCTCAAGCACAATGAACGGAAGGGAACGGGCCCGGAATGCCTTGGAGTAACCAGAGCGGCGGCGGCAGCGGCGGGGGCGGACCCTGGGGCCAGCGCGGAGGCAGTGGCGGTGGCGGCCCATGGGGCGGCGGCTCCGGCGGGGGCAATGGCAATCCGCCCGACCTCGAGGAAATTCTGCGGCGCAGCCAGGACCGGCTGAAGAATCTCGTTCCCGGCGGCAATCTCGGCGGCCGCGGCCTTGCGCTCGGCGCGCTGGTGCTGATCGCGATCTGGCTTCTGTCCGGATTCTATTTCGTGCGGCCCAACGAGGTCGGCCTCAACGTCGTGTTCGGCAAGTTCGTCGGCAAGACGGGCGAGGGCGCCAACTGGAACTGGCCCTATCCGATCGGCAATGTGGTCAAGCCGCAGGTCACGAACGTCATCACCACCGAGGTCGGCTTCCGGACCGTCGAGGCGGTGCGCCAGTCGCGCCAGACCGACGTGATCGAGGAAAGCCTGATGCTCACCGGCGACGAGAACATCGTCGACATCGATTTCATCGTGCAGTGGCAGATCGACCCGGCCGCGCCCGAGAACTACGTCTTCAACATCCAGGACCCGCCCGGCACCGTCAAAGCCGTGGCCGAGGGCGCGATGCGCGAGATCATCGGCCGGCGCAACATCCAGCCGGTGCTGACCACCGACCGTGGCGCGATCGAGACGGAAGTGCGCCAGCTCATGCAGGATACGCTCAACGGCTACAATGCCGGCGTGCAGATCCGGCTCGTGCAGCTCCAGAAGGTCGATCCGCCGCAGCAGGTCATCGACGCCTTCCGCGACGTCCAGGCGGCGCGTGCCGACCAGGAGCGCCTGCGCAACGAGGCGCAGACCTATGCCAACCGCGTCGTGCCCGAGTCGCGCGGTCGCGCCGCCCAGCTCGTGCAGTCGGCTGAAGCCTACAAGGAGCAGACCGTGGCGGAAGCGCGCGGTCAGGCCAGCCGCTTCAACGCGGTCTACGAGCAGTACAAGAATGCTCCGGGCGTGACGCGCGAGCGCCTCTTCCTGGAGACGATGGAACGCGTGATGGGCGGAACCGACAAGATCATCCTCGACTCGACGGGCAACGGCCAGGGCGTGGTGCCCTATCTGCCGCTCGACCAATTGCAGAGGCTACCCGCCCGGGGCGGCCAGCAGCAGGGAGCGACCCGATGAACGGTTCCTTCCTTCGGGCGGCTCTTGTCGTCGTCCTCGTCGCCGTCGCGGCCGTGTTCTACGCCTGCACCTTCATCGTCTCGCAGACGCAGTCGGCGCTCGTGCTCAGGCTGGGCGCGGTGCGCGCGGTCAAGACCGAGCCCGGCCTCTATTTCAAATGGTTCGCGCCGATCGAGACGGTGACGCTGCTCGACAACCGCATCCTCGACCTCGATCTGCCGGCGCAGGAGATCATCGCCTCCGACCAGAAGCGTCTGGTGGTCGATGCCTTCACGCGCTACCGGATCTCCGATCCGCTGCGCTTCTACCAGGCGGTCAACAACATCCCGCGGGCGAATTCGCAGCTCACCTCGATCGTCAACGGCAATGTCCGTTCGGTCCTGGCGGATGCGACCTTCGTCGATGTGGTGCGCACCGAGCGGTCGCGGCTGATGGCCCGCATCCGCGACGTGGTGAACCGCGAGGCGGCGCGCTTCGGCATGACGGTCGTCGACGTCAAGCTGCGCCGCGTCGACCTGCCGGCGGCGAACTCGGCGGCGGTGTTCCAGCGCATGCAGACCGAACGTCAGCGCGAGGCGGCGGAAGCGCGCGCGCTCGGCGGTCAGCAGGCGCAGGAGATCCGCGCAAGGGCCGACAGGGACGCGACCGTGATCGTCGCGGAAGCGCAGCAGAAGTCCGACGAGATCCGCGGCCAGGGCGAAGGCGAGCGCAACAGGGTGTTCGCCGAGGCCTTCGGCAAGGATCCGGAGTTCTTCGCCTTCTACCGCTCGATGCAGGCCTATGAGGCGAGCATCAAGCCGGGCGATACGCGCATGGTGCTGACCCCCGATTCGCCGTTCTTCCAGTTCTTCAACGGGCCGAACACGCAGCGCGGGGGCGGACAGGCGCAATCTCAGGCCGCGCCGGCAAACCCGGCTCCCGTGCCGGCACGGCCCTGATCACAGCGAGCGACGCGGATGTTCGACTTCATCGCGGCGCTCGGCCTGGTCTTCGCCATCGAGGGCATTCTCTTCGCTTCGATTCCGCATCTGGCGAAGGATGCCCTGCGCAGCGCGGCGGAGACGCCGCCCGATCGGATGCGTCTGATCGGGCTCGGCTCGGCGGTGCTCGGCGTGATCCTGGTCTGGATCGCGCGCGGAAGCTGGTAGACTATCCCGCGATCGTGTTCGATGACACGATTGTGCGTCGCCCTTCCGCCGCATTTCGGAGTTCAATTCGGCGCGAGAGTTGTGCCGCATCGATCGGCCTGCCTTTTTCCGTCATGAGGATTCAAATGGCATTGAAAACCGTTCCCGTGGCTGCCCGGTCCGTCCGCATCGCGCTCGCGGCCGGCGTGGCCGGCCTGGCGCTGCTGACGCCGGTGCTGGCGCCGGCGCAGGCCAGAGCCAATACCCCCTTGCTGCAAGGTCAGACCTCGCTCGCCGACCTCGTCGACAAGGTGATGCCGGCGGTGGTCAACATCTCCGCCGTCACGACCAGCGACACCAAGGGCCGCAACCTGCCGCAATTGCCGCAGCTCGGCCCCGACACGCCCTTCGGCGACCTGTTCGAGGAGTTCTTCAACCGCCGCAACCAGCAGGGCGAGCGCCAGGCGCCGCAGCAGCGCCGGTCGCAATCGGCGGGCTCGGGCTTCGTCATCGACCCGTCGGGCATCGTCGTCACCAACAACCACGTCATCGGCGACGCCAACGAGATCACGGTGATCTTCGGCGACGGCCTGCGGCTCAAGGCCGAGGTCATCGGCAAGGACACCAAGGTCGATCTCGCCGTGCTGCGGGTGAAGCACGACAAGCCGCTGCCTTCCGTGAAGTTCGGCGATTCCGACAAGATGCGGATCGGCGATCCGGTGATGGCGATCGGCAACCCGTTCGGCCTCGGCGGCTCGGTCTCGTCGGGCATCATCTCGGCCCGCAACCGCGACATCAGCCAGGGGCCGTACGACACCTATATCCAGACCGACGCGGCCATCAACAAGGGCAATTCCGGCGGCCCGCTGTTCAACATGGCCGGCGAGGTCATCGGCATCAACACGGCGATCCTATCGCCGACCGGCGGCTCGGTCGGCATCGGCTTCGCCGTGCCGGCCGCGCTGGCGGCGAACGTGGTCGAGCAGTTGCGCGAATTCGGCGAGACGCGCCGCGGCTGGCTCGGCGTGCGCATCCAGAGCATCGACGACGCCACCGCGGATGCGCTGGGGCTGGGCACGGCGCGCGGCGCGCTGATCGCCGGCGTCGACGAGAAGGGCCCGGGCAAGCCGGCCGGCCTCGAGACCGGCGACGTGATCACCAAGTTCGACGGCAAGGACGTGAAGGATTCGCGCGATCTGCCGCGCATCGTCGCCGCGACGCCGGTCGGCAAGGACGTGCCGGTCACGATCGTCCGCAAGGGCAAGGAAGAGATCAAGACGGTCAAGCTCGGCCGCCTCGAAGATGGCGAGAAGGTCCAGACCGCCTCCGCCAGCAAACCCACTCCGGAAGCGGCGAAGCCGGCGGTGACCAGCGCGCTCGGCCTCGAACTCTCGGCCCAGAACGACGAGCTCAGGAAGCGCTATTCGATCAAGGACGGGCTGAAGGGCGTCGTCGTGACGAAGGTCGATCCGAACTCGAACGCCGCCGACAAGCGCATCATGGTCGGCGAGCTGATCGTCGAGGTCGGGCAGGAGCCGGTCAACACGCCGGACGAGCTGACGAAGCGCCTCGATGCGCTGAAGAAGGAGGGCAAGAAGTCCGCCCTTCTGCTGGTTTCCAACGGCCAGGGCGAGGTCCGCTTCGTCGCGGTGGCGATGAACTGACCGGTCCCTGACAGGGCGAGATCGAGGGCGGCCCGGCGGGCCGCCCTTTTTGTTTGGCGCCCGCGCTTTGCGGGCATGCAGCCGATCCCGTCTTTGCGATGGCGCATCCGGCTCGCGGCTGGCACCTTGCGTGCCTTCGGCCATGGCAAGACGGGCCCGGCTCCGGCCGGTGAGCAGCGACATGAAGATCAGCGATATTTCCTTCGTCACCACCGACTGGTCGGCCGTGCCGGCCGAGCGCCATGCCGGCGATGTCGGGGAGGCGATCTGGCGCGTCCAGTATTTCGGACCGGAGGAGAACCGCATCCGGGTGCGGATGGTCGAGTATTCGGCCGGCTACGTCGCCGATCACTGGTGCTCGAAGGGCCACATCATCCTGTGCCTGGAAGGCGAGATGGAGACGACGCTGGAAGATGGCCGCGTCATGCCGCTCAAGGCCGGCATGAGCTATCAAGTCGCCGATGGCGCCGAGGCGCACCGCTCGCAGACGAAGACGGGCGCGAAGCTCTTCATCGTCGATTGATCAGCGCCTGACGATCTCGCCGCCGGTATAGCCCTGGGCGTAGAGCAGGGCGGTGAGATCGGCGTGCTCCAGCCGGGCATCGGCCGCGGCCGCGACAGCGGGCTTGGCACGGAAGGCGACGCCGAGGCCGGCTTCGCCGAGCATGGCAAGGTCGTTGGCGCCGTCGCCGACCGCAAGCGTCTGCTCGGGGCGGAGGCCGAAGCGGCTGCGCAGTTCGACGAGCGAATCGAGCTTGGCCTGCTTGCCGAGGATCGGATCGGCGACCTCGCCGGTCAGGATGCCGTCCTGCGCCAGCAGCACATTCGAGCGGTGCTCGTCGAAGCCGATGGCGGCGCTGATCGGACCGGTGAAGACGGTGAAGCCGCCGGAGACCAGGGCGGTGTAGGCGCCGTTGGCGCGCATCGTATGGACGAGCTCGTAGCCGCCCGGCGTCAGGGTGATGCGGTCGCGGATGATCTCGTCGACCACCGACAGCGGCACGCCCTTCAGCAAGGCGACGCGTTCGCGCAGCGCCGGCTCGAAGGCGATCTCGCCGCGCATGGCGCGCTCGGTGATGGCTGAGACGAGATCCTTCAGCCCGACACAGGCGGCGAGCTCGTCGATGCATTCCTGGCCGATCATCGTCGAATCCATGTCGGCAAGGAACAGGGCCTTGCGGCGGCTCGCTTCGGGCTGGACGATGACGTCGATCGCCACATCTTCCAGCGCGGTCCGGATTTCGGCTTCGAGCTTGCGCGCGTCGGTTCCATCCGCGAAGAGATCGGCGGCGATGGCGCCGTCCAGCGTGGCTGTGCGATGGATGCCCGGCACTGCGCGGGCGAGGTGTGCGAGCAGGGCCTCGCCGACGAGCGCCTGGCCATGGGCGGAAACAAGTGTCGCGACGAGCATGTGAGGACCGGTGACGCAGGCGGAAGAGACGATCAGGGCGGTGCTCATCGCAGGTCCGACCGCCAGCGGCAAGTCCGCGCTCGCCATCGAGATCGCCCGGCGGCTGGACGGCGTCGTGGTCAACGCCGATTCCATGCAGGTCTATGCCGATCTGCGCATCCTCTCCGCCCGCCCGAGCGAGGCCGAGGAGGCGCTCGCGCCGCACCGGCTCTACGGCCATGTCGACGGTGCCGTGAATTACTCGGCGATGCGCTATGCGGCGGATGTCGCGGCCTTGCTGCCGCAGCTTTGGGAGCAGGGCAAGCTGCCGATCCTGGTGGGGGGAACGGGGCTCTACTTCAAAGCGGTGACCGAGGGCTTCTCGGCGATGCCGCCCGTGCCGGAGGCGGTGCGCTCCGCCTTCCGAGCGCGAGCGGAGGGCGCCGCGACCGAGGCGCTGCATGCCGAGCTTGCCGCTCTCGATCCCCTCATGGCCGACCGGCTGCGGCCGTCGGACCGGCTGCGGATCATGCGTGCCATCGAGGTGCATCTGGCGACCGGGCGTTCGCTGGCGAGCTTCCAGGGCGAGCGCGAGCCGGGACCTCTCGACGGCACGGCGCTGCTACGCCTGTTCGTCAGCCCGTCGCGTGAGGATGTGCGCGCCCGGATCGACCGGCGCTTCGAGGCGATGATGGCGACAGGCGCGCTGGAGGAGGTTGCGCGGCTGCGGGAGCGGGGACTCGATCCGCTCCTGCCGATCATGCGCGCCCATGGCGTGCCGGGTCTGATCGCGCATCTCGACGGGGAAATCTCGCTGGAGGAGGCGATCGCGCGCGGGCAGGCCGACACGCGCGCCTATTCCAAGCGGCAGGTGACATGGTTCCGGCACCAGATGGCGGGCTGGCAGGCGGTGGCGCCGGAGGCTGCGCTGGAGACGGCGCTCGCCGGCCTGAAACGCTGAACTCAGGCCGCGACGGCGGCGATCGTGCTCGCCTCGGCGATGCCGATCCGGTTCCGGCCCTCGTTCTTGGCACGGTAGAGCGCCTGGTCGGCGCGCTCCATCAGCATGGCGAGCTGCTCTTCCGACTGGCGTGTCGCGATGCCGTAGCTGGCAGTGACCTTGAGTTCGAGCGTCTCGGAAACGGGCAAGGCGCGGCTCGCCAGCGCGTCCTGGATCTGGCGCGTCTTGGCCACCGCCTCGGTCCCGCCGGCGCCGCGCAGCAGAATGGCGAATTCCTCGCCGCCGACGCGGGCGACGAGGTGACGCTCGCCGCGCAGCAGCCCGAGCAGCATATCGGCGAAGGCACGGATGACGGCGTCTCCCGCCGCGTGGCCGTGGGAGTCGTTGACCTGCTTGAAATGGTCGAGATCGACGATGATGAGCGAGATGTCGGCATCCTCGCTCGCACCCGTCGCCATTGCGGCATGGGCGCGCTCGGTGAAGGAGCGGCGGTTGAGGAGAGCGGTCAGCGGATCGGTCTCGGCGAGGCGCCGCAGTTCCTTTTCGCGTTCCTCGCGATAGCCGATCTCTTCGGAGAGGGCCCGGCGCGTCGCCCGCTCCCGGCCGATCTCGAGCGCGAGCGTCGCGGCGCGCAGTTGCAGGGTCTGGTTGGCGACGGTGAGGTCGGTGATGTCGGTCAGCGTCATGAGGAGCCCGTCGCCGAGGGGGGCGACCGCGAGCCTCAGCCAGGTCGTGCGCTCGCCAAGAGCGAAGGCGGTTTCGAAGGTGTCGGCGCGCTGATGCTGCATCGCGTGGAGGCAGCGGCGCCAGAGCGTCGGGTCGCTGAGGAAGGGCAGGCCCTCCCGGCCTTCGCAATCCAGCAGGCAGGCACCGGGCCGTCCGGCCAGTTCGGCCGCCCGTGCATTTGCCGTGACGATGACCGTGCGGTCGATGCCGCCATCATCGTCGCGGATGGCGCGCAGCGCGACGATGCCGCTCGGCGAGTTGTCCAGCACCGCATTGAGCAGGTCCTCGCGGAACTGCAACGGGCGGCTGAAGGCGACCACCACGTCCCGTCCGTCCTGCGCGATGGTGGGGAGCAGGAGGCGCTCCCACAGCGCGACGCGGGTGATCGGCTTGGAACGGTGGATGGTGTAGAGCGGCTTGCGCTCCGAGCGCGCGCGTTCGGCGCAGTCGCGCGTGAATGTCGCGACCTGCGGCCGCATCGCGGCCAATGTCTCGCCCAGCCGCGAGCCGCCGACATAGCGCACGATCTCGCGGCCGTAATGGATCCAGCGATAATCACCGTCATCGGTCGGCTCGAGGATGACCAGGTCCTCGCCGAAGGCCGGCATGATTTCGGCGATGAAGTCTTCGTAGGCGACGGGCCGGCCGTTGCGACCATGGAACGCGAACCGGTCGAGCAGCTTCGCGATCTCGGGCGCATGGGCGCGGGCTGCGATGTTTTCGGTATGGACTTCGTGGTACATAGCCGTCCCGGTTCGAGCGGGCGCAACGCTAAGACAGGCAGGTTGAGAAACCGTTCCGCGATGGACGCGATTTTTGCGTAATCGTGTCAATCATTCGGTTGCCAACCATTCAAGGGGTGTCTTCAACCTTCGGAGGGGGCTCTGTGACCCCGAAGGGCGCAGGCTGCAGGGAGCGCGCAGTCGATGTTCCTTTTGTCGATATCCCTTGCCGATGCCGGCGGTTGCTCCGAGGCCGCAGGCCGTCATCCATGAGCGTCGCGTTTTTTTCCGGGGGCTGTCGCCTACGCTTAGCGCTTGACCGGCCTCGCGGCCTCCGTTAGCGTCCGGCAACTTACGACAAGGATCATGAGCGCAATGCGCAAGCTTATTCTCGTAGAGGTGCGCTGGTAGGGGCCGGTTTAACAACCGGGCGTCCCCGACGCCAGCGCACGCCCAGGCCCCTCCGAGGGCCTTTTTTATTGCCCGTTTTCCACCATCACCGAAGACAAGCCGCAGGAGAGCGTTATGAGCGAGATGATGACCGGAGCCGAGATGGTCGTCCGCGCGCTTCAGGACCAGGGCGTCGAGCATCTGTTCGGATATCCCGGCGGCGCCGTACTCCCGATCTATGACGCGATCTTCCAGCAGGACAAGGTCAAGCACGTGCTCGTCCGCCACGAGCAGGGCGCGGTCCATGCCGCCGAGGGCTATGCCCGCTCCGGCCCGGGCAAGGTCGGCTGCGTGTTGGTCACTTCGGGGCCCGGCGCGACCAATGCCGTCACCGGCCTGACCGACGCGCTGCTCGACTCGATCCCGGTTGTCGTCATCACCGGCCAGGTTCCGACCCATCTGATCGGCTCCGACGCCTTCCAGGAATGCGACACGGTCGGCATCACCCGCTCCTGCACCAAGCACAACTATCTGGTGAAGAGCATCCACGACCTGCCGCGCATCCTCCACGAGGCCTTCTATGTCGCCTCGAACGGCCGCCCGGGCCCGGTCGTCATCGACATTCCGAAGGACATCCAGTTTGCGACCGGCGCCTATAGCCGCCCGCGCGACAACCAGCACAAGACCTACCGCCCGGTGGTCAAGGGCGACCTCGCCAAGATCAAGGCGGCGATCGAGCTGATCGCCAGCGCGAAGAAGCCGGTGTTCTACACGGGCGGCGGCGTCATCAATTCCGGCCCGCACGCCTCGGCGCTGCTGCGCGAGCTGGCGCGGCTGACCGGCTTCCCGGTCACCTCGACGCTGATGGGGCTCGGCGCCTTCCCGGCCGCCGACAAGCAGTGGCTCGGCATGCTCGGCATGCACGGCACCTACGAGGCCAATCTCGCGATGCATGACTGCGACGTCATGATCAATATCGGCGCGCGCTTCGACGACCGCATCACCGGGCGGATCGACGGCTTCTCGCCGCGCTCGAAGAAGATCCATATCGACATCGACCCGTCCTCGATCAACAAGACGGTCAAGGCCGATATCGGCATCGTCGGCGATTGCGCCCATGTGCTGGAGGATATGGTCCGGATCTGGCGCGAGAGCAGCCCGCAGATCGACAAGACCGCGCTTGCCGCCTGGTGGACGCAGATCGAGGGCTGGCGCGGGCGCAAGAGCCTCGCCTACAAGCAGTCCGACACGATCATCAAGCCGCAATATGCGCTGGAGCGCCTCCATGCGCTGACGAAGGATCGCGATACCTACATCACGACCGAGGTCGGCCAGCACCAGATGTGGGCGGCGCAGTACCTGCATTTCCAGGAGCCGAACCGCTGGATGACCTCGGGCGGCCTCGGCACCATGGGCTACGGCCTGCCGGCAGCGATCGGCGTGCAGATGAAGCACCCCAAGGCGCTCGTCATCGACGTCGCCGGCGAGGCCTCGATCCTGATGAACATGCAGGAGATGTCGACGGCGGTGCAGTACCGGCTGCCGGTCAAGATCTTCATCCTCAACAACGAGTACATGGGCATGGTGCGCCAGTGGCAGGAATTGCTGCATGGCGGGCGCTATTCGGAGAGCTATTCGCAGTCGCTGCCGGACTTCGTGAAGCTCGCGGAAGCCTACGGCGGCCACGGTATCCGCTGCGACGACCCGGCCAAACTCGACGCCGCGATCATGGAGATGATCGAGACGCCCGGCCCGGTGATCTTCGACTGTCATGTCGCCAAGGAGGAGAACTGCTTCCCGATGATCCCGTCGGGCAAGGCGCATAACGAGATGATCCTGCCCGATTTCGAAGGCGATACCGGCCAGATCATCGACGCCAAGGGCAAGCAGCTCGTCTGATTGGGAACACCTCCGTCATTGCGAGCGCAGCGAAGCAATCCAGGAGCGGCCGCGCTTCACGTCCCCTGGATTGCTTCGTCGCTGACGCTCATCGCAATGACGGCAGGGGGAAGGGAAGAACACCATGGCGACGATCGGCCTGATCGGCGGAATGAGTTGGGAATCGACGGCGGTCTACTACCGGCTGCTCAATGAAGGCGTGCGCACTCGCTTGGGCGGGCTGCATTCGGCCGATGTGCTGCTGCATTCGCTCGACTTCGCGGGTATCGCGGAGATGCAGGCGCAGGGCGACTGGGCGGCGGCCGGCGCGGCTCTGGCCCAGAGCGCGCGGCGGCTGGAACATGCCGGTGCCTCCTGCCTCGTGCTGTGCACCAACACCATGCACAAGGTCGCCGACCAGATCACGGGGGCGACCAAGCTGCCCTTCCTGCATCTGGCGGATGTGACGGCGCAGGCGATCCGCGCGACCTCCGCGCGGCGCCCGCTGCTGCTGGCGACGCGCTTCACCATGGAGCAGGCATTCTATCGCGACCGGCTCAAGGCCTTCGGCGTCGAGGCGCTGGTGCCGCAGGCGCAGGAGCGGGACGAGGTCCATCGCATCATCTACGAGGAGCTGTGCCGCGGCCGCATCGAGGCGGCCTCCAAGGCGCTCTATCTCGCGGTCATCGAGCGGGCGATCCGGGAGGAGGGCGCGGACGGCGTCATCCTCGGCTGTACCGAGATCGGGCTGCTGCTGTCGCAGGCCGATTGCGCCGTGCCGGTCTTCGACACCACGGCGCTGCATGTCGCGGCGGCGCTCGACTATGTCGGTGAAGTGGAGAGCGTCGCCGCATGAAACTGCTGATCGGCAACAAATGCTATTCCTCCTGGTCGCTCAGGGCCTGGCTGCTGCTGCGCGCCAAGGGCATCGCCTTCGAGGAGCAACTCGTTCCGCTCGACGAGCCCGGCTTCAAGGAGGCGGTCTTCGCAGCGGTGCCCGGCAGCGGGGGCACCTTGCCGGCGCTGGTCGATGGCGATGTCGCGGTCTGGGAGAGCACGGCGATCGCCGACTATCTGCACGAGACCTATCCCGAAGCCGGGATCTGGCCGCGTGACAAGGCGGCGCGCGCGCATGCCCGCTCCGTCTCGGCCGAAATGCATGCCGGCTTCCAGGGATTGCGCGGCAGCTGCCCGATGAATCTCGGCAAGCGCTTCGCGGCGCGCGACCGGGGGGCTCATGTCGCCCGCGACGTGGCCCGCATCACGGCGATCTGGCGCGAGGCGCGCGAGCGCTTCGGCGCCCGCGGGGAGGGGACGTTCCTCTATGGCGCCTTCTCGGCGGCCGATGCGATGTTCGCGCCCGTGGTGACGCGGCTCGACACCTACGCGATCGCCGTCGACCCGGTATCATCCGCCTATATGCAGGCCGTGCTGGCGCTGCCGGCCTATCGGGAATGGCTGGCCGGCGCATTGGCCGAGCCCTGGGTCGTGGCGCAGGACGAGGTCGACGAGCCCGCCACCGCCAATCTTCGCGAAATCTGAACTCAATCTCCTTTCAACCCGCCTTGCAGGTCTACCCATGTCGAAACCGGCCACGCATTATCCGAACGCTCCCAAGTCGCAGCCGACCGCGCGCCACACGCTGGCGGTGATCGTCGACAACGAACCGGGCGTTCTTGCCCGCATTGCCGGGCTTTTCTCGGGCCGTGGCTACAATATCGAGAGCCTCACCGTCTCCGAGACCGAGCATGAAAAGCATATCTCGCGCATCACGGTGGTGACCTCCGGCACCGCCAACGTCATCGACCAGATCAAGGCGCATCTCGACCGGCTGGTGCCGGTGCATCGCGTCGTTGACCTGACCGCGCAGGGCGAGGCGATCGAGCGCGAGCTCGCGCTGGTCAAGGTCGTCGGCAAGGGTGAGGCCCGCGTCGAGGCGATGCGGCTGGCCTCCGCCTTCGGGGCGCGCACGCTCGATGCCTCGCTGACCTCCTTCGTCTTCGAGCTGACCGGCTCGACCGAGGAGATCGAGCGCTTCATCAAGATGATGACGGTGGTCGGATTGACCGAGGTGTCGCGCACCGGCATCGCCGCGATGAGCCGCGGCCCCGAGGCGATGTGAGCATGGCGCTGACGCCCCAAACGCTCAGCCTGATCGCGCTCGGCCTCGGCATCGTCGGCTTCGGCTGCCTCGCCGGGCCGGTGATCCTGCGCCTGACCGGCCGGGGGCAGGCCGAGCCGCTGGGCAGCGGCAAGAGCCTGCGCTCGCCGCTCTGGTGGGTCGGCTTCGTCCTGACGGTCGCGGCGATCTTCCTGCAGCGGATGGCGAGCCAGTCGGGCGGCTGAAGTCAGCCGGCGAAGCCGCCCTTGTCGAGGAAAGCCCGTTCGTCTGCTGTCGTCTGGCGTCCCAGCAGCGGGTTGCGATGGGGAAAGCGGCCGAAGTCGCGGATGATGTCGCGATGGAGCTCGGCGAATTTCACGCCTTCGGGGTCGCTGGCCGCCTCGCAGAGATGAACGCAGCGGTCCTGATGGGCCAGCTCCTCCGAATGCATGAACGGCATGTAGAAGAAGCGCTGCTCAGGCGGCTGGTAACCTCGGTCGAAGCCGTGTTCGATTGCGCGTTCCGCGATGGCCAGCGCCTGCGCATCGGTGGCGAAGGCGCGGGCGCTGCCGCGGAACAGGTTGCGCGGGAACTGGTCGAGCAGGATGAGAAGCGCATAGGCGCCCTCCGGCGTTCCTTCCCAGTCGACGAGCGTGCCGGCGGCAGCCGCCTCATGGGCCGGCAGGAACCGCTCCCTGATCGCCGCGTCGAAGGCCTCGTCCTTGGCGAACCATTTCTCCGGGCCGGCTGCACGCCAGAAGGCAACGATGTCGGCGGCGCTGGGCAAGGTCATCGGGGCAAGCTCTCCTGTCTTTCGGCGATCCGGAGATAATTCTTTCCCGGCGCTCTGCCAGCCCCGAATAGGACTTGCCCACCATCCATGGCTGCGCTAGATGACTGAACCGTAACGTACGGTACTGGACCTTTCCCCCGCATGAGCGAGCCCGCGGCCGAGACGCAGAGCGAGACGCTGACCGCAAGGCAGCAGGCGGTGCTCGATGCCGTGCTCAGCCTGATGGTGGAGAAGGGCGACCATCTCACCATGACGGCGGTGGCGCGCCGGGCGAGCTGCTCCAAGGAAACGCTCTACAAATGGTTCGGCGACCGCGAGGGGCTGCTGACCGCGACGGTGCAATGGCAGGCCTCGAAGGTGAGAGCGGGGAATTTCGACCGCCAGAAGCTCGATGCCGGCGCCCTGCGCGAGAGCCTGAAGCGCTTCGCCACCAATTGGCTCGAGGTGATCTCCAGCCCGACCTCGATCGCGCTCAACCGCATCGGCATCAGCCAGGCGGCGGCCCGCAACGGCAATCTCGGTTCGATCGTGCTGGCCAATGGCCGCTTCGCCATCGGCGAGCGCCTGAAGCCGGTGCTCGATGCCGGGCGGGAGGCCGGGCTCATCGCCTTCGACGATACCGAGGCCGCCTTCCGCACGCTGTTCGGCCTTGTTGGGCGCGACGTGCAGGTGCGCCTGCTGTTGGGCGATACGCTGACCCTCAGCAAGGCCGAGATCGCCCGCGACGCCGAGCGCGCCGCCGAACAGTTTCTCACCCTCTACGGCACGGCGCAGAGCGCGCCGGGCCGGGACAAGTCCAACGCGTGACATAAGGAGACACCCATGCGCGTTTATTACGATCGTGATGCCGACATCAACCTGATCAAGGGCAAGAAGGTCTGCATCGTGGGCTACGGCTCGCAGGGCCATGCCCATGCGCTGAACCTGCGCGATTCCGGCGTCAAGGACGTCATCATCGCGCTGAAGGCCGGCTCGGCCACCCGCAAGAAGGCGGAAGAGGCCGGCTTCAAGGTGATGACCCCGTCCGAGGCCGCCAAGGTCTCCGACGTCATGATGATGCTGACCCCCGACGAGCTGCAGGGCGACATCTATCGCGACGAGCTGCACGCCAACATGAAGGAAGGCGCTGCGCTGCTCTTCGCGCACGGCCTCAACGTGCATTTCAACCTGATCGAGCCGCGCAAGGACCTCGACGTGCTGATGGTCGCGCCGAAGGGCCCCGGCCACACCGTCCGTTCCGAGTATCAGCGCGGCGGCGGCGTGCCGACCCTGATCGCGATCCATCAGGACGCGACCGGCAACGCCCATGACCTCGGCCTGTCCTATGCCTCGGCCAATGGCGGCGGCCGCGCCGGCATCATCGAGACCACCTTCAAGGAAGAGTGCGAGACCGATCTCTTCGGCGAGCAGGTCGTGCTCTGCGGCGGCCTGGTCGAGCTGATCAAGGCCGGCTACGAGACGCTGACCGAGGCCGGCTACGCTCCCGAGATGGCCTATTTCGAGTGCCTCCACGAGGTGAAGCTGATCGTCGACCTCATCTATGAGGGCGGCATCGCCAACATGAACTACTCGATCTCGAACACCGCCGAGTACGGCGAGTACGTCACCGGTCCGCGCATCATCACGGCCGAGACCAAGGCCGAGATGAAGCGCGTGCTGACCGACATCCAGTCGGGCAAGTTCACCCGCGACTGGATGCTCGAGAACAAGGTCAACCAGACCTCGTTCAAGGCGACCCGTGCCCGCTACGCCGCCCATCCGATCGAGGAAGTCGGCGCCAAGCTCCGCGACATGATGCCGTGGATCAAGGCCAAGGCCCTGGTCGACAAGACCAAGAACTGAGCCGATCCACGGTTCTTGGTTTTGCGACGGTCCGGCTGGCGCCAGACCTTTGGGATCAAGGCCAAGGCCCTGGTCGACAAGACCAAGAACTGAGGCAAATGCCGGACGTCGCGAGCGGGTTCGTCATCCTGCGAAGCTGAGTCCGGAACCGCTTCCAACCGCTTGAAAATGCATGGAACGGGCGCTCGCAAGGGCGCCCGTTTCGCATGGACGGGGCCGCGATGGGAACCGCTTTCCGCGGCGGGCGTTTATGTTCCAGTCGATACCCGCAAGGAGCGTACGATGACCCATCAGGACGAGCTGAGACACGGGGCGATCGAGCGGCTGCACCGGCGCCATGCCCGTCGCGGGCTCGCCGATGTCGCAAAGCCCGTATCTTGGGGCGATCCGCTCTTCATCCTGCTGCTGGGCAGTTTTCTCGTGGTCACGCTGCTGGCGAATGTGCTGACGCGCGCTATCGGCGGCTGACAGGGCTCGAACGAGCGGAGGCGACGATGCAAGACGACGTCAGGGAACGCGAGGCGCGCATTCCGGAGAGCGGTGGCCAGCCGATCCCGCCGATGCGGGCTGATGTCCATTCCGATGTCGATCCGGCGGTCGAGACCCCGGTTGAAGCAAGACAAGGCTTTCTCGATCGGCCCGTGCTGGTCGTCCTGATCGTGGGCCTGATGCTCGCGGTTGTCGGCTGGTTCGCGGTCGGGATGTGGGCCTACTGAGCGGGCGCCAGGCGTCCCCGCAGAAATGTTCCATGACGAAACAGTCGAGGCTGAACAGAGGGAGGCGATGATGACACCGATCCGATCGATGCCTGCGTCCCAGGGCTTTCAGTTCAAGTTCGCGTATCTGGTTCTGGGCGCTTCTTTTACCTTGCTGACAATGGTTGTCCTGGGCCTGCTGTAGACGCTCGGGACGCCAATCCGCGTTGCGAAGGGCAGGCCGTGTCGCAATTTTCGGCGAGCAAGCTCCTGGACAGCGAGATCGTGCTGGTGCGCGATGTCGTGTGCTCAGGCGAATGCCGGCACCGCAGCGACGAGGAATGCACTCACGCGACCCATCTGGTTTTCCCCTATCGCGGCGTCTTCGTGCGCCATGTCGGGCGCGACGACACGGTCGCGGAAAGCAACCAGGTCCTCTTCTTCAATCCCTATGAGGGCTACCAGGTCAGCCACCCGGTTCCGGGCGGCGATGCCTGCCTCGATCTGCGCCTCAGCGAAGAGACTTTGCATGAGCTCGCGCCGGCAGAGCTGCTGCGCGCCGGCACGGTCGCCTTCCTGACGCAACGCCGACGGATCGATCCGCGTGCGCAGGCGCTCATGGCCCTGCTGCGATACAGCCTGCAGCGCGGCGTCGCCGAGCCGCTCGAAGCGGAGACGCTGGCGCTGACCCTGGTGCGGCGAGCGCTGGGCGAACGCACCTCGCATGCCGCTGGTGCGTCCATCGGTCGGCGCAAGCTGGTTGACCGGGCGAAGCTGGTGATGGCGTCCGATCTCGCCCGGCGTTGGACGCTGGCCGAGATCGCGCGCGAGGTCGGTGTCTCGCCGGTCTACCTCACTCAGGTCTTCGCCCAGGTCGAGGCGGTGCCGCTCTACCGCTATCAGCTGCGCCTGCGGCTGGGGCGGGCGCTGGACCTGCTCGGCGAATATGATGACCTGACCCAGCTCGGGCTCGAGCTCGGCTTCTCCAGCCACAGCCATTTCAGCGCCGCCTTCCGGCAGGCTTACGGTCGCACGCCGGCGGAGTTCCAGCGTTCGCTCAATCTCCGCTGACACAGGCTGTCACGGATCGCGAAAGATTCTGACAGCAGCTGTCAGCAGGAAAGTGTCCTCTTCCGTCATCACAACCGACGGAGACAGGTCATGATCAGCTTCATCATCGGATCGGCCAAGCCCGTATTCGCGGCGGCCGATATTCTCGGACGGATTCTTGGCGGGATCGGCCACTGGCTGCAGGCGCGCCGCGACTATCGCACCCTCTGCGACATGAGCGAGCGCGATCTGCGCGATCTCGGTTTGCGCGACAGCGATCTGCGCGACGCGACGGCCGCCCCCTTCTTCGGCGACCCGACCGCGATCATCTCGCTGCGTGCCGAGGAGCGCCGCGGCTTGGCGGGAGGGGAAAGTGTCGACGCAGTCCTGCGCGGCCTGAGCGCGGGAGCGCCAGCGCGGCCGGAGCGGATCGCTAAAGAATCCGACAGCGCCGGAAGCGGCCGGATGGTCTTTCTCAGGGCGGCCGAATGAGCGGCCAACGAGAAGGAGGAAGGCGATGAGTGGAACCTGCGCAGCCTGCGATTGCGAGCTCGACGAGAACCCGATCAAGGTCACGGTCGGCGGCAATACGGTCGAGGTCTGCTGTGACGACTGCGCCCAGGCGCTGCGGGAGGCGGATGCCTCGCAAGCGCAGGCGAGCGGGCACTAGCTTGCCGCAAAACGAAAAAGCCGGCCGCGGAAGCGGCCGGCTCTTCTATTTCGATTGGGATCAGAAGGTGACCTTGTCCTTGATCTCGGCTTCGACATTCGAGGGCAGGGTGCCGCGTTTCACCAGATCGGCGAAATCCTTGAACTTCGCCTTGCCGCGCTCCTCGATGATCTTCTTGGCGCGGGCCTCGCCGATGCCCTTCAGCGTGTCGAGCTCGGCCGCGGTCGCCGTGTTGATGTTGATCTTCTTGGCCTGCGTGGCGCTGGGCTGCGCGGCCGCCGGAGTGGCAGGCTTTGCGGACGGCGCGGCCTGCGTCGCCGGAGCTGCCGGGGCGGTGACCGGAGCGGCGGGCTTGGCCGCGGGAGCCGGCTGCGTCGCCGTCTGGGCGAAGGCCTGGCCGCCCATGGCGGCAAGGGCGACGAAGGGGATCAGAAAACGGGACATCGTCATAGCAAAGACCTCGTTTAGGTCGGTCCGGATCGTCACGTCCAACGGGAGCCGGGTCCCTCCGTCGGACGACGCTGACGGCGTGGGGCCGTTCAGCGTGCCGTGTCGGGCTCGCCATGGTGGCGCGCCGCGATGCGACGATGCGAATAGACGTCTTTCGAATTGAACGGCCGCAGAATGGCGCGTTCACCCGGCAGTCAGGTTTCCGGCGCCTTCAGCGGGCGAGGAATTCGCTGAGCCGGCCGACGCCGTAGAGCAGCCCGAAGCCCCAGGCGAAGGAAGCGAGCCAGTTCGCGAGCTGGAACTGCCAGAACGGCATGCTCACGAGGCCAGCGACGATGGCGATGACCGCGCGCAGCGGGCCGAAGAAGTGGCCGATCACGATGCTGAGGCTGCCCCAGCGCTCGAAGAAGGCGTGGCCGCGATCCAGCAATTGCGGGTTCTTGTTGAAGGGCCAGTGGTCATGGACGCGCGGGCCCAGGAGCAGCCCCGCCCAATAGGACACCCAGAAGCCGCTGCCGGCGCCGAGCGAGGCCGCGAAGGCCAGCGGCACGAGGTTGAGGCCCGAGGCCCCGGCGACGGCGCCGAAAGTGGTGAAGAACACCGTGGCTGGCACGAGCCAGGACAGGATCGCGACGCATTCGGCGAAGGCGACGGCGAAGACGATGGGAATCGCCCATTGCTGATGCACCTGCATGAACTCCACGAGCGCCTTCATGGCTTGTTCGAGGTCGGCCATGGCGTTCGCTTAGGCTCCGGTCAATCGAGGGCAGCGCTGGCATATGACCGTGTCGATCGAACGATGCAAGCGACGGGCGGCCGCAGGGGCAGTGGCCGACCCCATCGGACGGGCGCCTGCTATCGGGTAGCGCCCCGGCCACGTTGCCTTCCCCGAACGATCGCCTATTAATTCCGACAACGCTGAAGAATGGATGGGCCGCGCGACAGGCCGGCCGACGGGGAAACGGATTTCATGGAGTTGCAGGATCGCCCGCCTGCCGTTGCGGCGGGAGCAGAGCCGGTTTCGTCGAATGGTCCGGCCGTCGCGCTCGGACAGGTCGACATCACCTTCCATCTCGCGAATGGCGGCCGCTACCAGGCGGTGAAGGGCATCGACCTCAAGGTTGCGCCCGGCGAGTTCGTCTCCATCGTCGGCCCGACCGGCTGCGGCAAGTCGACCCTGCTCAACGCGGCGGCCGGCCTGCTCGCGCCCTCGGCCGGCAAGGTCGAGATCTTCGGCAAGCCCTTGGCCGGGCTCAACCGCCGCGCCGGCTATCTCTTCCAGCAGGACGCGCTGATGCCGTGGAAGACGGCGCTGGAGAACGTCAAGGTCGCGCTGGAACCGATGGGCATTGCCGACCGCGAGGCGGACAGCCGCGCCCGCGAATGGCTGGCGCGTGTCGGGCTTCGCACCTTCGTCGACCGCTATCCGCACATGCTCTCCGGCGGGCAGCGCAAGCGCGTCAGCCTCGCGCAGATGCTGATCCGCAATCCCGAGATCCTGCTGATGGACGAGCCTTTCGGTCCGCTCGACGCGCAGACGCGGCAGATCATGGGCAATCTGCTGCTCGACCTCTGGTCGCGCGACCGCAAGGCGCTGATGTTCGTGACGCATGATCTGGAGGAGGCGATCGCGCTTTCCGACCGCGTCGTGGTGATGTCGGCCGGGCCGGCGGCGGGGATCGTCGCCGACTACAAGGTCGACCTGCCGCGGCCGCGCGACATCGCGGATATCAGGCTGGAGAAGGCCTTCCACGAGATCCATCGCGATATCTGGTCGTCGCTGCGGATCGAGGTGCAGAAGGCCTATGCGATGGGCGAGGGGCGCGAGCTCGTCGGAGGAGACGCATCATGAAGCGGATGAAGCTCCTCTCGCTGCAGATCCTGGTGATGGTCGTCTTCCTGGCCGTCTGGCATGTGATGACCACCACGAGCCTGTTCGGCGACATCAAGACGAGCCAGTTCTTCTTCTCGACGCCATGGGCGGTGCTCGCCCGCACCGTCAAGGAGCTCACCGGCCCCAGCATCTACTGGCATCTCGGCATCACCCTGACCGAGACGGTGCTGGCCTTCGTCATCGGCTCCGCCGCCGGCATCCTGTTCGGCTTCGCTTTCGCGCGAAACGAGCTGCTCTCGGCGGTGTTCGACCCCTATATCAAGGCGGCGAACGCGCTGCCCCGCGTGGTGCTGGCGCCGATCTTCGCGCTCTGGTTCGGGCTCGGCATCTGGTCGAAGGTGGCGCTCGGCTTCACGCTCGTCTTCTTCATCGTGTTCTTCAACGTCTATCAGGGCGTGCGTGAGGTCTCGCCGACGATCCTCGCCAATGCGCGGATGCTGGGCATGAACGAGCGCCAGCTCTTCAAGCATGTCTACTGGCCCTCGGCGCTGACCTGGATGTTCTCCAGCTTGCACACCTCGGTCGGCTTCGCGCTGGTCGGCGCGGTGGTCGGCGAATATCTCGGCTCCTCGGCTGGGCTCGGCTACAAGATCCACGAGGCGGAGAGCGTCTTCGACGTCACCGGCGTCTTCGCCGGCATGCTGATCCTCGCCATCTTCGTTATCGCGATCGACGCGCTGGTGACGCTGGTCGAGCGGCGGCTCCTGGTCTGGCGCCCGACGCAGAGCACGACGACCACAACGTAAGGCGAGTTGCCGCCCCGGGCTCATCTCGCCTATCGTCATGCCCAAGCGCCTGCCAGAAGCGCCTTTCCCAACCGGAGGTTACGCCATGAAACTGACCCGCCGCGACGCGCTGGCCGCGCTCGCCGCTTCCACCGCCATCGGCATCGCCCCTCATGCCGCCTTCGCGCAGGTGGCCGAGAAGCCGAAGCTCACGCTCGGCGTCGGCGGCAAGCCGCTGCTCTACTATCTTCCGCTGACGGTCGCGGAGAAGAAGGGCTACTTCAAGGAGCAGGGGCTCGAGGTCGAGATCAACGATTTCGGCGGTGGCGCGAAGTCGCTGCAGGCCCTCGTCGGTGGCTCGGTCGATGTCGTGACGGGCGCCTATGAGCACACCATCCGCATGCAGGCGAAGGGGCAGGACATCCGCGCCGTCATCGAGCTCGGCCGTTTTCCCGCCATCACCATCGCCGTGCGCAAGGATCTCGCCGACAAGGTCAAGTCCGCGGCCGATTTCAAGGGGCTGAAGATCGGCGTCACCGCGCCGGGCTCCTCGACCTCGCTGACGGCGCAATACGCCATGGTCAAGGCGGGCCTGAAGGCCGACGACGCCGCCATGATCGGCATCGGCGCGGGCGCCAGCGCCGTGGCCGCGATCAAGCAGAAGCAGGTCGACGTGATCTCGCATCTCGACCCGGTGACCTCGAAGCTCGAGGCCGATGGCGACATCGTCGTGCTGATCGACACCCGCACCGAAGCGGGAACCAAGGCGCTGTTTGGCGGCTCGAACCCGGCGGCGGTGCTCTATCTCAAGAACGATTTCGCCGAGAAGAACCCGGTCACGACGCAGAAGCTGGTCAACGCCTTCATGAAGGCGCTGAAATGGCTCGAGACGGCCAAGCCGGAGGAGGTCGCCGATCTCGTGCCGCAGGAATATCTCCTTGGCGACCGGCCGCTCTATGTCCGCGCCGTCAAGAACTCGCAGGAGAGCTATTCGCGCACCGGCATCGCCACGCCGGACGCCATGAAGAGCATGTACGATTCGCTCAAGCTGCTCGACCCGGAACTGACCAACTCCAATGTCGACCTGTCGAAGACCTTCATCGACAGCTTCGCCAAGAAGGCGGCTTCGGGGGCGTAGGGCCCCCCGGTTTCGCGTGGACCTGTGCCGTCATTCCGGACAAGCCTGGAATGACGGCATGGGGCGGTGCTCTAGCCGCGCTTTCCGCCCACCGAGATGAAGGCCATGAGGCAGGGCTCCGGCAGCGGGTTGCGCCAGCGATGGCGGGTTCCGTTCTGCACGATGCAGTCGCCTTGCCGCAGATGGACCCTCTGCCCGTCATCGAGTTCCAGCGTCATCTCGCCGCGAACCACGACGCCGTAGTCGATCGTGTCGGATGTGTGCATGCCCGGCGCGCCGCGCTCGAAATGATCCCCCATGCGCGGGACCTTGTCGGACATTTCCTGCAGCGCGCTCTCGAAGGTGACGCCGGCCGGCGGCTTCCAGCCCTCTGGCCGCCTCGGGGGATAGGAGATCAGGCGAAACATCGTGCCCCCGGGACCGGGAAAGGCTTTCGTCCCTTCGAGCATCGGGTCCGGTTCGAGGCCGGTGAGCCCTGGCACGCCCTCGGTCATGTAGAGCTCGTAGAAGGTCAGCCCCGGATTGGAATCGATCTCCACCACCTTGGGCGTGACGTCGAAGGATTTGAACACCGACTTGCCGGCTTGGTCGCGGCCGGTCAGCGCCCGTTTGGGGGGGCGGCAGCTCGCTTGAATCCTTCGCTGTGGCGGATCGCGGTATCGCGGCCAGCGCACCGCCGCCCGCCATGACGGACAAGGCCTGGAGCAATCGGCGCCGGTCACCACCTTCCGGTCCTGCGGAGGAATGCGGCGTGTCGTCCCGGGTTTTATTCTTGTTGCGCGGCCACCAGTGCCAAGAGAACCTGCTCATCGGCGTCCTCCGCTGTTTTGATTTTTGCCGCTTTCTGCCGCGGTTTCGTTTTCGTCGGCGTCGGTCTTCTGCGATTTCTGCAATGTAAGAGTGATGCGACGTTATTATTGTGATGATTTGAATTTATCCCTGCAACTAGACCTTAGATGAATCTGAGATCTCACGCATTCGACTAAAGCCCAATAGTGTTGAGGCTCGCTTCGGGCGGATATTGTCGTGAAATGCGGCGAGAAAATTCTCGTCCGGCAAGAGACGTAGAGGTGCCTGCATGAAGCCGGATGCCGCTGCCTTCTTCGCTGAAATCATCCTGATGCTTCCGATGAGCTATTTCCTGCTGGCGGCGCCGGGTTTTCTGTTTTTCAGCCTCGACATCCCACCCGTCGCCCGGCTTCTGCGCGGCATGTTCCATGCCTATTTCCTGATGCTGGCGATTGCCGGCGGTGTCGGGGCGCTGGCTCTCGCCGTGGCGGGCCAGCCGACTTTCGTCATCGGCATCGGCGTCCTGGCCTTTGCGATCCTGGCCCGGCGCTGGTTTCTGCCGCGGATGGATGTCGAGATCGGGCAGGTTGGGGAGGCCGACAAGGCCAGCGGGACCGGCATGGGAGCCCGGCTGCGCCGGTTGCATCTGGGCGGCATGGCATGCAATGCGGCCGCGCTGGCCGCCGTGGCGAGCAGTGTCCCTTATGTCGTGGTCGCGCCGGGCTGAGCGGACGCCGTCCTCCTTCGCCCGCGCACCAGGCTGATCCTCCCTATCACCGCTTTCGATTTGCGCCTCGCGCGGGAGCGGTTAGGTTCGCGGGCTCATCGCGAACGGGGTGCCGCTTCGGACCATGAATATTCTCTCGATCCAGTCCCATGTCGCCTATGGCCATGTGGGCAATGCCTCCGCGACCTTTCCGATGCAGCGCCTCGGCGTCGATGTCTGGCCGATCCACACGGTGCAGTTCTCGAATCACACCGGCTACGGGAGCTGGAAAGGCCGGGTCTTCGATGGCGGCATGGTCGACGAGGTGATGGAGGGCATTGCCGAGCGTGGCGTGCTGCCGAACTGCGACGGCGTGATCTCCGGCTATATGGGCTCGGCCGATATCGGCCATGCCATCCTCTCGGCGGTGGAACGGGTGAAGGCGGTCAATCCCAAGGCGCTCTATTGCTGCGATCCGGTGATCGGCGATGTCGGCCGCGGCGTCTTCGTGCGGCCGGGCATTCCGGAGTTCATGCGCGAGCAGGCCGTGCCGGCCGCCGACATCGTCACGCCCAACCAGTTCGAGCTGGAATTGCTGACCGATATCGAGGTCAAGACCGTCGCCGATGCCCATCGCGCCGCCGAGGCGCTGCGCGATGCCGGGCCGAAGGTGGTGATGGTGACATCGCTCGTCACCGAGGAGACGCCCGCGGATTCGATCGACATGATGGCGGCCGACGCCAAGGGGAGCTGGCGTGTCCGCACGCCGAAGCTCGACGTCAACATCAACGGCGCGGGCGACGCCATCGCAGCACTGTTCTTCACCCATTATCTGCGCGACCAGTCGGCGGCGTCGGCGCTGAGCAAGGCGGCCTCCTCGATCTACGGGCTGCTGAAGCGGACGAAAGAGGCAGGCTCCCGCGAGATCCTCACCGTGGCGGCGCAGGACGAGTTCGTCACGCCCTCGCGGGTCTTCGCGCCGGAAGCGATCTGAGCACATCGCGATGAAGCTGCGCGTCGGCACCTTCAATGTCGAGAACCTGCTGACGCGCCATCGCTTCGAGCCGGGCGGCCGCACCGAGACGGCTGCCGCGATGTCGCTGTTCCATTTCCCGCGCGCCGATGAGCGTGACGCCGTGGAACGCTCGCTGGCGGTCGCGCTGGAGGACGACAAGCGCCAGATGACGGCGCTCGCCATCGCCGAAGCGCAGGCCGATCTCTGGATGCTGCAGGAGGTCGACTCGCTGGCGAGCCTGCAGGCCTTCTTCGCCAATTACGTCCACCGCATCGCCGATCACCGCTACGGCCATTTCACGCTGATCGACGGCAATGACCGGCGTGGTATCGACATCGGCTTCGCCGCGCGGCGCGATCTGTTCGGGCAGGGCCAGGTCACGGTGCGCTCGCATAAGGACCTGACCTTTGCCGAGGCGGGCGTCCATGACCGCGAGCTCGCCATGCTCGGCATAGGCCCGCAGGCCAAGGTCTTCGCGCGCGACTGCCTGGAGGTGGAGCTCAGCTTCAACGGGCGGCGGCTCAGCCTGTTCGGCTGCCATCTCAAGTCGATGAACAATGGCCGCGAGGACGGGCGCGAGATGACGCTGCCGGTGCGCCGCGCCGAGGCGCGGGCGGTGAAGTGGCTGATCCAGCAGCGCTTCGGCGGCGGCTGGCGCGAGACGAACTGGATCGTGCTCGGCGATCTCAACGGCTACCGTTACGGCCTCGGGCCGCTGGCCGAGGCTGTCGACGAGGGCGACAGCGGCATCGAGCCGCTGCTCGACGATTTCGCTGTTGATCCGATGGAGACGCTGCCGGCGCATGAGCGCTGGACGCATTTCCGGCGCTATTGGTCGGAAAGCCAGGACAGGCTGGTCGACAGCCATATGCCGCTCGATCGCATCCTGCTCTCGCCGGCGCTGGCGACGGCCAATGCGCGCCCTGCGATGCAGATGATCCGGCGCGGCCTGCCTTATCGCGTGCCGCTCGATCCGCGCGCGCCCGATCGTTCCATGGCGCGGCTGGCGACCTGCGCCGACCGCTATCCGCGCGTCGGCTGGGACCGTCCCAAGGCCTCCGACCATTGCCCGCTCACCATCGATCTCGAAATACCCCAGGGGTGATCCCAAGGATGCTCAGATGAAACGCCGCTTCGTCACGCTCGACGTCTTCACCACGCGCCGCCATGCCGGCAATCCGCTGGCGGTGGTGCTCCAATCGGAAGGGCTGGATACCGAGGCGATGCAGGCCATCGCACGCGAGTTCAACCTGTCGGAGACGGTCTTCGTCCTGCCGCCCGACAAGCCGGGGCATCGTGCGTCCATCCGCATCTTCACGCCGGGCGGCGAATTGCCTTTTGCGGGGCATCCGACGGTCGGCACGGCGGTCTGGCTGGCGCTTTCCGACGAGGCCGAGGGGCGCTCCGCTGATATGCTGGTGCTGGAGGAGAAGGTCGGGCTGGTCTCCTGCGCCGTCGAGGTCAAGGGCAGCCATGCCGGCCATGCCGTCTTTACCTTGCCGCGCCTACCGGAGCGGGTGGAGCAGCCGGTTGCGGATGCGCAACTGGCGGAGGCGCTCGGGCTTGATCCGGCCGATCTCGGTTTCGGCGCGCATCGGCCGAGCGCCTTCTCGGCCGGCGTCGCCTATACGATAGTGCCCGTCGCCAGCCGCGAGGTGGTCGCCCGGGCGCGGGTCGCAGGTGCTTTCGAGCGGGTGATGGCTGCGACGCCGAACGGCAATGCCTTCGTCTATTGCCGCGAGACCGCCGAGGTCGGGCACAACTACCATGCCCGCATGTTCTGGCCGGGTGCGGGTGTCGTCGAGGATCCGGCGACAGGCAGTGCCGTCGCGGCCTTCGCCGGCGCCGTCATGGCCTTCGACAAGCCCGGGGACGGCGATCATCGCCTCGTCATCGAGCAGGGCTACGAGATGGGCCGGCCGTCGCAGATCACGCTGGAACTGAGCGTGCGTGAGGGCGCATTGGTCTCGGCGCGGATCGGCGGCTCGGCCATCGTGGTCAGCGAGGGCGTGCTGTTGTGAGCGACGGCGTCGAGAACGGCACGATCGTCCGGCTCGAACGGGTCGATGCCCGGATCGAGCCCTACGACTGGGCCTATGCCCGCGAGAATGCCGAGAGCATCGCTGCGCACTGGGCCAGGATCAGCGCCGGCAAGCCGGAGATGTTCAACGGGCGCGTCATGTTGCAGAATCGTGCGGCGATCCGCGACGGCGTGTTCGAGGCCAGCTATTTCGAGACCGATTATGCGGCCTTCATGGCCTGGCGCGATGCCGGCCATCCCGGCCCCGCCATCCGCAACGGCTTCGCCATGGCGGCGCTCAGGGCTAATGACGGCGCCTTTCTCTGCGGCAGGATGGGGGAGCACACCGCCAATGCCGGCAAGGTCTATTTCGCCGCCGGCACGCCGGATCGCGAGGATGCCCGCCCCGACGGGACGCTCGACCTCGCCGGCAGCGTCACGCGCGAGCTTGGCGAGGAGACGGGATTGCGCGTCGAGGAGCTGAGCGTCGGCGCCGGCTGGACGGCGGTGATCGAGCAAGGCCGTATCGCCTTCATGCGCGAAGTGGATATCGATCTGCCGGCGGAAGCGGCGAGGGCGCTGATGCTGGAGCGCATGAAGACGCTCGACGAGGAGGAGCTCTCCGACATCGTCGTCGTGCGCGATCTCGCGGAGGCCGAAAAGCACGACATGCCGCCCTTCATGCGCCGCTATCTCGCACATATCTTCGACGGCGACTGACCCGCGCCTGTCTCACGAAAGTGTTCCGATGACCTCTGCCGAAACCGCCTATCCCGAAGCCTTGCCGCTGCCGGCCGAGAACCCTTTCGCGGCGCGCTGGGAGACGCCGTTCCGCCTGCCGCCTTTCGCCGCGATCAAGCCGGAGCATATCCGCCCGGCCTTCGATGCGGCGCTCGCCAAGCACAAGGACGAAATCGCGGCGATCGTGGCCGATCCGGCAGCGCCCGACTTCGAGAACACGATCGAGGCGCTGGAGCGGGCAGGGCGCGCGCTCTCCCGCGTCGGCGGCGTGTTCTACAATCTGACCGGCGCCGACACGAACGAGGCGCTCCAGGCGATCGAGCGCGAGATGTCGCCGATCGCCTCGCGGCACTGGTCCGCGATCATGATGAATGAGGGGCTCTTCGCCCGCGTCGATGCGGTCAATGCCAAGGGCGCGGCGCTTGGTCTGGATGCGGAACAGGCGCGGCTGCTGGAGCGGACCTACAAGGGCTTCATCCGCTCGGGCGCCAAGCTGAACCCCGAGGACAAGAAGCGCCTCGCCGCGATCAACGAGCGCCTGGCGGGGCTCGGCACCCAGTTCAGCCAGAACGTGCTGAAGGATGAATCCTCCTATGCGCTCCTGATCGAAGACGAGGCGGGCCTCGCCGGCCTGCCGGAATTCCTCAAGGCGGCGATGGCGCGCGCGGCCGCCGACCGAGGCAAGCCCGGCCAGCATGCGGTGACGCTGTCGCGCTCGATCATCGAGCCGTTCCTGACCTTCTCGACCCGGCGTGATCTGCGCGAGGAAGCCTTCATCGCCTGGAGCAAGCGCGGCGAGAATGGCGGGGAGAGCGACAACCGCGCCATCGTCGCCGAGATGGTGAAGCTGAGGGCCGAGAAGGCGAAGCTCTTGGGCTATCCGACCTTCGCGCATTTCAAGCTCGACGATGCCATGGCGAAGACGCCGGAGCATGTGCGCGGGCTCCTGGAACTGGTCTGGAAGCCGGCCAAGGCGCGCGCGGCGCGCGAAGCGGCCGAACTCGCGGCATTGGCTCAGAGCGAAGGCGAGAACGGCCCGATCCGCCCCTGGGACTGGCGCCACTATGCCGAGAAGGTCCGACAGAAGACCTATGCGCTCGATGAGGCCGTGCTGAAGCCATATCTCCAGCTCGATCGCGTCCGGCAGGCGGCGTTCGACGTCGCCGGCAAGCTGTTCGGGCTGTCCTTCGCCGAGCGGCCGGAGCTTGTGGGCTATCACCCGGATGTCCGCATCTTCGAGGTGACGGAGACGGCGAGCGGGCGCCATATCGGCCTGTTCGTCGGCGATTATTTCGCGCGTGCCTCGAAGCGCTCCGGCGCCTGGATGAGCGCCTTCCGCGGCCAGCGCAAGCTCGATGGCGAAACCCGGCCGATCATCGTCAATGTCTGCAATTTCGCGAAGCCGGCGGAGGGCGAGCCCGCGCTGCTTTCGCTCGACGACGCCCGCACGCTCTTCCACGAGTTCGGCCACGCGCTGCACGGCCTGCTCTCGGACGTGACCTATGGCTCGCTCGCCGGCACATCGGTCGCGCGCGATTTCGTGGAGCTGCCCTCGCAGCTCTACGAGCACTGGTTCCTGACGCGCGAGGTGATGCGGAACTATTGCCTGCATGCCGAGACGGGCGAGCCGATCCCGGAGGCGCTGATCGAGAAGATCGAGAAGGCCCAGACCTTCAATCAAGGGTTCTCCACCGTGGAGTACACCTCCTCGGCGCTGGTCGATCTCGCCTTCCATTCGCTGGAGGCCCCGGCCGAGGTCGATCCGCTGGCTTTCGAGGCGGAGGAACTTGCCAGGATCGGCATGCCGGCCGAGATCACCATGCGGCACCGCACGCCGCATTTCACCCATGTCTTCTCGGGCGACGGCTATTCGGCCGGCTATTACAGCTATCTCTGGTCGGAGGTGATGGATGCCGACGCCTTCAACGCCTTTATCGAGACCGGCGACGTGTTCTCTCCGGCGGTGGCCGAGAAACTGAAGCGCTACATCTATTCGGCCGGCGATACGCGCGATGCGGCAGAGGCCTACACGCTCTTCCGCGGCCGGCTGCCGACGCCGGATGCGCTGCTGGAGAAGCGGGGGCTGGCGGCGTAAACAACGCATTTCGTCATGGTCGGGCTTGTCCCGACCATCCACGTCTTCGCTGGTCGAGCGTTGCGTTCAAGACGTGGATGCTCGCCACAAGGACGAGCATGACGGCGGAGGTTTTGCGACTCAACCCGGATAGCCGAATTTCGTCTTGGTCGCGTGGAGCTGGCCCAGGGCTGCTCCCTCGTTCCCGGCGGAACAGGTCGCGCTGGCGCGGCTGAGATCGGCGCTGGCGCGATCATGCACGCTCTTCGTCGTGTGGCCGATGGCGACGTCGTTGTCGAGCACGGCCTGGAAGCGGGCGATCTCGCCGGCGCAGCCGCTGCCAGTCGGCATATGGAAGGTCGAGGGCGTCACGCCCGGCGCTGCCTGTTCAGGCGGCGGGGCGGGCGGTGTCGCGACGGAAGCCGTCTGGCAGGCCGACAGCAGGATGGCGGAGAATGCAAGAACAGGCAGATGGCGCATCGGAAAACTCCGCAGATGCAAGTCGGGCCGACGATGTCTGATTCTCGCGATCAGTGAAATCGCGCGGCCGCTCGACCCGCTCTCTATTGCGGCATGACGACGGAGAGGCGGGGAGCGGTCGCCTTTTCGTCGGGGCCGACGATCGCCGGGACCCGGTTCGCGATGGGCTTCAGGCTCTTGAGATAGGCAGCGAGCGCGAAAGCGTCGGCATCGTTCAGCTTGCCATAGGCCTTGTAGGGCATGGCGGGAGCGAGGATGCGGCCGTCGGGCCGGGTTCCCAGGCGGACGGCCTTGACGATGTCGGCCTCCGACCAGGAGCCCAGCCCCGTCTCATGGTCGGATGTGAGATTGGGCGGAAAGAAGGTGCCGAGGCCCGGAATGTGAAAGCCGACCTCCGATCCCGCCAGCCGCCGTTGCATGTCGGGCTTGCCGAGAAAGATGCCGGGCGTGTGGCAGCCGGCGCAATCCATGATGTTCGCGAGGTATTCGCCGCGCCTCAGCTTCTCCTGCGATGGGGCCGTCTGCGCGGTGAGGGCCGCCGGCACCGCGAGGGCAAAGAGGGTGAGCGCGCCCAAGATCGCTTGCCGCATGACTGTCCCCAGCGCTCGAACCGGTCGCCCGACCGGACTTCGCCCGTCCGGTCCCGTCAACCTCCCGGCATAGGTGACGTTGGGGCAGCTTAGCATTGCTCCAATCTTCGGGAAAGAAGGGCAGCGGCTCCGCCTGGCCCAAAATCTAGTCGTGTTCGGGGATGAAGAGGGCCAGCACGGTGAAGACCGCCGCGGCCGCCGCCGCGAGCCAGATCGCGTCCAGCCCGATCCGGCCATGGGCCACGGCGCCCATGATCGCGCCGCCGAGCAGGCCGAGCCAGAGGATGAAATGGCGCAGGAAGGCGAGCTTCGGCCCGCCGAGCAGGGCGCCGGCGATGCGCTGGCCCATCTTCACCAGCGTGCCGGTCATGTAGGTCAGCCCGATCGAGACCTCGCCGTCGCGCTGGAAGACGCCGTTCTCGGCGCCCATGGCCAGCGCCAGGACGCCGGCTCCGGCCATGCTCAGGCCCAACCTGTCGAGCGAGGCCGAGATCAGGAGGGCGAGGGTCACGAAGGCCAGCACCGACGCCTTGCGCCGTCGATGCCCGAAATGCCCGGCGAGCGAGCCGCAGATGACGCCGCCGACGAAGAGCCCGAGGATCATCGCCGCCAGCGCGATGCCACCGGCATGGCGCCCCGCGAGCTCGATCGCGAAGCGGGTCGTGTTGCCGCTCATGAAAGAGACGAAGAAGCCGCCGAGACTGAGGAAGCCGAGCGCGTCGACGAAGCCGGCAAGGCCGGTGAGGCAGAAGGCGAGCCCGATGGCGGGGCGGTCGTAGCGCATCATGGGCGCGGGTCTCCGGCAGCGCGAGGCCGGGTCTCCAGCGCGGCGCGACCGCCGGCCGAATCGCGCAACGGCAGCATAATCCACAGAGGGCCTCTGTCATTTGTCCTGCGAGGCATGAGACACATGCTTGCGCTCGGGCGGTTCTTTCGGTTACATCCTGTCCCGTCGATTTGAGGAACGCCCGTGGTCTCGACCGCCCGCCATGACCTGACGAAGGACTGCGCCGCTGCGCAGATCGTCGGCATGTGCGCTCGCGCTCCGCTCTCGCTTCTTGGCCTTCTTCTCCTTAGCCGCCCCTGAGGGCCGGCCGGGCATGCTGCCTGGGCGCTCAGGGGATTGACGAGAACCGCCAATAGAAACCCCGCGCCCTCATCGACCGCAGCGGCGCACCGACACCGGAAGCAGACCATGACGAACCCGACCCAGACCGGCGGCTCCTCGAAAGAGCGCGTGCTGATTTTCGACACCACCTTGCGCGACGGTGAGCAGTGCCCGGGCGCCACCATGACCTTCGAGGAGAAGCTGGAGGTCGCCGATGCTCTCGACATCATGGGCGTGGACATCATCGAGGCCGGCTTCCCGATCGCCTCGGAAGGCGATTTCGAGGCCGTCTCGGAGATCGCGCGTCGGCTGAAGCGCGCCACGGTTGCCGGCCTCGCCCGCGCGATCAGCGCCGATATCGCCCGCGCCGGCGAAGCGGTGCGCCATGCCGCGAAGCCGCGCATCCACACCTTCGTCTCGGTCTCGCCGATCCATCTGGAATACCAGATGCGCAAGAGCCAGCAGGAAGTGCTGGACATCATCACCGCGACGGTGACGCAGGCCCGCAACCTGGTCGAGGATGTCGAGTGGTCCGGCATGGATGCCACGCGCACGCCGATCGATTATCTCTGCCGCGCAGTCGAGACCGCGATCAAGGCCGGCGCGACCACGATCAACCTGCCCGACACGGTCGGCTATGCCACGCCCGACGAATACCGCGCCATGTTCAAGTCGGTCCGCGAGCGCGTCCCGAATGCCGACAAGGCGATCTTCTCGGCCCATTGCCACAATGATCTGGGCCTCGCGGTCGCCAATTCGCTGGCGGCGATCGAGGGCGGCGCAAGGCAGGTCGAATGCACCATCAACGGCATCGGCGAGCGCGCCGGCAATGCGGCGCTGGAAGAGATCGTGATGGCGCTGCGCGTACGCGGCGATGTGCTGCCCTACGAGACCGGGATCGACGCGACGCAGCTGATGCGCGTCTCGAAGGCGGTCTCCGGGGCCTGCTCCTTCCCGGTGCAGTACAACAAGGCGATCGTCGGCCGGAACGCCTTCGCGCATGAGAGCGGCATCCACCAGGACGGCATGCTGAAGAACAACACCACCTACGAGATCATGACGCCGGCCTCGGTCGGCGTGACCAAGACCTCGCTGGTGATGGGCAAGCATTCCGGCCGCGCCGCCTTCCGCTCCAAGCTGAAGGAGATGGGTTACGAGCTGGGCGACAACCAGCTCGAGGACGCCTTCACCCGCTTCAAGGCGCTGGCCGACCGCAAGAAGCATGTCTACGACGAGGATATCGAGGCGCTGGTCGACGAGAACATCGCGACCGCTCATGACCGGATCAAGCTGGAATCGCTGACGGTGATCGCCGGCACGCGCGGCCCGCAGCGCGCCACCATGAAGCTGGATGTCGAGGGGCGTCACGTTACCGAGGAGGTCGAGGGCAACGGGCCGATCGACGCCATCTTCAATGCGATCAAGGCGATCGTGCCGCATGAGGTGGCGCTGGAGCTCTACGACGTCCATGCCGTGACCGAGGGCACCGATGCGCTGGCCGAGGTGACGGTGCGGCTCTCGCGCGACGGCTCGTCGGTCACCGGCCGTGGCGCCGATCCGGATACGCTGGTCGCTTCGGCCAAGGCCTATCTGGTGGCGCTCAACAAGCTGATCGCGCGGGGCGGGCGCCTGCACGCACAGGCGGCAGAGTAAGGCGCAATCCCTTCTCCCCTTGCGGGAGAAGGTGGCCCGCAGGGCCGGATGAGGGGGCGCGCAGGTCCGAAAGCTGCGGTGTTCGGCTCGCGATCGGCGTCGCGAGACCCCTCACCCTGACTCTCTCCCGCAAAGGGGGAGGGGATTGCCGGGTCAAACCCGGGGTATGACGGCCGATTTCTCCTGATTCCGGTGGATGACGCCGGCGCCATCTGGCGCCGGCCCCGCTCTTGCCTTCATCTGCTCTTCCGGTGCGGTCGCTCCCCGGCGACCTGGAGCGACGCTCCAGGCTTCCTGGTAACGATCACGTTTGATCGTACTCGCATGGGTTCGCGCGAGCACGACGCGATCTTTTGGGGGAGCGATGGCGATGGGCTATTTTCCGAACTGGACCTTGAAGACCTCGGGCGCCGTGCTGCCCGATGAGCGGCTGCCGGCGGGACAAACCGTCGTCGCCGGCCTGCAGCATGTCGTCGCCATGTTCGGCTCGACCGTGCTCGCGCCGTTGCTGATGGGCTTCGACCCCAATGTCGCGATCTTCTTCTCCGGCATCGCGACGCTGCTGTTCTTCGTCATCACCCGCGGGCAGTTGCCGAGCTATCTCGGCTCCTCCTTCGCTTTCATCGGCGTCGTCCTCGCGGCGACGGGCTATGCCGGCACCGGCCCCAATCCGAATATCGGCGTGGCGCTCGGCGGCATCATCGCCTGCGGCGTGGTCTATGCGGTGATCGGCGCTATCGTGCAGGCGGTGGGCACGCGCTGGATCGAGACGCTGCTGCCGCCGGTGGTGACCGGCGCCGTCGTCGCCGCGATCGGCCTCAACCTGACCTCGGTCGCGATCGGCATGATCTCGGCCAGCCCCTATACCAAGTGGATCGCGCTCTTCACCGTCGTCGCGGTGGCGCTGGTCGCGGTCTATGGGCGCGGCCTGGCGCAGCGCCTGCCGGTGCTGATCGGCGGGCTTGCCGCCTATATCCTCTACGCGCTGACCGCGCCGAGCTTCGGCGCGCCGGCGATCGATTTCGGCAAGATCGGCGCGGCCGCCTGGTTCGGACTGCCGCATTTCGTGGCGCCGGTTTTCGACACCAAGGCGATGGCGCTGATCGTGCCGGTCGCGATCATCCTGGTCGCGGAGAATCTCGGCCATATCAAAGGCATCTCGGTGATGACCGGGCGCAATTTCGACCATCTGATCGGCCGCGGCTTCATCGCCGACGGGCTTGGCACCGTGATCGCGGGCGCCGGCGGCGGCACCGGTGTCACCACCTATGCCGAGAACATGGGCGTGATGGCGGTGACGCGGGTCTATTCGACGCTGGTCTTTGTCGCGGCCGGCATCATCGCGATCCTGCTCGGCTTCTCGCCCAAGTTCGGTGCGGTGATCGGGACGATCCCCGTCGCGGTGCTGGGCGGGCTCGCGGTCGTGGTCTTCGGCCTGATCGCCGCCACGGCGGGCCGGATCTGGGTCGAGAACAAGGTCGATTTCTCCGAGCCGAAGAACCTGATCACCGTCGCGACGGCTCTGATCCTCGGCGCGGGCGACCTCAAGCTGCCGATCTTCGGCTACGAGCTCGGCGGCATCGGCACGGCGACCTTCGGCGCGATCGCGCTCTATCACCTGCTCAACCGCCGCGCGGCGTGACAATTCACAGGCACGTCGCAGAAATTCGGCGGGCCTGCAAAATTTCTGTCATGGATGGGTGGACAGGGCGGGGGGCCTTTGCTACACGCCCCCTGCCTGACGCGGCCATCACCGCCGCGACGGCGACGCTTCGTGGCGTATGGGTGATTAGCTCAGTTGGTAGAGCAGCTGACTCTTAATCAGCGGGTCGTAGGTTCGAGCCCTACATCACCCACCACGGATTTTCCTGAAAAATCAAAAGCCTGAACTCCGGAAGGCACTGCGCCTTGCGGCGGGCCGGGGGATGAGGCGAGCCTGCGAAATCTTCGCGCGGTTCATGTCGTCGCGCGACATTCGCGCTTCCGCTTCACCGTCCCGGAACCCTCGGAAACCGGGGGCGAGCCCATTGTGCCACTGGACCGGAGGGCAGCCTCCGGCTCATGGTGGATCGGCCGGGATCGGGCAGCGAGCGGATGGGGGCGGCGGTGGAAGCGGAACAGCTTCTTCGATTGGTGATCGGCATGGCCGCCGGCCTCGTCATCGGCTGGCAGCGGACGGTGCGGCACAAGAATGTCGGCATCCGGACCTTCGGCCTCGTCGGGCTGGGGACCGCAGCGGTTTCCAGCCTGTTCAGCGAGACGCTGCATCCCGACGCGGCAAGCCGTATCGTTCAGGGCGTCCTGACCGGGATTGGTTTTCTCGGGGCCGGGCTGATCATCCGCCGCAACAACGACCTGATGCCGCACGGACTGACGACGGCGGCCGCGATCTGGGTCACGGCGGCGCTGGGCTGCGCGGCCGGACTCGGGCATTGGCAGGTCGCCGGAGCCGCGACGGTGCTGGCGCTGGTCCTGCTCTTCCTCGACCATTCGGTGGAGCGCTGGGTCGCCGGACGACCGCCGCCGCCGAAAGAGCTACGGGACGACGGCCCGAAGGCGGATTAGGAGCTTCCATTCCGGCGTGCCTGCGCGGGCGATAGGGGGCTGTCTCGGCTTGCCGGCCGGCGGCGGACGAACCTTTGCGCGATTGCGACGTTCCTTTTCCAGGAAGGTCGATCACACATGACGATATCTGCTCATGGGCTCGCTGCTGGGCCCGGTAACACTCCAGCCGTTCCCGAGCCGCCGCCGGAGGCGCCGCCATTGACGCCGGGCCAGGTGCCGCCGGCACCGCCAGTCGAGGTTCCGCCCGATGCGGAGCCGCAGGGCATCCCGACCGAGCCGCCGCCGGAGCTGCCGCCCAATGCGCCGCCGGAAGCTCCTCCGGCCACGCCTGTCGACCTGCCGCCAGGGCGCGATCCGCGCCAGCCGCAGGAGTGAGGGGCGTCCGGTCGATCTTCAGAAGACGTAGCCGACGCGCACACCGTAATTGGTCATGCCCTGATTGTCGTTGCAGAGGCCAGCGTTCGACAAATGCTCGACCGTGGCCATGACGCTCCAGTTCTGGCTGATGCGGTAGCCCAGCGAGGCGGATTCACGAAACAGAGGCGAGCAACCGAGGGCGAGCCTGTTCCGCGGAACGAAGTCGCTCGTCTTGCCATTGTGGAAGCCCAGGCCGAAGCTGGCTTCGGCGAAGAGCTTGTCGGTGAAGTCATAGGTCCAGGTGAAGCCGGCATAGACATGGCTGGTATCGCCGGCGGTGTTGATGGTGGTGCCGAGATGGATGCGCGGCACGAAGAACGCCATCACCGGATCGGCCGGCTGGAACGGCTTGACGAAGAGGAGCTCGAGATTGACGTCCGCGCTGCCGCTCTCTCGTCCGGCGGGATTATGCGCGAGAACGCCGCCACGCAGCTCAGAGATCAGGCCGACCCCGACGGCTGGCGGCGCATAGGCCAGGGGAGTTGTGAGATCAGCCGCGTTGGCGGCCTCGAAACCGAGGAGGCCGACCATAACCAAGAGCAGGACGCCCAGAGACAACTGCATAGACCGCATGCGTCGAATCCCCGCTGTGCTTCGCCAAGGCTAACAAATCTCGTGCCAGGGAGAATCGCCAAAACATGGTTTGCACTTCGTTAATGACAGGTGTGGCGCCGTCGCCACTTGTTGCAGGCGGCCGTCACTGCGGGACATGCTGCTTATGGCCGAAATCCATCACAGAACACGGCGCCTGACAACGGATCCGGGATCGGCGCCGCGGCGCTCCTCCTCGGTTCCGACCAAAGGTCGGCCCGAGGATGGTTGGCCGGGAATGTCGGTGCATTTCCCTGAAGCTCGGCAGATCTTAGAGCGCTGGCGCCTCGCCCGAGCCGATGTCCCAGTAGAGCCCGGCCATGGCGGTCAGCCCCTCGCGGGCAATAGTGACGGGCAGGTGCTCGTCCGGGGCGTGCTGCTGGCAGCCGGGATAGGAATGCGGCACCCAGATCGTGCGCAATTTCAGGACCTCGGCGAAGATGTCGTTGGGCAGGGAACCGCCGAGATTGGGCAGCAGCGCCGGCTTCTTGCCCGTGCTCTTCGCGATCGAATCGATGGTGAACTGCACCCAGGCGTCGTCCGGATCGAGCCGCGTCGCGCCGAAGCGCTCCGTGCCGGGCGTGACGATCTCGACCATCGGGAAGCCGTGGCGGTCGAGATGACGGCGCAGCGCCGGAACGACGTCATGCGGGTCGATGCCGACGACGAAGCGCAGGCCGCAGCGGGCCCAGGCGCTCGGCGGGACGGCGTTGACCGGCGTTTCCGGCACGCCGGACTTCATCGCGAGCACATCGAAGGAGCACCAGCCGAAGACCTGTTCGGCGGGCGTGAGGCCGGCCTCGCCCCAGTTCGGATCGATCTGCGGGCCGTCGGGGCCGCCATCGACCTCGCAATCGGCGACCGCGCGGCGCACCGCGGCGGGCAACTCCTTCGGCACCCATTCATGGATGCGGATCTGGCCGGTGGGCGAGGTGACCGAGGCGATGGCATGGGCGAGCTGGATCGCCGGATCGGACAGCAGCCCGCCCCAGTTGCCGGAATGGTGGCCGGCATCGCGGGCCTTGATCTGCAGGTCGAAGGTGATGACGCCGCGGGCGCCCAAGAACACCGTCGGGCGCTCGGCATTGAGGCGCGGCCCGTCCGAGGCGATCAGGATATCGGCCTTGAGCAGCTCGGCCTCGTCGGCGCAGAGCTCGCGCAGGCCGGGCGAGCCCGATTCCTCGCCCATCTCGATCAGATATTTGGCGTTGAAGCCGAGCTTGCCGCGCGTCTCCAGCACGGTGCGCAGGCCGTTCAGGTTGATGAGGTGCTGGCCCTTGTTGTCGACGACGCCGCGGCCGTACCAGCGGCCGTTCTTCTCGACGAGCTTCCAGGGTGAGAGGCCTTCGCTCCATTGCGCGTCGAGGCCGCGGATGACGTCGCCATGGCCGTAGCCGAGGATGGTTGGCAGGGCAGGGTCCTCGATGCGCTCGGCATAGAGGAAGGGGCCCTTGGCCTTGGGATGGGTCAGGATGCGGCAGGCGAAGCCGAGCTTCTCCAGCAGCGGGCGCATCTCCAGATCGAGATATTCGGAGAGGACGGGCGCGCGATCGGGGTTCTGGCTTTCGCTGGGCATCGCGACGAGGCGTGCGAGGTCGCTCTTCATGCGGCCTGAATCGAAATAGTCCTGAGCTTTCGCAATCGCCTGCGCGCGGGTCATCGTCGGTCCTCTCCCGGATTCGAGGCCGGCACAGTGCCGGTGGACGCCGGCTTTCGCCAGTGCCAAGAGAGCGGGATGCGCCATGCCGGACGATCAGGGTATCTGTGGCGCCGTCTGCCGGAACCACGCTTCGTCGCCCATGACCTTCATCCCCCATCCGCATCAGCTCGTCGCGCGCGACGCCATCCTGGCCGCACGGGCGAAGGGGGCGGCCGGCTTCCTGCTCGGCGACCTCACCGGCCTCGGCAAGACGCTCTCGGCCTGGCTCGCGCTCTCGGCCATGCCGGAGGAGGAGATCCTGGTGATCTGTCCCAAGGGCGCGATCCCGCAATGGCGGCGCACCATCGCGCTGTCCGGCCTGCCGGCGAAGCGGGTGACGCTGATGAATTTCGAGAAGACGAAGTCGCTGCTCGCCCCGCCGGCGGACTCGAAGAAGCGCTCGACCCGCGCCAAGAACAATGAGCTGGCGAAGCTTGGCACGCCCAAGCGCATCTGGCCGCTCGTGGTGATCGACGAGGCACACCGCATCCGCAACCCGTATTCGCAGCAAGGGCTGGTCTGCCGGCAGATGGCGGCAGCCGCCGATTTCACGATCTATATGAGCGCGACCGCCGGCCAGTCGCCGCACGAGCTGTCCTATCTCGCGGGCCTGCTGGCGAAGGCCGCGGGCATGCCATCAGCCGATCTCGATGGTTTCCGCGCGCTGATGAAGCGATTGAAGATCGGCCGGGCCAAGGGGCGCTGGAAGAACTGGAGCTGGGAGCCGAACGAGACCGACCGCAAGGTGATGGCCGATCTGCTCTATCGCGGCGCGAACGCCATCGGCCTGCGCCGCCGGCCCGAGGAGATCGCCGGTTGGCCGGAGGTGCAGCGGGAGCTTGCGCCGGTCGCGCTGGATGCGCCGTCCCGCAAGCTTTACGAGGCGACCTGGCGTGAGTTCCGCAAGGAGCTCGGCCTGGCCGGCGGTTCGACGCGCAAGCCGCAGGGCTGGGCGGCCGATCTGCGCTTCCGTCAGAAGGGAAGCCTGCTGCGCATCGCCGGCACGGCCGATTTCTGCGAGGATTTGCTGGGGAACGACGAGCAGGTCGCGATCTCCGTCGCTTTCCTCGAGACCAGCGCGATGCTCGCGGAAACCTTGCGCGGGCGCGGCTGGCGTGTCGGTGAAATCAATGGCGAGCATTCCGGCGCGCAGAACGAGGAGACCCGCATCGCCTTCCAGACCGGGCAGCTCGACGCGGTAATCTTCACCGTGACCGAGTCGATCTCGCTGCATCGCGGCGAGATGCCGGGCGGCGAGCGCGAGCGGGCGCTGGTGATCCACGACATGCGCCACAGCGCGATCCAGCTCCAGCAGATCGAGGGGCGCTGCCACCGCGACGGCCAGCACGCGACGATCTTCTACGCCTATGCCGAGGATACGGTGGAGGAGGCGATCGCCGCGACGGTGATCCAGCGCATGGCGGCGATGGAGGGCCTCGCCGGTGACGACACGCGGATGCTGGAGGCGATCGCGGAGATCGTCGAGGGGCGGGCGGCTGCTTGAGAGTTTGCCAGCAAGGGCGCGGGAAACCCCTCTCCCGAGTGGGAGAGGGGCAGGGGTGAGGGACCGCCGCTGCAATCATGCGTGAGGATGCCTCGCCTCACGCAGCGGATATCGCTCGCTTTACTGCTGCTACGGCAGGCCCTCACCCAACCCTCTCCCACTCGGGAGAGGGCTCCCGCGCCTCAGGCGGCAGCGCGTGCGGGGCTATCAGGCGTCCCCGCGCTCCGGCCCGAGATAGGCCAGCCGCTGCCGCACCTTCGCGTCATCCAGCAAAGCATCCGCATCGCCTTCCAGCCGATGCCGCCAGTTCGGCTTTTCGGTGATGGTGCCGGGCACGTTGGGCTGGGTCCTGATGCCGAGCGCGTCTTCCATCGGCAGGATCTTCAGCGTGCAGGGTGTGGCGGCGACGTAGCGGATCGCGGCGTCGACGACCGGGTCGGTGTTGTCCGGCTCCGGCCGCTCGCCCTCGACGAGGCCGGCATTCTGGAACGAACCCCAGAGCAGGCCGCGATCCCAGGCGCGGATGCCCTGATGGTCGATGCCGTCATCGACCGGGTCGATGTCGGAGCCGGCCCACCAGCCGGCGGTCGGCACGAGGTCGTGGGTGCTGGTCAGCGCGACCGCGCCGGCGTCCCATTCCCGCGGCGGGACATAGCCGTGATCGGTGCGCTCGAAGCGCAGCACGCGCAGGCCCGCGACTCCCTGCTCGTGCAGGTAATCGCGGAAGCCATAGGGCAGCGTGCCGAGATCCTCGCCGATGACGATGGCGCGGTGGCGCCAGGATTCGAGCGCGATCAGCCGGAACAGCGTCTCGGAGGGAAAGCCGACATAGGCGCCTTCCAGCGCGCTCGCGCCCTCCGGCACCAGCCAGAGCCGGCTCATCCCCATGACATGGTCGATGCGGATGCCGCCGACATAGCACAGGCTCGCCCGCAGCGTCTCGATGAAGGGCGCATAGCCGGTGGCGGCGAGGCCGCGCGGCGAGAAGGTCGTCAGCGCCCAGTTCTGCCCCTCTGCGGCGTAGTAGTCGGGCGGGGCGCCGATGCTGAGCCCATGCAGGATGTCGTCCGGTCGGCTCCAGGCATGGCTGCCGGCACCGTCCATGCCGATGGCGAGATCGGCGATCAGCCCCACCTTCATGCCGGCCTCGCGGCAGGCGCGCTGCGCTTCTCCATAGGAGCGGCCGGTGAGCCATTGCAGGAAGACCTGATAGGCGATCTCGTCGGCATGCTCGGCCGCGAAGGCCGCAACCTCGGGGTTGTCGGGGTGCCGATAGGCGGGCTGCCATTCGCGCCAGCTTTTGACGGTCGGATCGCGCGTCAATTCGATGGCATGCAGCGCCTCGAAGATCGCGTGGCCGCGCAGCAGCGGAGAGGCCTCGGCGAGATGGCGCTCGAAATCGGCGCGAGCAGCCTCGGTTCCGCTTGCAGCGGGATCGCGCAAGGCGTCGAACAGGGCGCGCAGCAGTCTCTGCCGGGCCGGCGTGGCGGAAAGCCAGTCGATCTGCGGCAGGGCGGAGAGGCGAGCCATCTCCTCCGTCAGCCCTTGTCGCGCGATGACGTCCCGGATGAGTGCGTCCGGCAGCGCAGCGGCCGGGTCGGCATGGAGCGGGTTGTAGAACAGCCGCGTCGAGGGCGAATAGGGGCTGAACAGAGCGGGCAGGGCGCCATAGAGAGCGTGGACGGGGCTGATCGCCAGCGCATCGGCCCCGCGGGCCGCAGCAGTGCGGCCGAGCGCGGCGACGCCGCCGAAATGGCCGATGCCGCCATCCTCCGCGCTGCGCAGGGAATAGATCTGCGCGGCGAGGCCCCAGCCCGGTCTGCCATCGTTCAAATCGGCGAAGGTGATGCAGCGTTCCGGCGCGGTCGCGACGGTGAAGTCGCCCTCAGCGGCGTGCACGGTGTGGTAGCCGGGTTCGTCGAAGGGCGGCAGCGTCAGGGCGCCCTCATAGCCTTCGATCGTCGTCACGACGCGGCGAGCCCCGCTTTCGAGCGTCACCTCGACGGATTGTCCCGGCTCGCCCCTGAGCGGCAGGCCGACCGGCTGGCCGATGCGCGCGGTGGTGAAGCGGGAGCCCAGGCCCATGGACCCGCCCTCGGCGAGCGAAAGCGAATTGCGCAAGGCTTCGTCATTGTCGGCCGGCAGGCCGAGCGCGGCGAGGATGGCGCGCAGACTCTCGGGTGAAACCTGACGCTGCGCGCCGGTCTGGTCCGTCCATTCAGGCGCGATGCCGGCGCGGGTTGCAAGCTGGCGCAGGATGTCGTCGCTCATCGTGCGCTCCACACGAGGTCTGTCATCGGAACCGGGCCGCCATGAGAAATCCAGCCACCACTAGCCGCCGGCACTTCCATGCTCCAGCACGATCAGCGCCAGCGGCGGCAGGGTCAGCGAGAGCGATTGCCGCTGGCCGTGGGCGGGGATCGCTTGCGCACGCGCCTGCCCGCCATTGCCCAGGCCCGAGCCGGCATAGATGTCCGCGTCGCTGTTCAGCCGCTCGCGCCAGAGGCCGGTGGCGGGAACGCCGATGCGATAGTCGTGGCGCGGCACCGGCGTCATGTTGGCGACGACCATGAGCGGCGGTTTGCCGTCGCCGGCCGAGCGGGTGAAGGCGAAGACGGAATTGGCGTTGTCGTCGGCGATGACCCAGCCGAAGCCTTCCGGCTCATGGTCGAGCCGGTAGAGCGCCGGCGTCGCGCGGTAGAGCGCGTTGAGATCGCGGACGAGCTGCATGGCGCCGCGCCGGCGGGTGTCGCCGTCATCCGGCCAGGGGAAGGGGGCATCGACATTCCATTCCTGCTCGGCGCCGAACTCGCAGCCCATGAACAAAAGCTTCTTGCCGGGATGGCTCCACATCAGCGCGAGGCACAGGCGCAGATTGGCGAAGCGCTGCCAGTCGTCGCCCGGCATGCGCGCCAGCAGCGAGCCTTTGCCGTGCACGACCTCGTCATGCGAGATCGGCAGTACGAAATTCTCCGAGAAGGCGTAGATCAGTCCGAAGGTGACATCGTCGCCATGGTGGCCGCGATGGATCGGGTCACGCGCGAAATAGCGCAGCGTGTCGTGCATCCAGCCCATGTTCCATTTGAAATGGAAGCCGAGCCCGCCCAGGTGGACCGGGGTGGTGACGCCCGGCCAGGCGGTCGATTCCTCGGCGATGGTAACGGCGCCGCGCCCGCGCCCGCCGACCAGAGTGTTCAGCTCCTGGAAAAACGAGACCGCTTCGAGATTCTCGCGCCCGCCATACTGGTTGGGCACCCATTCGCCGGGCTCGCGGCTGTAGTCGCGGTAGAGCATCGAGGCGACGGCATCGACGCGCAGCCCGTCGAGATGGAAGGTCTCGACCCACCATAGCGCCGAGGCGATTAGGAAGCCGCGCACCTCGCGCCGGCCGACATTGTAGATCAGCGTGTTCCAGTCGCGGTGAAAACCCTGGCGCGGGTCTTCGTGCTCGTAGAGGGCGGTGCCGTCGAAACGGGCGAGACCGTGGTCGTCCGAGGGGAAATGCGCCGGCACCCAGTCGAGGATGACGCCGATGCCGGCGGCATGGCAGCGATCGACGAAGCGGGCGAAAGCCTCGGGCGGGCCGAGCCGCGCGGTCGGCGCGAAGAGGCCGAGCGGCTGGTAGCCCCAGGAGCCGCCGAAAGGATGCTCGGTGATCGGCATCAGCTCGACATGGCTGAAACCCATGTACCGGAGATAGGGGATCAGGCGCTCGCTCGCCTCGTCCCAGCTGCCCATCTGGCCCCATTCGCTGCGCAGCCATGAGCCGACATGGACCTCATAGGCCGCCATCGGCTCGTTGACCGGGTTAGCGCGCTCGCGCCGCGCCAGCCATTCGGCATCGCTCCAGGCGAAGTCCGGCGCGGCGGCGACGATCGAGCCGGTGCGTGGCGGCTCCTCCTGCCGGCGGCCGAGCGGGTCGGCCTTCCAGGACAGGGGCTCGCCATGCGGGCCGGCGATCGCATATTTGTAGACCGCGCCGGGGCCGATGCCGGGGACGAACAGCTCCCAGATGCCCGGGCCGAGGCGCCGGCGCATCGGGTGATGGCGGGCGTCCCAGCCGTTGAAGTCGCCGACGACGGAGATATGCGAGGCATTCGGCGCCCAGACGGCGAAGAGCACGCCCTCGATACCGTCGAAGACACGGGGATTGGCGCCGAGGCGGGTCGAGAGGTCGAAATGCCGGCCTTCGGCGAAGAGATAGATATCCTCCTCGGAAAGCAGCAGGCCGAAGGCATAGGGATCGGCCGCCTCGATGATGCCGTCCGGCCAGGACACGCGCAGCCGGTAGGGCTCGTCGGCCGGGCATAAGGCCTCGAAGAGCCCGTTGCCCTCGGCGATCATGGCCACGGCCTTGCGCGTATCGCCCTCGCCGGTGACGAGTTCGACGTAATGGGCGCCGGGCAGGAAGGCGCGCACCACGCTCTCATCGCCGACACGATGCCGGCCGAGCACCGCGAAGGGGTCGGGATGGCGCGCCTCCTCCAGCAGGAGGATATCGTGCGGGGGAAGCGACGGAAAATGGACGGAAGACTGGGGCATCAGGGGTGGTCGAACCGGTTCGGTGAGGACTCCACGGCACTCGCGGAATCGGTCATGATGCAACGCAGCAGAGGCGCTTTCCGTTCCGGCCGCAAGATGCTGCCCGCGACGCTCATTCTCGCACGGAACCAAGTGTTTGCGGCCCGGTTGTTTCCCCGGGTTTCAGACGGGTGCAGGGAGAATGTCGATGAGCCGCGAGCAGATCGTCAGGGATACCGCCTATGCCATCTGGGAGGCGGAGGGACGCCCCGACGGACGCGACGGCGAACATTGGCGCCTTGCCGAAGAGCGTGTCGCGGCGAGTCTCAAGGAGCCCGCGCCCAAGGGTGGGATTCCGAGGCCGAAAGCGCCGGTGAAGGGCAAGGTCGAGGCCGGCGCGGCCAAGACCACTCCGAAAGTCGCTGTTCCGAAGGCCCCCGCTCCGCTCAAGGCGGCAGCGACCAAGGCGGCGCCCAAGAAACACTGAGATCCCACCGAACAACGCGGTCATCCCGGGCTTGGCCCGAGGTCCGTGCCTGAGCTTGTCCGAACGGGGTTCAGGCATGGGTCTCAGTCCTGATTCCAGCTCTCCGCGTCGCTGCGTCCGGGACGATACCCGCTTCCAGCGCCAGGGTACCACCCCCGCTCAAGCGGCCAGCGCCCGCGCATAGACATCGGCATAGCGGAAGGTGGGGCGGCGCCAGTCGAAGCGCTTGGCCATGGCGTGCTCGCGCATCTGCCGGAAGGCCCGCTTGGTGCGGAAGGCGTCGAAGGCGCGCACCACCGCCGAGGTCAGGCCCTGGCCGGTCAGCGACGAGAACAGGAAGCCGGAGAGACCATCCTCGATGGTGTCGACGAGGCCGCCGGTGCGATAGGCGATCGGCAGCGCGCCGGAGCGCTGGGCATACATCTGGCTCAGGCCGCAGGGCTCGAAGCGCGAGGGCATCAGCAGGAAATCGCTGGCGGCGAAAAGCCGGCGCGCCTCGCCATCGTCGAAGCCGATGCGGGCGGCGACGGCGCGCGGATACTGCCGTGCCAGCCGTTCGACCGCCTCCTCCAGCCGGGGCTCGCCGCGGCCGGTGACGATGAGCTGGCCGCCGCTGGCGACGATGCTTTCGGCCGCCTCGAGCGAGAGGTCGATGCCCTTCTGGTGGACGAGGCGCGAGACGATGGAGAAGAGCGGGCCGCGCGAATCCGGCAATTCGAAGGTCTTGCGGATCTCGGCGGCGTTGCGCCGTTTCCACTGGCGGACGATCTGCTCGGAGGTCTTGCCGCCTTCGATCAGCGCGTTCCAGCTATCGTCGATGCCGTTCACGATGCCGGTGAGCCGGCCTTCGTCCATCCGGGTCTTCAGCAGCCCTTCGAGGCCGCAGCCATGCTCGGGCGTGGTGATCTCGTGGGCATAGGTCTCGCTGACGGTGGTGACGTGCGAGCCGTAATAGATGCCGCTCTTCAGGAACGAGATCTTGCCGTGGAACTCGGCGCCGTTGACGTTGAAGGCGAGGTCGGGAATGCCGAGCGCTGCCATGCGCTGCGGCTGGTAGAGCCCCTGATAGGCGAGATTGTGGATCGTCAGGATCGAGGGCGTCGCCAGGCCCTTCCAGCGCATATAGCCGGGCGCCAGGGACGAGGGCCAGTCATTGACGTGGATGATGTCGGGCTTCCAGTTGGGATCGGCCTCGCCGGCGGCGATCTCGGCCGCCGCCAGCGAGAGCCGGCCGAAGCGGAGGTCGTTGTCGCCGAAGTCTCCGCCGGCGAAGGGGCCGTAAGGCGAGCCTTCGCGGTCATAGAGTTCGTCGCAGAGCACGGCGTAGATCGTCAGCCCGTCAGCCGTTGCGAAACGTCCGAGCGACCAGGGCGGCAGGCTCGCGGTGCGCGGCATCTGGCGGACTATGTCCATCGCCGGCCTTGCGGCGCGCACCTGTCGGAAACCGGGGAGCAGCACGCGGACGTCGCAGAAGGCGCGCAGCTGGCGGGGCAAAGCGGTCGAAACCTCGCCGAGGCCGCCGGCCTTGATGAAGTCGCCCATTTCGGAGGTGACGAACAGCAGCTTGGTGGTCGCCGGGATCGGCGAGGAGCGCTCGGCCGGGTCGTCCTTGACGACGGCGGCGTAGATCAAGGCGTGGCCGGATGTCGAGGAGACAGTGTCGGTCTCAACCAGCTTCAGATCCGCCATCGTCACGTCCTCGGCACATCGCCCGTCAAGAACAGATCACAAAGGTTAAGGTTCCAGGGTGCACTGCAAAATAAAGAAGCAAGATCGGGGCCGGTTCGCCGGAACCGCGCCATGGGCGGGACGTTGCAACCTCCGCGACAGAATGGCGGAGCGATATGACAGGGCCGTTGCGGACGCCGCATCGCCTGCCGATGAGAAGAGGCGGGTGGCATGGTGGATAAACAGGCGCAGGCGTTGAGGATCGAAGCCGGCCGGGCTTCCGAGCTCGGCGCCGTCCATGACGGGGAGGGCACGAATTTCGCGCTGTTCTCCGCCTATGCGGAAAGGGTCGAGCTCTGCCTCTTCGACGAGAGTGGGGCGACCGAGACGGCGCGGATCACGCTGCCGGAATATACCGACGAGATCTTCCACGGCTATCTGCCGGGCGTGAAGCCGGGCCAGCGCTATGGCTACCGCGTCCATGGCCGCTTCGCGCCCGAGGAAGGGCACCGCTTCAACCCGAACAAGCTGCTGCTCGACCCCTACGCCAAGGAGTTCTCGGGCGCGCTCGCCTGGGACGACGCCCATTACGGCTATGAGGTGGCGGCGAAGCTCGACAAGGACCTCACCTTCAGCACGCTCGACAGCGCGCCCTTCATGCCGAAATGCGTGGTCTGCGACTGGAGCGCCGATCCGAAGGCCCCAGTGAAGCCGATGGTGCCCTGGGATCGCACGATCTTCTACGAGACGCATGTGCGCGGCTTCACCAAGCTGCACCCGGCCGTGCCGGAGGCGAAGCGCGGCACCTTCGACGGGCTCGGCGAGAAGGCGGTCGTCGACTACATCAGGAGCCTCGGCGTCACCTCGGTCGAGCTCCTGCCGGTACAGGCCTATCTCGACGACCATCATCTCGTCGCCAGGAAGCTCTCCAACTACTGGGGCTACAACACGATCGGCTTCTTCGCGCCGATGCAGCGCTATGAGGGCCGGGCCGGGCTCGCCTCCTTCCGCGACATGGTGCGCCGCTTCCACGATGCCGGCATCGAGGTGATCCTCGACGTGGTCTACAACCATACCGCCGAGGGCAACGAACTCGGGCCGACGCTCTCCTTCAAGGGCATCGACAACTTCTCGTACTACCGCACCACCGCCGGCAAGCCGCGCTATTACGTCAACGACACCGGCACCGGGAACACGGTCAACACCAGCCATCCGCGCGTGTTGCAGATGGTCATGGATTCGCTGCGCTATTGGGCCGAGGCGATGGAGGTCGACGGCTTCCGCTTCGATCTCGGCACGATCCTGGGGCGCGAACCGGAAGGGTTCGATCCGCGCGGCGGCTTCTTCGACGCGATGGGGCAGGACCCGGTGCTGAGCAAGCTCAAGCTGATCGGCGAGCCCTGGGATATCGGGCCGGGGGGCTATCAGGTCGGCGGCTTTCCGCCGGGCTGGGCCGAATGGAACGACAAGTACCGCGACACGCTGCGCGCCTATTGGAAGGGCGATGAAGGCCTGGTGCGGGATCTGGCGGCGCGCGTCACAGGCTCAGGCGACATCTATGACGAGCGCGGGCGGCGGCCTTGGGCGAGCGTCAATTTCGTCACCGCCCATGACGGCTTCACGCTCGCCGATCTCGTTTCCTACAACGACAAGCACAATGCGGCGAATGGCGAGGACAACAAGGACGGCCACGGCCACAACCTGTCCTTCAACTACGGCACCGAGGGACCGACGGAGGACAAGGGCATCATCGCCGTGCGCGAGCGCCAGAAGCGCAACCTGCTCGCCTCGCTGCTGCTTTCGCATGGCACGCCGATGATCCTGGCCGGTGACGAGCACGGCCACTCCAACCGCGGCAACAACAATGTCTATGCGCAGGACAACGAGACCGCCTGGCTGCGCTGGGAGGAATTGACGAAGCGGGACGAGGCGCTGGCCGCTTTCGTCCGCCGGGTCATCGCGCTGAGGACCGAGCATCCGATCTTCCGCCGCGCCTCCTACCGCGACGGCTGCGTGCTGCGCTGGGTCAATCCCGGCGGCGGCGACCAGCAGGAAGAGGAATGGGACGATCCCGGCCTGCGCGCCATCGGGCTCTTGATGCACATGCCCGACGTGGAGGAGGGCGGCGACGAAGCGCTCATTCTTTTCAACAGCTTCGACGGAGAGGTTGTCTTCCGGATTCCGCCGCGGGTGAAGGCCGGTTCATGGGCTGTCGTCCTCGACACCGAAACCGGGCCGGACTCAGACGAGGGCCGCAAGGGGCTCAAGGCGGAGCAGGAGATCACGCTCTCGCCGCGATCGCTGATCGTGCTGATGTGAGGCCGCTTCCGGCGCAGGCGGCTCCGGGCGTCATGAAGGTGACATGAAGGCGCCGGAGCCGCGACGCTTTTCCCTTCTCCCGGATGGGAGAAGGTGGCGCGGAGCGCCGGATGAGGGCCTGCGCTTGCCGTAGAAGGCGCGACGGAACCGTCGCATTTTGGCGATGGGCGGCGGTCCCTCACCCCGGCCCTTCTCCCATCCGGGAGGGGTTTCCCGCGCTCTTTCCTATGATGGTCTGGGGAGTCGCCAGAGGCTGACACTACGGACCGGTAGTTCGCTGCCAACGCCGTCGGCCGAGGTGAGGAGCTTCTCCCAGCCTTCCCCGGCCAGCGCCAGCGGCACGCCCTCCCGCCCTCGGTTGACCGCGACCAGCAGGCTCTCGTCACGGCCGTTCAACAGCAAGCAGAAAGCGTCGAGTCCGTTCCAGTCGCCATCGCCGATCCGGCTGCCATCCGGTTTCAGCCAGAGCGCGTCGGGCGGCTCGCCGGCGCCGGTGAGGAAGCTGTCGGCGGTCAGCAAGGGATGCTCGCGGCGCAGCTTCGCGAGCGCCGCGACGAAGCCGATCAGAGCATCGTCCGCTCTCTCCCAGTCGAGCCAAAAGCCAGCATTATCCTGGGCATAGGCGTTGTTGTTGCCATGTTGAGTCCGGCCGAATTCGTCGCCGGCTGTCAGCATGGGAATGCCGCGCGAGAGGAAAAGCGTCGCCAGCAGGGCGCGGATATCGCGGTTGCGAGCCTCCGTGACGGCCGGATCGGGGCTCGCGCCCTCGATGCCGTTGTTCCAGCTATGGCTGTCATTGTCGCCGTCGCGATTCTCCTCGCCATTGGCCTCGTTGTGCTTGGCCGCGTAGCTGACGAGATCGGTAAGCGTGAAGCCGTCATGGGCGGCGAGGAAGTTGACGCTTGCGTTGGGGCCGCGATGCCTGATGGCGAAGAGATCGGAGGAGCCGGAAAGCCGGGTCGCGAGCGCGCCCGCCATGCCGGCATCGCCGCGCCAGAAGCGGCGGACATCGTCGCGGTAGCGGCCATTCCATTCGGCGAAGGGGGCGGGGAAATGGCCGAGCTGGTAGCCGCCGGGGCCGATGTCCCAGGGCTCGGCGATCAGGATGCTCCGCGACAGATCGGGATCCTGCAGGATGGCGGCGAAGAGCGGAGCGTCCTGGGAGAAGCCCGTCTCCGTCCGGCCCATCACCGTGCCGAGGTCGAAGCGGAAGCCGGCGACGCCGAGGCTGCGCCAGTGGCGCAGCGCATCCATCGCCATCCGGACGACAGGGGCGCGGTCGAGCGCGACCGTATGGCCGCAGCCGGTGTCGTTGACGAGCCGGCCTGGGTCGTCGGCGGCATGGCGGTAATAGACCGCATTGTCGAGCCCGCGCAGGCCGATGGTCGCGCCATATTCGTCGCTTTCCGCCGTGTGGTTCAGCACGACATCGAGGATCACGCCGATACCGGCCCGCGCATAGGCGCCGCAGAGCCGGCGCAAATCCGCCCCGCCGCCGGGGGCGAGGCGAGGATCGGGCGCGAAGAAATTGACCGGGTTGTAGCCCCAGGCATTGGCGAGGCCGAGCGGCGGGAGATGGCGCTCGTCCATCCAGGCGGCGATCGGCATCAGCTCGACATGGCCAGCGCCGAGCCGGTGGAGATGGGCGACGATGGCCGGCTCCATCAGGGCCGCGAGCGTGCCGCGCAGGCGCTCCGGCACGGCCGGATGGCGCATGGTGAAGGATCTGACGGCGAGCTCGTAGATGAGGCGAGGCGGCTCGCTTCCGCTGCCCTCGAGACGCCCTTCCTCTGGGTGAGGGCTGGGACGGCCGGCAACGATGCAGCGCGGCACCAGATCAGCCGTCTCCTGACCGTGCCTGGCCAGTTGCGGATCCCAGAGGAAAGCCCGGTCGAGCAGCGTGGCATAGGGATCGACCAGCAGCTTCGAGGGATCGAAGCGGTGGCCCTGCTCCGGCTGCCAGGGCCCTTCGACGCGCAGGCCGTAGCGCAGGCCCGCGCCGGCGCCGGGCAGGAAGCCGTGGTGGATGTCGCCGCTGCGGCAAGGCAGCGGCAGGCGGGCGATTTCGGTGTCCCCGGTCTCGTCGAAAAGGCAGAGGAGGACGCGCTCGCCGTTACGCGAGAAGACGGTGAAGGTGACGCCGCCTTCGGAGACAGTCGCGCCCATGTGGGCGGGCAGCGGGCAAGGGAGGATGCTGGGGTTCGTCATTCTCGGGCGGAGCGCAGCGCAGACCCGAGAATCTCTGGCAAGAGATGCCCGGGGCAAGCCCGAGCATGACGCGCCGCGGCGATCATTCTGCTGTCTGGGCGGGCAGGCCCACCGGCACGTTCCAGATCCGCTCGGCATATTCGCGGATGGCGCGATCGGCGCTGAACCAGGCGCAATGGGCCGTGTTCGTCACCGACATGCGCCACCACGTCGCCGGATCGGCCCAGAGGCCGTCCACATGGCGCTGCGCCTGCCGGTAGCTCTCGAAATCGTTCAGCACCATGAACCAGTCATTGGCGCGCAAGCCATCGACGAGGCCCTGGTAGCGCCCGCGCTCGCGGGGCGAGTAGGCGCCGCCCGCCACGGCGTCGAGCACGCCTTCCAGATGCGGGGTCGCGGCGATGACCTCGGCAGTCGGGCGCGGATTGCGCTTGGCGGCCTCGACCTGTTCGGCCGTCATGCCGAAGATGACGATGTTGTCCGCGCCGACGCGCTCGCCGATCTCGATATTGGCGCCGTCGAGCGTGCCGATGGTGACGGCGCCGTTGAGCGCGAACTTCATGTTGCCGGTGCCCGACGCCTCCATGCCGGCGGTGGAGATCTGCTCCGAGAGGTCGGCGGCGGGGATGATGACCTCGGCCAGGCTGACATTGTAGTTCGGCAGGAAGACCACCTTCAGCCGGTCGCGGGTGGTGATATCGTTGTTCACCACGGCCGCGACGTCGTTGATCAAATTGATGATCGACTTGGCCGTGGCGTAGTTCGAGGCCGCCTTGCCGGCGAAGATCTTCACGCGCGGCGCCCAGTCGCGATAGGGCTCGGAGCGGATGGCGTCGTAGAGCGCGATCGTCTCGAGGATGTTGAGGAGCTGGCGCTTGTATTCGTGGATGCGCTTGATCTGGACGTCGAAGAGCGCATCGGGGTCGACGGTGACACCGCAATCCTGACGGATGATCTTCGCGAGCTTCAGCTTGTTCTCGCGGCGGATGGCCATCAGGCGTTCGTGGACGGCCTTGTCGCTGGCATGGGCGCCGAAGCGGCGGATCAGCCCGATATCGTCGAGGACCGCCTCGCCGCAGGTCTCCTTCAGCAGCTTCGTCAGCCCCGGATTGGCGTTGAACAGCCAGCGGCGCGGCGTGATGCCGTTGGTGACGTTGGTGATGCGGTCCGGGAAGACCCTGTGGAGCGGGGCGAAGACCGTCTCCTTCATCAGGTTGGAATGCAGCGCCGAGACGCCGTTGACCTTGTGCGAGCCGACGAAGGCGAGATGGGCCATGCGCACGCGCCGGCCATGGGACTCGTCGATGAGCGAGAGCGTCGCCAGGTCGGCATCCGGCTGCTCGCGCCGCACGCCGTCGAGGAAGCGGGCATTGATGCCGAAGATGATCTGCATGTGGCGTGGCAGCAGCCGCTCCATCAGCGCGACCGGCCAGGTCTCCAGCGCCTCCGGCAGCAGCGTGTGGTTGGTGTAGGAGATCGTCGCGTTGGTGACCTCCCAGGCCTGCTCCCAATCCATCTTGTGCTGGTCGATCAGCAGGCGCATCAGCTCGGCGACGGCCAGCGAGGGATGGGTGTCGTTGAGCTGGATCGCGACCTTGTCGGCAAGATCGTCGAGCCGGCCGAACTGGCGGTAGTGCCGGCGCACGAGATCCTGCAGCGAGGCCGAGGTGAAGAAGAATTCCTGCCGCAGGCGCAGTTCCTGCCCGGTCGGCGTGGAATCATTGGGGTAGAGCACCTTGGAGATCGCCTCGGCGCGATTGCGCTCGGCGACGGCGCCGATCAGGTCGCCCTGGTTGAAGGCGTCGAGCGAGAGCGGGTGCATGGCGCGCGCGCGCCAGAGCCTGAGCGTCGTGGCTTCCCGCCCGCGCCAGCCGACGATCGGCGTGTCATAAGCGACGGCGAAGACCGTCTCCTCCGGCGCCCAGAAGATCTCGCCCGGCTTGTCCGTGCCGGTGACGGAGCCGCCGAAGCCGATCTTGTAGGCGCTCTCGCGCCGCTCGAACTCCCAGGGATTGCGGAAGGAGAGCCAGTCCTCGGGCACCTCGATCTGCTTGCCGCCGTCGATGCGCTGCTTGAACAGGCCATGGTCGTAGCGGATGCCGTAGCCCAGCGCCGGCACGCCGGTCGAGGCCATCGCCTCCATGTAGCAGGCGGCGAGCCGGCCGAGACCGCCATTGCCGAGCGCGGCGTCGGGCTCGATCGTCTCGATCTCGTTGAGGTCGACGCCGAGCTCGCGCATCGCCTGCGCGAACGGGCCGGTGAGGCCGAGATTGTTCAGCGTATCGGCGAAGGAGCGGCCGATCAGGAATTCGAGCGAGAGGTAATAGACCCGCTTGCGGCCGGTGTCGTAGCTCTCCCGGGTGGAATGCTGCCAGACATCGACGACGTGATCGCGCGCGGCCAGGATGCCCGCCGTCAGCCAGTCGTGCGGCTGGGCGACCGCCGGGTCCTTGCCGAGCGAATAGGCGAGCTTGCGCAGGATCTCGGCCTTGAGCCGCTCGACCTGATCGTCCGGCTCGAAATGGACGGCTGGCTGCGGGCTGGTGGCGGTCTCGGTCACGCGCGGTCTTCCCTGGCTGTTTCGAGCGCCGGGAGTGTCAGGGGATTGCCGGCGGGTGTCCAGCCGAATTTGCCGCAGTGCGGTATGAAGCTGCCGCACGGCCCCGCGTGCTGGTTTCGGGCGCCGGTCAATTGCCGCCCGGGCGGGCGTCGTCACGGACACGCCCGCCGAGCTGTTTTGCGCCCTCAACCGAGGAATCCGTCAGCCTGACGATACTGTTCCAGGCTTCACGCGTATAGGCACCCTGATGAACGACGGCGTCGTAGCCGACGACCAGGACGATGATCACCAGAAGCAGGCGGAACACGAAACTCTCCTCTCGATACCGCGCTATCAACGCGATGGTGGAGGGGAGGGTTCCGCCGTGCCACGAGCGGGATCAGCGCGGCAGCAGATCCTTCAGCCGCAGCAGGGAGATCGTCTCGACCTGTCCCAATGCGGTCGCGAACTCCTGTTCGCGCGTGTTTTTGAGGCGCGTCTCGAAGGCGTCGAGGATCGCGGCCTTGCTCGCGCCCTTCACCGCCATGATGAAGGGAATACCGAAGCGGGCCTTGTAAGCCTCGTTGAGCGCGGTGAAGCGCACGCGCTCGTCGCCGGTCAGACGGTCGAGGCCGGCGGAGGCCTGTTCGCCGGTGGATTCCGGCGTCAGTTCGCCGGCTGCCGCCAGCTTGCCGGCCAGATCGGGATGGGCGGCAAGCAGCGCCTTCTGCTGTTCCGGCCCGGCCTTGCGCATGATGGCGGTCATCGCGGCGTGCAGCCCTTCGGCCGTGTCCTGCGCGGGGCCGATCCCGGCATCGTAGGTCGCTTCGGCGATCCAGGGCGAGTGCTCCCAGACGCGGCCGAAAACCTCGACGAAGAGAGCTTTCGGCAGTTTGGAGGGAGTATAGCCGCCTTCGGGCGGGTGCGTCCTGACCCAGTGGCGGGCGATGTCGAGCCTCGTCGCCACCCAGACCCTGTCATGGCTCTTCACATAGTCGAGGAAACGGGCGAGCGCGGCGGCGCGGCCCGGCCGGCCGACGAGGCGGCAATGCAGCCCGACCGACATCATCTTCGGCGCGGTCTCGCCTTCGGCGTAGAGCGTGTCGAACGAGTCTTTCAGATAGGCGAAGAACTGGTCGCCGCTGTTGAAGCCCTGCGGCGTGGCGAAGCGCATGTCGTTGGCGTCGAGCGTGTAGGGCACGGCGAGCTGCGGACCCTTCGGACCGGAGAGCCAATAGGGCAATTCGTCGGCATAGACGTCGGCCGTGTAGAGGAAGCCGCCTTCCTCCATCGTCAGCGGAATCGTGTTCTGCGAGGTGCGGCCCTGGTAGCAGCCGAGCGGGCGTTCGCCGGTCAAGTCGGTCTGGATGCGGATGGCTTCGAGGATGTCGGCGCGCTCGCGCTCCCGCGGCACGTCGCGATAGTCGATCCATTTCAGGCCGTGGGTCGCGATCTCCCAGCCGGCTTCCTGCATCGAGCCGACGATCTCGGGGTAGCGCGCCAGCGCGCTGGCAACCGCGAAGACCGTCACGGGCATATTCCGCTCGGTGAACATCCGCCACAGCCGCCAATAGCCGGCGCGGGAGCCGTATTCGTAGATCGACTCCATGTTCATGTGGCGCTGGCCCGGCCAGGGCGCCGCGCCGACGATCTCGGAGAGGAAGGCTTCGGAGGCCGCGTCCCCGTGCAGGATGTTGTTCTCGCCGCCTTCCTCGTAGTTGACGACGAACTGGACGGCGATGCGGGCCTCGCCCGGCCAATGCGGATGCGGGGCGTCGCGGCCATAGCCCTTGAGGTCGCGCGGATAGGTGGTGTCGGTCATCGGAAAGGTGCTCGCAAACTGATTCAGCTGAGGATCCTAAGTGGCGGCGTCATCGCGTCAAAGCGCGGCCTGCGCGGTCTCAGCTTCCCCGATAGGTGGTGTAGCCATAAGGCGAGGCGAGGAGCGGGACATGGTAGTGCCGCGTCACCTCCGAGAGGCCGAAGCGGACGGTGACGACATCGAGGAAGGCCGGCTCCGGCAGCGTGACGCCGCGCTCGCGGAAATAAGGGCCGATGGCGAAGTCGATCTCGTAGATGCCGGGCCGCGTCGCCTCCGGCGTCAGGAGCGGAGCGTCGGTGCGGCCATCCGCATTGGTGACCGTTTCGGTGAGCGTCTCGGCGCCCTCCGGTCCGATGCGGCGCAACGAGACCGCGACGCCGGCGGCGGGGCGCCCGCCATGCGTATCCAGGATGTGCGTCGTCAGCCCTGCCATGTCCGGCCTTTCCATCGCCTTGCGTTTCCGGGTCAGCAACTTGCATGCCGACCGCGCTCAACCGTAATTTGCCCTGGGGCGAAGTCCAACGGCGCGTGGCGCCGTTCCCGCCCCCGAACGAGGACAGCGACCCGCGATGCTCAGCGCCTATCTGATGGAATGGGGCAGCATGATGCTGCGCTGGCTCCACGTCATCACGGCGATCGCCTGGATCGGCTCCTCCTTCTTCTTCATCCATCTCGATGCCAGCTTGCGGCCGGCGCCGGATATCCCGCCGGGCGAGGGCGGGCGCGCCTGGCAGGTCCATGGCGGCGGCTTCTACGAGATGCGCAAATACATGGTCGCGCCCGCCGTGATGCCGGCGGAGCTGACCTGGCACAAATGGCAGAGCTACTGGACCTGGATCTCGGGCTTCTTCCTGCTGGTCTGGGTCTATTATGCCCAGTCCGAGCTCTACCTGATCGATCCGGCGGTGATGCAGCTCTCGCCCCTGGCGGCGGGGGCGATCGGCATCGCGGCGCTGGCGGGGGGCTGGCTGATCTATGACTGGCTGTGCCGGTCGCCGCTCGGGAAGCACGACGTCTGGCTGGGGCTGATCGGTTTCGGCTATGTCGTGGCGGCGAGCTGGGCCTTCGCCAGCGTCTTTTCCGGGCGCGGAGCGCTGATCCATACCGGCGCGCTGATGGCGACGATCATGACCGCCAATGTCTTCTTCAACATCATGCCCGGCCAGCGGAAGGTGATCGCGGCGCTGACCGCCGGCGAAAAGCCCGATCCGAAATACGGCAAGGCCGCCAAGCAGCGCTCGACGCACAACAATTACATCACCCTGCCGGTGCTGTTCCTGATGCTGTCGAACCATTATCCGGTGACCTATGCCAATCCGGCGGCGATCCCGCTGCTGGTGGCGCTGGTGATCGTGGCCGGCGCGCTGATCCGGCACTTCTTCAATGTCCGCCATGCCGACCATGCGAAATCGCCCTGGTGGTGCTGGGCGGTGGCGATCCTGGCGCTCTGGCTTGCCTTCTGGGTGGCGATGTCGGCCTCGCCCGGCGGGCGCGAGCAGCTCGGCCTGAAGCCGCGCGAGCCGGGCAGGCCTGTGCTGCTGGCGGGGATGGCTCTGCCGCCGGCGGAGGTGACCAACATCGTCACCGGGCGCTGTGCGATGTGCCATGCGCCGGAGCCGTCCTGGCCCGGCATCCAGATCGCGCCGAAGGGCGTGCTGCTCGACGGTCCCGAGCAGATCGCCATCCATGCCCGCGCCATCAGGTCGCAGGCGGTGATGACCCATGCGATGCCGCCCAACAACCTCTCCGGCATGACGGCAGGCGAGCGGCGGGTTCTGGCCGCCTGGCTCGCCGAAAAACCACGCTGAGACGGTTTCGGCGGCGTATCGCTGCCGGTCGAAAGCCGTCTGTTTCGGCGATCGGATTCGGCCTTCGTTCAGCTTTTACGCAATTCGCTCACGGGTCCGTGATTGCGTTCAGATTCAGTTCATCTGCACACCACCAATGTCCTGCTCCACTAAAAGGCCGAAGGGAGGTTCCATGAAGGAGCCGTTCGCGCCTTGGGACCGTGGGGGTCCGTTTGAGACGCTTGGTGAATGCAAGGGGCGCCGGCTACCTGCTGGCGGCCATCGCTTTCGTTGTGGCATGGGTCGTCCTGTGCTGGCCCTGGCTTTCGGGGTCGGTGACGATTCCGTTCGACGCCAAGGCGCATTTCCAGGCGCAGGTCGAGTTTCTGGCGCGGGCGCTGCACTCGGGGCAGTCGCCCTTCTGGAACCATAACGTCTTCGCCGGCTCGCCGCAGGTCGCCGATCCGCAATCGCTGATCTTCTCGCCCGCGATCATCCTGGCGCTGCTTTCGCCGGCGCCGGGCTTCCGCATGGTCGATGCCTTCGTGCTGCTGCATCTGCTGGTGGCCGGCTTTGCCGTGATCATGTTCTTCCGCGACCGCGGCTGGCATCCGGCCGGCGGGCTGATGGCGGCCCTCGTCTTCGCCTTCGGCGCCTCGGCGTCCTGGCGGATCCAGCATATCGGGCAGATCGAGAGCCTGGCCTTCTTCGCCATCGCCTTCTGGCTGACGGCGCGGATGCTGCAGCGCGGCTCGGCCTGGGCCGGCGTCTTCGCCGGGCTCGCTGCCGGGCTGATGGTGCTGAAGCCCGACCAGGTCGCGATGCTCGGCGGCTATGTGCTGATCGGTATGGTCCTGGCACACTGGATTTCCGGCGGCTGGCCGTCCGTCCGGGCCTCGCTCGTCCCCGCCGCGCTGGCGAGCGCCGCGGGCCTCGCCGTGATCACGGTGCCGCTGCTCTGGACCTGGCTCTTCGCCGAGGCGACGACGCGGCCGGAGATCGGTCTGGGCGTGGCGACGACGGGGTCGCTGCATCCGGCGTCGCTGCTGACCGCCTTCGTCGGCGATCTCTTCGGCGCGAAGAACCCGAATGTCACGTTCTGGGGGCCTTATCTCAACCCGAACTGGGTGAAGGATCTGACCCTGTCGCAGAACATGGCGCAGATCTATATGGGCGCGCTGCCGATGCTGCTGCTGATCGCGCCGGGGCTGACGCGCGGCTGGCTCTGGGACAAGGCGGTCAGGCCGCTGACGCTGCTCCTGCTGTTCATGGTGCTGTATGCGCTCGGCCGCTACACGCCGGTCTTCCAGGTGCTCTACGATTATCTGCCGGGCGTGAAGATGTTCCGCCGTCCGGCCGATGCGACCTTCCTGATCGGCGCTCTCGGGGCGATCCTCTCCGGCTATGTGCTGCACCGGATGCTGACGGCCGAAGGCATCTCCTTCCGGCGCGATCTGCTGATCGGCGGCGCGATCGTGCTGGCCGTGGCGCTGGTCGCGATGCTGCTCTCGCGCAGCGAAGGGCATCTCGGCGATGCGTGGGCGCCCGTTCTGGCGGCCCTGGGCTGGTTCGGCGCGGCCGTGGCGCTGCTTGTCGTCCTGCAGCGTTGGCGCGGGGCGCTCGCGCCGGTCGCGGCGATGGTGCTGGTGACGGGCGTCGTCGCCTCCGATCTCGGCGTCAATAACGGCCCGAACGAATCGACCGCGCTTCCGCCGCAGCTCTACGACGTGCTGCGGCCGACGACGCACAACCAGACCATCGCATTGCTCAAGCAGTTGACGGCGCAGCCGGCGGGGTCGCCCCGTCGCGACCGGGTGGAGCTGCTCGGCATGGGCTTCGAGTGGCCCAATGCCGGCATGGTGCACGGCTTCGACCATACGCTGGGCTACAACCCCCTGCGCCTCGAGGATTTCTCTGAGGCGGTCGGCACCGGGGACGGCATCGCCAATCCCGGCGACCGCAAGTTCACGCCGCTGTTCCCCTCCTACAACAGCCGGCTCGCGAACCTGCTCGGCCTGCGTTACATCGCCTCGCCCGTGCCGATCGAGCAGGTCGACCGCACCTTGAAGCCGGGTGATCTGACGCTGCTCGCCCGGACCAAGCAGGGCTATGTCTACGAGAACCCGAACGCCCTGCCGCGCGTGCAGTTCGTCGGCGGCTGGGCCTTCGCCGATTTCGAGAGCATGAAGCTCTCGGGCCGCTGGCCCGACATCGACCCGCAGCAGGCGGTGCTGCTCGACGCCGAGCCGCCGGTCGCCGCGCCCGAGGGACCGGCCGCGGTGCAGGCCGAGGTCAAGCTGACGAAATACCGCAACACCGAAGTCGAGGTCGAGGTCACCACGCCGGCCGCGGGCTTCGTCGTGCTCAACGATGTCTGGCACCCCTGGTGGCGCGCGCAGGTCGACGGCGTCGACACCGAGATTCTCAAGGCCAATGTGCTGTTCCGCGCCGTGCAGGTGCCGGCAGGCACGCACAAGGTCACCTTCAGCTTCCAGCCGCTTTCGGGCGCCATCGCGGAGCTGAGGGCGCGGATTTCGCCGCAGGAGCCGGAGGACAACCTGCCGCCGCCGCCGCCCTACGATCCGGACGAGCCGCAGATCGTGGCAGCGCCGGGCGCGGACCGGATCCTGGCGGGACCCTCGCCGGCCGTGCGCGATTCGCTCGGCCTCGGGGCCACCCAGCCGGGCGCCGCGTCGCGCAATGGCACGGCCTCCGCCCGGATCTTCGGCGAGACCGAGGCGCACTGAGCGGGAAAGCGACCCAACCGGTCCCCGTTATTGCGAGCGTAGCGAAGCAATCCGGGAGGGCCGGACGAGGCGTTCAGCCCAGTCCTCCCTGCATTGCTTCGTCGCTTCGCTTCTCGCAATGACGATTCAGGGTCGCTGCGCGATCTCAGGCGACGCCGAGCTTCTTCTGCAGGCTGGTCGAGGAGGTGGTGTACTGGAAGGTCAGCCGCTTCTCCGGATAGACGTAGCGGTGGACCTTCTGGGCGCAGAGCGCGGCTTCGTGGAAGCCGGAGAGGATCAGCTTCAGCTTGCCCGGATAGGCATTGATGTCGCCGATGGCGAAGATGCCGGGCACGCTCGTCTCGAACTTCTCGGTGTCGACCGGGATCAGGTTCTCGTGAAGGTTCAGGCCCCAATCGGCGATGGGGCCGAGCTTCATGGTCAGCCCGAAGAAGGGCAGCATCGTATCGCAGGCGATCTCGAAGGTTTCGCCGGCATTGTCCCGGCAGATCGCGGCCTCGAGCTTGCCGTTCTCGCCTTTGAGCCCGGTGACCTGTCCGAGCTTCATGTCCATCCTGCCCTCGGCGACGAGAGTGCGCATCTGCTCGACCGAATGCGGCGCGGCGCGGAAATCGTCGCGGCGGTGCATCAGCGTGACGCGGGCGGCGACGGGCTGGAGGCTGAGCGTCCAGTCCAGCGCCGAGTCGCCGCCGCCGACGATCAGGATGTTGCGGCCGCGGAAGGCCTCCATCCTGCGCACGGCATAAAAGATGGAGCCGTTCTCGTAGTTCTCGATACCGGGGATCGGCGGCTTCTTGGGCTGGAAGGAGCCGCCGCCGGCGGCGATGACGACCGTCTTGGTGTCGAAGACCGTGCCGGCGTCGGTGGTGACGCGGAAGCGCGGTGCCTCGGGGCTGCCCGTCGGCTCGACCGACTCGATCATCTGGTTGAGATGGAAGGTCGGGCCGAAGGGCTTGATCTGGGCGATCAGGTTGTCGACCAGCGCCTGGCCGGTGACCATTGGGAAGCCGGGGATGTCGTAGATCGGCTTCTCCGGGTAAAGCTCGGCGCATTGCCCGCCGACCTTCGGCAGGATGTCGACGAGATGGGCCCGGATGTCGAGCAGGCCCAGCTCGAAGACGGCGAACAGGCCGCAGGGCCCGGCGCCGACGATGACGACGTCCGTCGTGATGACTTCGTTTTCGTTGGCTGCCGCGTCGCTCATGGTCCTGCCTTCGATCCGGTCCAAACCGTGCGTTTTAACGAACTTTGCCGGAGGTGGAGATGAGCCTTCGCCTGCTGCTTGGCAAGTCCGGATCGGGCTCAGGCGCCAGTCTCGGCACGCAGACCGGCTGCCGCGATGCCCGCCAGCGCTGCGGCCTCGTCATTGTCGGAGGTATCGCCGGAGATGCCGACCGCGCCGAGCAGCTCGCCCTCGGACGAGCGGATCAGCACGCCGCCGGGCACGGGCATGAGCAGGCCGCCGACCGCATGGGTGGCCGCCTCGATGAAATAGGGCCGGTCCTGCGCCATCTTGTGGAGCGCGCGCGAGCCGAGCCCGAGCGCGACCGCGCCATGGGCCTTGCCGAACGCGATCTCTCCGCGCTTGAGGCTGGTGCCGTCCTGGGCAGCGAAGCTCTTCTGTGCGCCGCGCGCGTCGATGACCGCGATGGCGAGCGGCTTGAACGCGTTTTCGGTGGCGTGGGCGAGTGCGGCGGAGAGAATCGCCTGGGCCTGGGCGAGCGTCAGCATCATGGGAACTCCGATTCTGTAAGGATGCGTGTTTTGCCAGCCGCGCGGCGTGCGGTGAAGCGCGGCTGTCGGCAAACTGTCGTGCGCCCACGGAGAAAATGACCGCAAACCGGGTTAGACTGCTTGAACTTCGGACGGAATCGGCAAGCAAGCCTTGCGCAGGACGTTCAGACCGGGCTTGATGGCTTGCCAAACCAAGGAGGTATCCATGGGTCTGTTCAGTTTCATCAAAGAAGCCGGTGCCAAGATCTTCGGATCGACCCCGGCCAATGCCGCGACGGCCGATAACCTACAGAAGGAACTGGCTGGCCATGGCCTGCCGTCCGACGTCAACATCCAGATCGACGGCGACAAGGTGAAGGTCTCCGGCAAGGCCGTCTCGACGGAAGAGGCGGAGAAGATCATCCTCGCGCTCGGCAACACCACCGGTGTCGCCCAGGTCGAGTCCGACCTGGTCGTCAACAAGGAGGCTCCGGCCGCGGTGTTCTACACGGTGAAGAAGGGCGACACGCTCTGGAAGATCGCCGAGGAGCATTACGGCAAGGGGCAGGGCGCGAAATACAACGAGATCGTCAAGGCCAATACGCCTCCGGTCAAGAATCCCGACCTGATCCAGCCGGGCTGGGTGCTGCGCATCCCGCCGCTGGGCTGATCCAAGCTTCCATCGCCGGCTCCGCGCCTCGGCGCGGAGCCGGCCCATCATGCGCGACGCCGCGACAAGGAAACCGCGTGTCATGCCGCACCGCCGTTTCGGGGTGTTTGAGGCATTGGCGTTCGGGCGCGGCCGCCTTATCTCCGCTTCCGGATGCAGCGAAGGAAGCGACCCGCCATGACCGTGAACGACCTCGACATCGACGATATCAAGGCGGGCCTCGCCGAGGGCTCGATCCTGCTCGTCGATGTCCGCGAGCCGCATGAGTTCGCAGCCGGGCATATTCCCGGAGCCGTCTCGCGGCCGCTCTCCCAGTTCGACCCGGCCGACCTGCCGGACGAGCCGGGCAAGCGCATCGTCTTTTCCTGCGCAGCGGGCGTCCGCTCGCGGCATGCGCTGGCCTTCGCGCAATCGGCCGGGCTCGACATCGACAGCCATTATGTCGGCGGGTTCAAGGATTGGGCGATGCGGGGGGAGGCGATCTCCTTCGACTGACCGGATGGGTCGCGTTCCGCCGGCCCGTTCAAGACCAGGATTACTGCCATGCCTATCCGTATTCTGCTTCGCAGCGCGGTTTGTGCCGCCGCCATCGTCGCCGCCTCGCCAGCGATGGTGTCGGCGCAGGGCGTTCCGGCCCAGAGCGCGGCCTCGGCCCCGGCGGGCGAGGCCGAGCTGCAGGCCGCCATCTCCAAGTCGAACGCCTATACGGCGCTGATGAACCGCACGCTGCGCGCGATCCAGTCCTGGGAGCGCTATGCGAGCTGGGTCGACATGAAGAAGGGGCCGACCGGCAAGGAGCGCTACATCGATTACGGGCTCTACAGCCTCTACGACGTCACCGGGGAGATCCAGAAGGCGGAAGAGGCGGCGGCGCGCGCGCCGAAGCTGCCGGAGATCGACGCGACGGTGCTCAGCTACATCAAGGCCTATCAGGAGCTGGCGCCGCTGATCACTCGGGCCGAGCGCTACTATGACCGCAAGGACTATCGCGACGACAACCTTGCCGAAGGGCAGAAGCTGCATGCGCAGATGGTGCCGGCGGCGAAGACCTTCCTCGAGCTGCGCGCCAGGCTCGACGCCGGCATGCGCGTCTACAAGACGGCGCTCGACGCGCAGGAGCTGGCCGCGCTGGAGAGCCGCGAGGGCAAGTCCGCGCGCTGGCAGGTCCGCAACGTGATGGTCAACGCCCGGGCGGTCATCGACCTGATGCCGTCGAACGAGAAGCCGATCGTCGATCTCAAGGCGTTCGATGCCGCGGTCGCCGGCTATGCCGGGGCGGTCCGCGAGATGGACGATTTCAAGGACAAGAACCCGGGCAAGTCGCTTTTCGTGGACAGCCAGGCGAGCTCCTGGCTCGGCAGGCTGCGCGATTTCAGCAGCAAGCTCGCCAAGAGCAAGGGCGATGTCCGGCGCGGCGCGGCGAACGACGCCAACTGGATCGTGAGCAGCTACAACACGATGATCACGCTTTCGGAATCGGCGGTGCGTTTCTCCCGCTGACGCAATGCGTTGAACGCAGCCCCGACGCATAGGGCGCCGGGGCTGACGACATGCGGTTTCTGTTCCACTCTTTCATTAGAGCCAACTGAGGATATGCCTCATGCGTCCCATGAAATTCGGTTTCGGCCAGCCCGTGCGGCGGGTCGAGGATCAGCGCCTGACCACCGGCACCGGCCGCTATACCGACGACATCGCGGTTGAAGGCGCGCTGCATGCCTATGTGCTGCGCTCGCAATATGCCCATGCGCGCTTCACCATCCGCGACAAGGAGACAGCCCGCAGGATGAAGGGCGTGAAGCTCGTCCTGACCGGCGAGGATGTCGCTGAATACGGCGACCTGCCGTGCAAGGGCCATATCAAGACCGTCTCGGGCGAGATGTCGCAATCGCTGCCGGTGCCTGTGCTGCCGCGCGATACCGTGCGCCATGTCGGCGAGGCCGTCGCCTTCATCGTGGCCGAGACGCTGGCGCAGGCGCGTGACGCCGCCGAGGCGATCGAGATCGACTGGCAGCCGCTGCCGGCCGTGACCGGCATCGAAGAAGCGCTGGCGAAGGGCGCGCCGCAGGTCTGGGCGGACAGGCCGGGCAATGTCGCCTTCGAGGCCGAGCAGGGCGACCGCGAGAAGACCGAGAAAGCCTTCGCCAAGGCGGCGCGCACGGTCTCCCTGACCATCGTCAACAACCGGCTGGCCTCCAACTACATGGAGACGCGCGCCTGCGTTGCCGAATACGACAAGGCCGAGAAGCGCTGGACGCTGACGCTGGGCAGCCAGGGCAGCCATGGCATGCGCGACCTCATCGCGACCTATGTGCTCAAGGTCGACCCGAAGCGCATCCGCGTGGTGACGCCGGATGTCGGCGGCGGCTTCGGCACCAAGATCTTCCTCTACCGGGAATATCCGCTGGCGATGATCGCGGCGGAAAAGCTGAAGCGCCCGGTGCGCTGGGTCGCCGACCGCAACGAGCATTTCCTCGCCGACACCCATGGCCGCGCCAACCTCGCCACCGCGACCATGGCGCTCGACGCCAAGGGCAAGTTCATCGGCCTCAAGGTCGATCTTTCGGCCGAGATGGGGGCGTGGCTCTCGCAATACGGGCCCTTCATCCCCTGGGTCGGCACGACGATGACGCCGGGCTGCTACAACATCCCGGCCGTGCATGTGCTGTTCCGCGGCGTCTTGACCCACACCACGCCGATCGACGCCTATCGTGGCGCTGGGCGCCCCGAGGCCGCCTATCTGATCGAGCGGCTGGTCGATGCCATCGCGCGTGAGACCGGCAAGACGCCGGACGCGGTGAGGGCGCAGAACTTCGTCAAGCCGTCCGAGATGCCGCACAAGACCCAAACCGGCCCGGTATACGATTCCGGCGAGTTCGAGGGCCATATGCGCCATGCCATGCAGGTAGCTGACTGGAAGGGCTTCAAGGCCCGCCACAAGGCTGCGGCCAAGGCCGGCAAGATCCGCGGCATCGGCATGGCCAGCTATATCGAGGCCTGCGGCGGCGGCGGCCCGGAAAGCTCGACCGTGATCCTGGAAAAGGACGGCATGGTGACCGTGCTGATCGGCACGCAGTCGAACGGGCAGGGGCATGAGACGGCCTATTCGCAGCTCGTCTCGCAGCATCTCGACATCCCGATGGACCGCATCCGCGTGGTGCAGGGCGATACCGACCGGGTCGAGACCGGCTCCGGCACCGGCGGCTCGCGCTCGATCCCCGTGGGCGGGGCGGCGCTCAACAAGGCGACGGAGATCCTGACCGACAACCTCAAGCAGCTCGCTTCGGAGACGCTCGAGGCGGCCGTGGGCGACCTCGAGATCGCCAATGGCGCGGTTCGGATCGTCGGCACGGACAAGCAGCTCGACCTCGCCGCCATCGCGGCGCTGCCGGGGGCGACGCCAACGATGCTCAAGGTCCATCAGAGCTGGACGCCGCCGGAGGCGACCTATCCGAACGGCACCCATGTCTGCGAGCTCGAGATCGACCCCGGCACCGGCCAGACCGAGATCCTCAACTATGTGGTGGTCGACGATTTCGGCGTGACGCTGAACCCGTTGATGCTGCAGGGCCAGGTCCATGGCGGCGCCGTGCAGGGCATCGGACAGGCCCTGATGGAGGAGATCCGCTTCGATCCCGACGGCCAGATGCTGACCGCGACCTTCATGGACTATGCGCTGCCGCGCGCCATCGACGTGCCGAACTTCCATTTCGAGACGCGCAATGTCCGCTGCCTCACCAACGCCATCGGCGTGAAGGGGGCGGGGGAGGCCGGCGCCATCGGGGCTTGCCCGGCGGTGATGAACGCGATGGTCGATGCGCTCGACCGGGCCGCCGGGATCAAGGCGATCGACATGCCGGCGACGCCGGTGAAGGTGTTCAACGCGCTGAAGGAGGCCGGCTACCGGCTTTGATGCAAGGGCGGATTTGCAGCTTTGCAAGTCCGCTCACGCAAAAGCGACTTGGCGGCGTCGCGATCATCGTTTGATCTGGACGAGTTCAAAACAGCGCCGTCCGGCGCCGGGACGATTGCGACCTTGCCTCGAAGGGGACCTGAATGATCCGCACCGCTTTCGTGCTCCTGAGCCTCGCGCTCGGCGCCACCGCCGCGATGGCGGAGACGAACCCGATCGCCGAACGTCAGCAGACGATGAAGGCGGTCAGCGCCGCGACGCGCGAAGGCGCGGCCATGGCCAAGGGCGACATGCCATTCGATGCGGGCAAGGCGCAGTCGGTCTTCAAGACCTATGCCGATGCCGCCAAGAAGATGCCGGCGCTGTTCCCCGACAGCTCCAGGAGCGGGGGCGAGACCACGGCCTCGCCGAAGGTTTGGGAGGATCAGGCCGGGTTCAAGGCGGCCTTCGCCAAGTTCGAGGCGGATGCGGAGGCGGGCGCCAAGGCCGGCGATCTCGCCGACTTCCGCACCGCTTTCGGTGCGGCGACCAAGAATTGCGGCGCCTGCCACGAGGCCTACCGCATCAAGAAGTGAGCTGCGGCCGGGCCGTCCAAAGCTGCGCGGTGAAGCGGGCGCCATGGCTGGCCGCCCGCTTTTTCGTCTCGGATGGGAGCTTTCGCGCGGCCGCCACGTTAGAGTTAGGTTGATGTGAGGTAGCCTGTTCACGGCGCCGCCCTGGGGCGGCACGGTCATGGACCGGTCTGCCGAAGGGATTGGGGAGTTCGCGATGCTGCTGCTGCGCCGCCTTCTGGTCACGCTCGTCCTGCTGGCGGCCGTCGCGCTGGGCGGCTTCTACCTGCTGACCGACCCGCGCATCGTCTCGCCCGCGCCGGAGATCGGTGCCTTGCCGGCGCCCGACCTCGAGAACGGCAAGCTGCTCTTCGCGGCCGGCGGCTGCGCCTCCTGCCATGCCACGCCGGGACAGAGTGATCGCACGCGGCTCGGCGGCGGGCTGGCGCTGGCCTCGCCCTTCGGCACCTTCCACGCGCCCAACATCTCGCCGCATACGCGCGACGGCATCGGCAACTGGGGCGTCCAGGATTTCGTCGATGCGATGGCGGCTGGCATCGGGCGGCAGGGCGAGCATCTCTACCCCGCCTTTCCCTACACCTCCTACCGGCTGATCCCGCCCAAGGCACTCGCCGATCTCTTCGCCTATATCCGCACCTTGCCGCCGGTCGAGGGCCGGGCGCCGGCGCATGAACTGCGCTTCCCCTTCAACATCCGGCGTCTGGTCGGCGGCTGGAAGCTGCTGTTCTTCCAGGGCGGTTCCTTCAAGCCCGATCCGACCAAGAGCGAGGCCTGGAATCGCGGCGCCTATCTGGTGAACGGTCCCGGCCATTGCGCCGAGTGCCATTCCAGCCGCAACGCGTTCGGCGCCGTCATCCCGGCGACGCGCTTCGCCGGCGGACCGGATCCCGAGGGCAAGGGCACCGTGCCGAACATCACCCAGGACGAGGCCGACGGGCTCGGCAAATGGTCGAAGGAGGAGATCGCGGAGCTGTTGAAGACCGGCTTCACCCCGAGCTTCGACAGCGTCGGCGGCCCGATGGCGGAGGTGGTGCGCAACATGGCGCAGCTCTCCGACACCGACCGCGCCGCGATGGCGGAATATCTCAAATCGCTGCCGGCGGTGGCGACCCCGCCGCGGCCGCAAGGGAAGAAGTAGGCCGGAGGTTATCGGGGCAGCCACGGGCAAACGTTGCCTTCGTCCCGTGAGCGCGGAAGCATCTGCTTCTGAGCGGTGGCTTAGAGCCGGCAAACGAGCTCAGGCAGACGAGCGCAGGCTGTCGACCATCAGCTTGGTGCCCAGGGCTCCGACCACAGCTCCGGCGGTTCGGTCGATCCAGACCTTGGAGCGGAGATAGGCCGCCTGCGGCGTGCGGGACGAGAAGCCGACGGCCACGACCGTGTACCAGCCGAACTCGATCAGGAAGAGCATCGGCGGCAGAACAAAAAACATCCAGGACGGTGTCGGGGACGGCAGCAGCGCGGCGAACATGGACGCATAGAAGATCGCCGTCTTGGGGTTGGAGAGCTGGACGAAGAGCGCTCGCAGCAACGAGGTCCATAGCGTGCTCTGCCGCTCGCTGGCCGTGTCGGCGACCTCCAGCGGTTCGGGAGCGGCGCGCCAGATGTTGATGCCGAGCCACAGAAGATAGGCGCCGCCGGCCAGCCTGAGCGCGATGTTGAGCCATTCGACCTGCAGCAGGATCGCCGTCAGGCCCGCGACCGCGATGATCGCGAAGACGAATCCGCCGATACCCATGCCGATGGCGGCCATCACGCCGTCGGTGCGCGAGCGTGAGATGGCAATGCGCGAGACCACGACGAAGCTGGGGCCGGGGCTGATCGCGCCGAGCAGGAACACGCCGAGGATCGAAATCAGGACCGCAAGCTCATGCATGGCTGCCTCTCGTCACTTCCGTTCGACGGCCCTGCGCTGGGGAGGCCGATCTGGGGGGAGCACTGTCGATGCAATCGCCGTGGTTTGCAACGGGTCGGAAGCGGACGTTGGCCTGATAGTGGCTTCAGGCTTATGGTCACCCGAATAATGCTGCGGGGGGGCCGTGATCCGATTTCGCAATGCGGCTCTTTGGGTGGTGAGCGTTAGCGCCACTATTGGCTTCCTGATCCTGGCAGGGGCAATCATCGGATACATGTTGCCCCTTAGCGCCTCAGAAGCTTTGAACGGAGCGCCGAAGGGAGCCCACGAGCTTGGTTTCTGGCTCCTCCTCTTGATTTCTCTGCCGCTATGGCTGGCCGGCTCATGGTCATCGACGCTAGCCATCGTCAAAAATGCGGCGGAGAGATCAGGACGACGTCGTGCGATATGGGCTTTCGCGTTGCTCATATCGGCGTTGGCGATGGCCGCAACCAACAACACTTTCGGTTTCGGCGATCTATTCAATCCGATCTGAAAGGCAATAGGCGTTCCAAGGTCTGCAATGGGTTGGAAGCGGACCCTTGTAGTGCCTCAGTCAATCGATGAAATGCTCCATCGGATCATCGTCGCCAACACGCCATCGCAACCCAGCCTTCTCCAGCGTGGCAGGCAGGTTGATGCCGCAGAGGCACAAATCGAGGTCGCGCCAATCCTTGCCCTGCGGCCAGAGCACGAAGGGGTTTTGGCTCTGCCATATGAGCTTGTCTTGCCCGCCAAGCAGCGCCGCCGATTGGCGAGGCGTGTCATAAGAGCGCCCGTCCGCAATGACTGAGTTACACACGGTCTCGCCTCCCAGTTACAGCGAATTACCGCTTGGGCGTGAGGTCCGCAACCGGCCGTCAGCTGCCGTTTCGGTCCATCGACGGCTCATCAGGAACGCCGGGTTCAAACGAGATGGACACGCGCTTGGCGCGGATTACACCGTCGAGCCCGAAGCAAGGCTCCAACTCGATCTCAATATCTTCGGGCGACTGCGGCAGCGCATAATAGTTGGATCGGCCACGCTCTGTCGCACGCTGCAACTTCAGGCCAAAGATAACATTCTGGTGGCTGAAGCCGTCCAGTTGCAGGTCCATGATTTCTTCGAGAGTGAATGTTACGACAGCGTCCTTATCGAGAACGATGTAGCCGTTCTCATCCACCTGCTCTGTTCCCACCCAACCATGAACGCGAAGAAAGCTCTTCCCGGACCGACGCAGGTCGAGGCTGATGATCTCTGCATCATGGAAACTCGGGACCCGGCCGAACCAACGGAGTAGCTCTGGTCCGCCCGGAACTTCATCGTAGATGTGCGGGATTTGGTCGCCGATCATTCCGGCATGAAAGGGCCATTGCGCTATGTCTGCAAGGGGTCGAAAGCGGACAAGGCCTGAGAAGTTATCCCCGCCCTCACACGCCGCGCCTATCCTCGCCCCACCTCATCCCCGAGGGGCAGCCATCCGGAGGTGTGCCGTTGGTCGGGATGAGGGCGGCGCCTGCGGGTGGAGTCACGATCCACTCCCGGGAGGCTTCGGGGCACCGCCCTGGGGACACTACGATCCCTGTGCGAGGAGCTCGCTGGGAACGGCCGATGGCAGCACGCCTTCGTCCCATGCCCGAGTAGACGCGACAAGGCGATGAGCCGAACTGGCGTCGAAAGGGCTCGCGGCGAAGGATGGCCGCAGGCCCGATAAGCGCGGCCCGGAGACTGAAGAACGCCGGCAAGCGGAGCGCCACGGGGCGTGCGGAGGGTGGCTCAATCCCTCCGCGCCGCATCCTGGCTCAATGGAAGCGGCCCGATACCCAACCGCGCCTCGCGGCGCTCCGCTGCCCCTCAATGATCAACGCCCGCGCCTGAGCACGGGCGGGTGAAGGCATGTGCGTCGCGTGGGGTCAGATGGCTTTTGCGGCGTATTGCGCGTCGGTCACCTGTTCGAGCCAGTCGACGGGCGAGCCGTTCAGCTTTTCCTGAAGGGCGATGTGGGTCATCGCGGTCGTCGCCGTGGCGCCGTGCCAGTGTTTCTCGCCAGGCGGAAACCAGACGGTGTCGCCCGCGCGGATTTCCTCGATCGGTCCACCCTCCCGCTGGGCCCAGCCGCAGCCGGCGGTCACGATCAGGGTCTGGCCGAGCGGATGGGTGTGCCAGGCGGTGCGGGCGCCGGGCTCGAAGGTGACGAGGGCCGTGGCGATCCGCGCCGGCTCGGGCGGGTTGAACAGCGGGTCGATACGGACCGTGCCGGTGAAATATTCGGCCGGCCCCTTGCCGGAGGGCTGCGAGCCGATGCGTCGGATTTCCATGGTTCGCTCCTGCTCGCGCCCCTCGTCTTATTCCATCACCGCGGCCTTGAGGATGCAGACCATGAGCGCCGAGCCCGGCTCGTTGCCGACGCAGCGGACGATGTGGCGGCGGTCGCAGCGATAGCGCAGCGTCTCGCCCGCCTTGGCGCGCTGGACGATGTCGCCGACCTCGACCTCGAATTCGCCGGCGGTGACGGAGAGCGATTCGATCGAGCCGCGCTGATGGCCTTCGGAATCGAGCTCGCCGCCGGGTTCGGAGGAGACCTCGTACCATTGCAGCCATTCGACCGTCTTGATCCAGCCGACGATGGCGAGCCTGAGCTTGCCGTCCTCGGAGACCAGGATCGGCGTGTCGGCGCGGGTGGTCTTGTCGATGAAAGGCTCTTCCTCGCCGCTGGACAGCACGCGCTCGATCGAGATGTCGAGCGCCTGCGACAGCCGCCAGATGGTCGCCAGCGTCGGATTGGTCTCGTTGCGCTCGATCTGGCTGATGATCGACTTGGCGACGCCCGACTGCTCGGCGAGGTCGGAGAGCGAAAAGTTGTAGGCCTTGCGCAGGCGCTGGATCGTCTTGCCGAGCTGGCCCGAGATGACCTGAGCCCCGGATTCAAGCTCCCGCCCGCCGCGCTCCTTCGTCTCGATTCCCATGAATTCGGCCCCTCCTGCGTATGAGGCCGTTTGTAACGGCGGACGTTCGTTTGAACAAGCGAACAATGCCCGGCATCCGGCGAGGCTGGACCGTGCACCGCCGAAAACGCAGCCGTGTTCAGGTCAGGCGGCTGGGGCCGACCTCGCGCTGAGCGCGCCGGGCGAGGCCGAGTTGGCGCTCGCGGAAGATCACGTAGATGCCCGAGGTGATGACGATGAAGGCCCCGATCACGATGGTCTGCGCCGGCCATTCCCCGAACCAGAACCAGCCGATGGCCACCGCCCAGAGCATGGTCGAATATTCGAAGGGCGCGACCAGCGAGGCGTCGCCATAGCGATAGGCCTGGACGATCAGGATCTGGCCGAGCCCGCCGAGAATGCCGATGACGACCATCATCATCGCATCCCTGGCATCCGGGATGTTCCAGCCGAGCAGGATGGTCGAGAGGCCGAGCAGGCTGGTCAGCAGCATGAAGTAGAAGACGATGGCGCCGGTGCGCTCGGTCGAGGTCAGAAGCCGGACCTCGACCGAGGCGAAGGCCGAGCAGAAGGCGCCGGCCAGGCCCAGCGCGGCACCGATCGCGGCGTTGCTGCCGACAGGGTGCGCGCCGGCGCCCAGATGCGGCGAGAGCATGATGAGGACGCCGACGAAGCCGATCGTCACCGCGGTCCAGCGATAGATCCGCACGCGCTCCTTCAGCACCAGCGCCGCGAGCACGACGACCGCCAGCGGCGCGGCATAGCCGATCGCGACAGCCTCCGAGAGCGGCAGGAACTGCAGCGCCGCGAAGCCGCAGAACATGCCGGTCGAGCCCATGATGCCGCGCTTGAGATGGCCGCGCAGATTGTCCGTCTTCAAGGCTTCCGGCAGCTCGGAGCGCCAGGCGAGCCAGATGAGCAGCGGGATCATCGCGAAGAAGGAGCGGATGAAGACGATCTCGCCGGTGGGATAGCGTGTCGAGATCGATTTGATGCCCGCCGACATCAGCGTGAAAGCCAGCGCCGAGACAAGCTTGAGACTGATGCCGAGAAGAGGGGACAAGGCGGCGGCGCGGCGGGAGGGCTGGGACGGGTTCGGGCGAAACCGCTTCTCCTTAGATCATGTCGAGATCGAGGAGCGAAGCGTGAACTCTGCAACCCGGCTAGGCCATTGGCGTGGGAGCGGGTCGTTCGCGGCGAAAGCGCGTCATTCTCGGGCAGCGTATCGCGCCGACCCGAGAATCTCTTTCCGGAAGAGGCGCAAGAGCCTCCGGGGCGCGAGATGCTCGGGCCAGCGGCCCGAGGCGCGCGGCTCAGAACGTCCCGCGGAAGGCGCCGCCGTCGATCAGGAAGTTCTGGCCGGTGATGTAGCCGGCGTTCGCGCTGGCCAGGAAGGCGCAGAGCTGGCCGAATTCGTCGGGCGTGCCGAGGCGGCCGGCGGGAACCGCGGCGAGCCGCCTTTTCGTCGCCTCCTCGATGCTGATGCCCTGCATCTCGGCGACCTTGTTGGTCGCGGTCTTGATCCGGTCGGTGTCGAACACGCCGGGCAGGATGTTGTTGATGGTGACATTGGCGTGGGCGACCTCGCGGGCGACGCCCGAGAGGAAGGCGGTGAGGCCGGCGCGGGCGGCGGAGGAGACGTCGAGGCCGGTCAGCGGCGTCACCACGCTGGCCGAGGTGATGTTGACGATGCGACCGAAGCCGCGCGCGATCATGCCGTCGATGACGCGCTGCACCAGCTCGAGCGGTGTCGCCATGTTCTGGACGACGCCTTCCAGCAGGCCCTCGCGCGTCACCTGGCGGAAGGGCTTGGGCGGCGGGCCGCCATTGTTGTTGACGAGGATGTCCGGGTTGGGCGCTGCCGCGAGCAGGGCGTCCTGACCGGCCTGGGTCGAGACGTCGGCGACGACGGCGATGACGGTCGCGCCGGTCGCGGCGCGGATCGCGCTGGCGGTGGCTTCCAGGGTGGTCGCGTTGCGGCCGTTGATCACGACGGTGCAGCCCGCCTCGGCCAGGGCCTGCGCACAGCCGCGGCCCAGCCCCTTGCTGGAGGCGCAGACGATGGCCGTGCGGCCGGCAATTCCAAGATCCATCAGATGTCTCCGTCAGTTTCGCACGCCGTTGTCGGACAGCGGCCGGTCAGCAAGGCTGAGCACGGATTGCTGGTTCCGTCATCAAAGCGCAACGCAAATCAGACACACGCCGCAAACATCGCAACAGCATGGACTGCCGCGCATGAGCGACGAGGACGACGCGAAGCAGGTTCGCAGCATCTTCATCTCGGACCTGCATCTGGGCACGCGCGGGGCGCAAGCCGATCTCGTGCTCGAGTTCCTGCGGGCCTATGATGCACCGAACATCTATCTCGTCGGCGACATCATCGACGGTTGGCGGCTGAAGAGCGGCTGGTATTTCCCGCAGAGCCACAACGACGTCGTCCAGAAGCTGCTGCGCAAGGTGCGCAAAGGCTCGAAGCTGATCTACGTCACCGGCAACCACGACGACTTCCTGCGCGATTTCACCGGCCTGCAGTTCGGCGGCATCACGCTCGTCGACGACATCGTCCACGAGACGGCGGATGGCCGGCGCCTGCTCGTCATCCATGGCGACCTGTTCGACCTCGTGGTGCGCAACGCCAAATGGCTCGCGCTGCTCGGCGACTGGGCCTACACGGTGGCGCTCGGGCTCAACATGGTGATCAACAAGGTCCGGCGCGTCCTGCGCCTGCCGCACTGGTCGCTCTCGGCCTGGGCCAAGCACAAGGTCAAGAACGCCGTGAACTATATCGGCGAGTTCGAGACCTGCCTCGCCGACGAGGCGCGCCGCCACAATGCGGATGGCGTGATCTGCGGCCATATCCATCACGCGGCCTATCGCGAGATCGCGGGGCTGACCTACATCAACACCGGCGACTGGGTGGAGAGCTGCACCGCCTTCGTCGAGCACCATGACGGTCGCTTCGAATTGATCCGCTGGCCGCAAGGACGCCTCAAGGGCGAGGCGGCCGTGCCGGTCGTCGTGCCGGCCCGGCCGGCCGCCGTGCCGGAACTCGTCGAGGCCGCCCGGAGCATGCTCCAGCCTCTGGAACTGGCACGCATCATTGGCGCTCTGCCGGAAACGGCGGAACGGAAAGCGCGCTGATGCGCGTCCTCATCGCCACGGACGCCTGGCGGCCGCAGATCAACGGCGTGGTGCGCTCGCTCGAACGGATGATCGAAGCGGCGCCGGATTTCGGAGCGACGGCGGCGGCGCTCACCCCGGACGGCTTCCGGCAGATCGCCATGCCGAGCTATCCCGACATTCGGCTCGCGCTCGCCACACGCCGCGCGCTCGCGGAACGGATCGCCGAATTCAGGCCGGACCACATCCATATCGCGACGGAAGGGCCGATCGGCTGGCTGACGCGGGCGGTCTGCCTGGCGCAGAAGCGCCCGTTCACCACGAGCTACCACACGCGCTTCCCGCAATATGTCGCGGCGCGCTGGCCCATTCCCGAAAGCTGGAGCTACCGGCTGCTGCGGCGCTTTCATGGCCCGGCGGCTGCCGTGATGGTCTCGACCGCGACGGTCGAGGAGGAGTTGCGCCAGCACGGCTTCGAGAAGCTGGTGCGCTGGGGGCGGGGCGTCGATCTCGACCTGTTCCATCCGCGCCCGCAAAGCGTGCTCGACCTGCCGCGGCCGATCTTCCTTAGTGTCGGGCGTGTGGCGGTCGAGAAGAATCTCGATGCCTTCCTGTCGCTGCGGCTGCCGGGCAGCAAGGTCGTGGTCGGCGACGGGCCGGCGCGGGCCGATCTGCAGCGCGCCTTTCCCGAGGTGCATTTCCTCGGGACGAAGGAGGGCGAGGAGCTCGCCGCGATCTATGCCTCCTCCGACGTCTTCGTCTTTCCGAGCCTGACCGATACCTTCGGCATCGTGCTGCTGGAGGCGGCGGCGAGCGGGCTGCCAGTCGCGGCCTTTCCGGTGCAGGGCCCGCGCGACGTCTTCGCCGGCAGCGGCGCGGCCGTGCTCGACGAGGATCTGCGCAGCGCCGCCATGCAGGCGCTCAGGATACAGCCTGAAATCCCGCTGGAGCTGGCGGCGCGGCATAGCTGGACGAGCAGCGCGGCGCAGTTCTACGGACATATCCGGCGCGTGGCGCAGCAGGCGGGCTATCTCTCGCGCGAGGCCGTGAGCCCAGGCCTCACAGCCTTCGGGAACGGGCATGGCGCGGAAGGGCGCGGGCTGCCGCGGCGCCTGCCGGCTTGAGCTGGGCGCGGAAGCCGTCGCGCCGCTCATGCACCGAGGCGATGACGAGGCCCATCGGCACGCCGAGCCCGACCAGCGCCGCCTCCGACAATTGCAGGCTCGCCTCGATCGTCTCCGGCACGGCGTCGTTGACGCCGATCTCGTAGAGATGGCGGGCATGGGCCGCATCGCGGGCGCGGGCGACGATGACGATGTCCGGACGCAGGGCGCGCGCGGCCTGCACCGTGGCATCGACGGCGCGCGGATTGTCGATGGTGACGATCAGCGCCGTCGCCTCTTCCAGTCCGCATAGCCTCAGGAAATCGGGCTGCGTCGCATCGCCGTAGAAGGCCGGACGGCCTGAGCGGCGCTGGGCGGTGACCAGGGCCGCGTCCGAATCGATCAGGATGTGCGACTTGCCGTGCTCGTCCAGCATCGAGGCGACGAGGCGCCCGACACGCCCGCCGCCGACGATGATGGCGCGCGGCGCGCGATCGTCCGGCGGGAGCACCTTGGCCTCGTCCGGCAAGGTCACCGGCGCGGCGAGCTTCTGGGCGAAATGGCGGGCGAAGCGCGCCTGCAGGGGCAGCGCGACCATGGTCAGCGACACCGCCGCCAGCGCGATGCTGGTCGCATTGCGGTCGAGAAGGCCCGTGGCGGAGGCGTCGTTCAGCAGCACGAAGGCGAATTCGCCGCCGGGGCTGACCATCAGCGCGGTTTCGAGCGCCGTCGCCGCAGACAGGCGGAAGCGGCGGGCGAGAACGAAGATGATGAGGCTCTTGATCGCGACCAGCCCGACTGCGATGGCGAGGATGGCGACGGGGTGGGCCGCGATCTGGGCCGGATTTACGCCCATGCCGACGGTGAGGAAGAAGACGCCGATCAGCAGGGATTTGAAGGGGTCGATCGTGACCTCGATCGCCCGGCGGAACTCGGTCTCGGCCAGCAGCAGCCCGGCGATGAAGGCGCCGAGCCCCATCGAGAGCCCGGCGGCGGCGGCGATGAGGCCGGTGCCGAGCGCCGTCAGCAGCGTTGCGGCCATGAAGCTTTCGGCCGAATCGGTCGAGGCGACGAGGCGGAAGAGCGGGCGCAGCGCCAGCCGGCCGATGACCACGATGGTCGCGATGGCCGCCGCGGCCTGGATGAAGGCCTGCGCCAGACCGGCGACGAGCGAGCCCGAGCCGTTCTGCGCATCGAGCACGGCGATCAGGAACAGCAGCGGGATGACCGCGAGGTCCTGGCAGAGCAGGATGGCGAAGCTGGCGCGGCCGGCCGAGGTCGTCATCCGCTTCTTGGCGGCGAGCAATTCGACCACCATCGCCGTCGAGGAGAGCGCGAGGCCGAAGCCGATGATCAGCGCCGCCGTCGTGGGCTGGCCCAGCGCATAGGCGACGAGGCCGATCGCCGCCGCCGAAAGGCCGACCTGGCCGAGGCCGAGGCCGAAGACGAGGCGCCGCATCGTCATCAGGCGCTCGAAGGACAATTCGAGCCCGATGACGAAGAGCAGGAAGGCGACGCCGAGCTCGGCCGGCCCGGCCAGCGCCTCCGCATTCGAGACCGTGACCGTGCTGAGCAGCGGCACCTTGGAGACCAGCCCGCCGAGGCCGAAGGGGCCGAGCAGCGCGCCGCAGGCCACGAAGGCGATGATCGAATTGATCTTGAAGCTCTTGGCAAAAGGCACGATCACGCCGGCCGTCGCGAGCACGACGACGGCGTCCTTGTAGACGGAAGGATCGACGGTTCCGGCCAAGGCCTGCCCTTGCGATTCGATGGAGAAGCGGATGCCTCGTCATTCTTGCGATTCGTGGGTGCGATGCACAACCTTCGAATTGCGGTGGTGGAGAGAAATTCGCCTTGCGACGCGAGCGCTTAGGCAATGACCTTCGCGCCGAGCGTGCAAATGGCGGTTTTCGCGTTCGGCGCCGATGGGCTAGCGTACCGGCGTAAAATCAAAAGGATCGCTCATGCGTTTTGCCGGCACCGAGAACTATGTCGCGACGGAGGACCTCACCGTCGCCGTCAACGCCGCGATCCGGCTGGAGCGGCCGCTCTTGGTGAAAGGCGAGCCCGGCACGGGCAAGACGGTGCTGGCCGAGGAGATCGCCGCCGCGCTGGGCGCGCCGCTCATCACCTGGCACATCAAGTCGACGACCAAGGCGCAGCAGGGGCTCTACGAATACGATGCGGTGAGCCGGCTGCGCGACAGCCAGCTCGGCGATCCGCGCGTGTCGGACATCGCCAACTACATCAAGCGCGGCAAGCTCTGGGAGGCTTTCGTCGCGCCCGTCCGGCCGGTGCTGCTGATCGACGAGATCGACAAGGCCGATATCGAATTCCCCAACGACCTGCTGCTCGAGCTCGACCGCATGGAGTTCCACGTCTACGAGACGGGCGAGACCGTCAAGGCGGCGCGGCGGCCGGTGATGATCATCACCTCCAACAACGAGAAGGACCTGCCGGACGCCTTTCTGCGCCGCTGCTTCTTCCACTATATCCGCTTCCCCGATGCGCAGACGATGCAGCAGATCGTCGAGGTGCATTTCCCCGGCATCAAGAAGCGGCTGATGGAGGAGGCGTTGCGCCTGTTCTTCGAGGTGCGCGAGGTGCCGGGCCTCAAGAAGAAGCCCTCGACCTCGGAACTGCTCGACTGGCTGAAGCTGCTCGTCGCCGAGGATATCGGGCCGGAGGTGCTGCGCGAGCGCGATCCGCGCAAGCTCATCCCGCCGCTGCACGGCGCTTTGCTCAAGAACGAGCAGGACGTCTCGCTGTTCGAGAAGCTCGCCTTCATGGCGCGGCGCGAGAGCCGCTGAGCATCGGCCCAGCGTCAACCGATGCCGAGCAGCGGGCGGGCGTTCAGGGCCGCGATGAGCGCGGCTGCCGTGACGCAAGCATAGGCGAGGGCGAAGGCATCCACGATGCGAGGCGCCGTTGCGCGGCCAAGCAGCGAGGCGAAGAGCGCGAAGGCCGGCAGGATCTGCATGGCGTGCAGCGCCAGGAAATGACCGAGGCGCAGATCGCCGACAGTCAGCGACCAGCCGAAGAACGGGATGACGGGCGCTGAAGGCAGCGGTGTGCCGACCGTATGGCCGCCGGCTTGGCTGAGGGCGACACCGGAGAGGATGCCGAGCACGGCGGTCAGCCCGAGGCCGAGGATGAGCGAGCGGCGCATCACCGGCGGGAGCGGCGCGGCGTCCCGGCGGGCGAGACCATAGGCGAGGATACCGCTGGCGGCCGTGAAGAGCACCGCCGCGATGCCCATCGCGGCGTAGAGCGCGATGGCGAGCGCGCTCGCCTCATTGTAGTGCGAGGCTTCGGCGCGCGAGGCGCGCCAGGCGATGTAGACGATCTCGAAGGTGAGCAGGGCGATGACCGGCCGGACCGTGAAGCGGCCGAGCCACGAGCGCTGGAAGGCTTCACCGGTCAAAGGCAGGATGAGCGCGAAGGAGAAGAGGTAGATCGCGACCGAGATCTCGAACTTCAGCGGCTTGAGCCAGACATTGTCGCCGTTGAACAGGCGCGGATCGAGGGCGTAGTCGAGCGCGGTCGGGACTGCCAGCAGCAGCATCGCGATCCCTGCGGCGGTCAGCCGGGGCTCCCATTCGAGCGCGCGCAGCGGCGCCGGCAGCCGTGCCAGGAAGCGCGGAATCCGGTCTTCCGAGGCGATGACGCGACTTGCCGCAAGAAGGAGGTAGAGCAGATAGCCGACCGGGCCGAAGAGGAAGGTCAGGGCGAGGACAGGCAGCATCGCCCCATGCGGCAGACCTTCGCGTTGCGAGCGGCGCAGCAGCCAGGCGCCGATCAGGAGATCGAAGGCGAGGTAATGCGCCCAGCCGGCGAGCAGCAGCGGCCGCGAGGCGAACAGCGCCGCGACATCGTCGAGCGAGGAGAAGCCGCCGCGCGCCTGATGCCAGTGCACACCGATCAGGACGAGATAGCCGAGCGACAGCAGGCTCGGGATGACCAGCCCGGCGAGGAACTGGCCGGCGCGCCAGCGCGGTGCCACGAGCAATAGCAGCCAGCCGCCAACGGCCAGCAGATTGGCCGCGGAAAAGGCGGCGTCGAGCGTCAAAGGTGGCATGACGACCTCCGAACTTGACGGTGTTCAGTTGCGGGACGGTTCTGACTCGCTATCTTGACGCCGTCAAGATGATTTTGACGGTGTTAGGATTGGTGGAGTTGCCGATGGCCGAAGCGACGCCCCGGGCCATGCGCGAGCATTATCACCATGGCGCCTTGCGGCAGGCGATGATCGCGGCCGCGGAGGAGGTCCTGGCCGAGCGCGGGCTCGGCGGCTTTACCTTGCGCGAATGCGCCCGGCGGGCCGGGGTGTCGCCGGCGGCTCCCGCGCATCATTTCGGCAATCTCACCGGCCTGCTGACGGCGATCGCGACGCTGGGCTTCGACGATCTCTCGACGGCGATGGAGGCCGCGGTCGCGGCGGCGCAGGAGGCGGGGACCAGCCGGCTCGCCGCGATCGCGCGGGCCTATGTCGAAACGGCGCTCGCCAATCCAGGGCGCTTCCGGGTCGTCTTCGGCCAGCGCGGAATAGACAGGGAGGACCCTGCCTTCCGGGCCGCCTCGACACGGGCTTTCGCCATCCTGGTCCGTGAGGTGCGGCTGAGCCGCGGCCTGCCGCCGCTTCAGCTTCCGGACGGGAAACCCAGCGCTGACGCCCTCGATCCCGAGCTGCCCGAGGTCCTGCTGGCCTGGTCGGCAGTGCATGGCTTCTCGACGCTGCTGATCGATGGCGCACTGGATTTCCTGGCGGAAGGCAACCGGCAAGCTTTCCTCGACAGGCACGCGGCCCGGCTGTTCGGGCTGCTGACATCGGCGTTCCCGGCGACGCAAGGGCTCGCAAAAGCGGATGCCCGCGATTAGGTTCGTCGGATGCGACGCCTCATGCTTCTGCGCCATGCGAAATCGAACTGGCCCACCGGCGTGGCCGATCGGGACAGGCCGCTCGCTCCGCGGGGGCGCGAGGCGGCTCCGGTGATGGGGCGCTATCTCGCCGACGAGCTGCTGCTGCCGGACCTCGTGCTGATCTCGCCGGCCAAGCGCACGGTCGAGACCTGGGAGCTGGTCGCGCCGATGCTGCCGGAGAAGCCGGCGACGCAGTACGAACCGCGTATCTACGAGGCCAAACCCGGGGCGCTGCTCTATGTCGTGCAGGAGACGGAGCCCTCGGTCAGGACGCTGCTGATGATCGGCCACAATCCCGGATTCGAGGAGCTGGCGCGGCGTTTGGCCGGGCATGGCGACCGCTATGCGGCGGCGCGGATGAGCCAGAAATATCCGACGGCAGGCCTCGCGGTGATCGATTTCGCCATCGAGGATTGGCGCGATGTGGCGGAGCGGGGCGGGCGGCTCGACCGCTTCGTCACTCCCGCGTCGCTGGGCGAAGGCCCCGACGAATGAACGTCGTCGCATCGTGAGCGATACCTCCTACATCGATACGGCCCGCAATGCGGCGCTGGCCTTCGGCGACAGCCTGCTCGGGCTCGCGCGGCCGCGCCTGCGGCTCGGCGTCACCGGGCTGTCGCGTTCTGGCAAGACCGTCTTCACCACCGCCCTGATCCAGAACCTGATCGAAGGGGCGCGGCTGCCGGTGCTGAAGGCGGCGTCGGAAGGACGGATCGCCCGCGTGCGGCTGGTGCCGCAGCCCGACCCCGACGTGCCGCGCTTTCCCTATGAGGCGCATCGCGCGGCGATGAACGGGGCGGAGCGGCGCTGGCCGGACTCGACGCGGCGCATCTCGGAGCTGCGCGTCGAGATCGACTATGAGCGGGCCTCCGGCTGGTTCAAGGGGCCGGCGACGCTGACGCTCGACATCGTCGATTATCCCGGCGAATGGCTGCTCGACCTCGCCTTGATCGGACAGGACTACAAGAGCTGGTCGGCGCAAGCCGTGGCGGATGCGCGCAAGGCCCACCGCCGCGCGGCCGCAGCCGAATGGCTCGCCGATCTCGCCGGATGCGATCCGGAAGGGCCTGCCGACGAACTCGCGGCCGAAGCGGCGAGCGAGCGCTTCAAGAGCTATCTGGCGCGGCTCCGGGCCGACCCCGAGGCGGTGGCGGTGACGCCGCCCGGCCGGTTCCTGATGCCGGGCGATCTCGAGGGCTCGCCGGCGCTGACTTTCGCCCCGCTCGATCTCGGCCATGATCGCGAGCCCCGGCCCGATACGCTGGCCGGGCTGATGGCGGAGCGCTTCGAGGCCTATAAGCGCGTGGTGGTCACGCCCTTCTTCCGCGACCATTTCGCGAGGCTGGACCGGCAGATCGTGCTGGTGGACGTGCTGGCGGCGCTCGATGCCGGGGCGCCGGCGCTGGCCGATCTCGAAACTGCGCTGGGGCAGGCGCTCGCGGCCTTCTCGGTCGGGCGCAATTCCTGGCTCTCCAGCCTGTTCGCGCCGCGCATCGAGCGCGTGCTCTTCGCCGCGACCAAGGCCGACCATATCCATCATTCCAGCCATGACCGGCTCGCAGCTGTGATGTCGCTCCTGGTCTCGCGGGCGTTGACGCGAGCGCAGGGTGCGGGCGCGCAGGTCGAGGCGATGGCGCTGGCCGCCGTCAGGGCGACCCATGAGGTGCGCATCCGGCAGGGGCGCGAGGAATTGCCGGCCATCGCCGGCGTGCCGGAGGCGGGCGAGGAGATCGACGGGAAGGTCTTCGACGGCATCACGGAGGCTGCGATCTTTCCCGGCGAATTGCCGGAGCGGCCCGACGCGATCTTCGACCCGAAGGCGCGTTGGCAGATCAGGGCGCCGCGCTTCCGCCCGCCGCTGGTCGAGGCGGATGCGGGCGGGCGGCTGAAGCCGCCGCCGCAGATCCGCTTCGACCGGGCGCTCGAATTCCTGATCGGCGACAAGCTGGCCTGAGGAGGGCGCGGCGATGACGAAGGCACCGCGAGCGATCCTTCTGGGCGAGAAGGCTGCGCATGAGGTGGACGTCGATGACGGCGTGATCCGGCAGGGCGATGTCGCCATCCTGCCCGAGAGCGAACCGGTCGATGCGGCCGAGCCGGCGGCCGTGCCGGTGGCGAAACGAGCTTTTTCCTGGGGCTCGCTCTTCGTTGCCGGCCTGTCCGGCTTCCTGGCGCTGGCCGCCGGTGTCTGGGTCCAGAACACGATCTCGGCGCTGATGAGCCAGAACCCGGCGCTCGGCTATGCCGCGCTCGTCTGCGCAGCCATCGCGGCCTTTGCCTTGCTGGTGATGCTGCTGCGGGTGCTGCGCGACATCCTGCGCGAGCGCAAGGTCGAGTCGCTGCGCCAGCGCGGTGCGGATCTGCTCGTCGGCGGGACGACGGACGATGCCAAGGCGCTCGCCGGCGAACTCATCGGCCTCTACAAGGGCCGGGCGCAGACGGCGAAGGGCCGGGGCGAGCTCGAAGAGGCTATGCCGCAGCTTTTCGCGCCGCGCGACGTGCTGACCGTGGCCGAGCGCAGTCTGCTCGCGCCACTCGACGCCCAGGCAAAGGCGCAGATCGCGATCGCGGCGCGCAGGGTTTCGCTGGTCACGGCGGTGAGCCCGCGCGCGCTCGTCGACGTGCTCTTCGTCCTCGTCGCCTGTGCGCGGCTGCTGCGTGCCATCGCCAGCATTTATGCCGGGCGGCCCGGCACGCTCGGCCTGTTCAGGCTGGCGCGGCAAGTGCTCAACCATCTCGTGCTGACCGGCGGCATGGCGGCGGGCGATGCGGTGATCCAGCAGGTGCTGGGGCAGGGGCTCGCGGCGCGCCTTTCCGCCAAGCTCGGCGAAGGTGTCATCAACGGCATGCTGACCGCCCGGATCGGGCTCGCAGCGCTCGCGGTCTGCCGTCCGCTACCCTTCGTCGAGGCCACGCCGCCAACGCTGTCGGACGTCGCGGGCGATCTCGCCTCCTGGCGCGGCAGCAAGGCAGAGGCGGAATAGACCCGGCAGAATCTGCCGGGGGTAGGCGTTTCTGCCCGGCGCGGACTGCCACGAAACCTCTTGTAAACGATCTAACTCACTGAAATGAAACGACCATGCCGGTGGCATGGCGCGTGCAGACTTCGCCGAGAGTTGTGGGCTGCCCCCAAGGGGCATGCCGGTCCAGGCGAGGGTTCCATGGGTGTTTTCAGTGCGCTGACGACAGCGGTTTCGGGCATGCAGGCGCAGTCCTATGCGCTGGAGAACATTTCCGGCAACATCGCGAACTCGCGGACGACCGGCTACAAGCGGGTCGATACGACCTTCGCCGACCTGGTGCCGGATTCCGCGCTGAACCGCCAGACCGCCGGCTCGGTCGCCGCCTTCAGCCAGGCGACCAACTCGATCCAGGGCGATCTCAACGCCACGCGGATCGACACCAACGTCGCGATCAACGGCGACGGCTTCTTCGTGGTCGATCAGCGCAAGAGCGGCGTCGGCGCCAACACCCTGTTCGCCAACCAGAACCTCTACACTCGCCGCGGCGATTTCGACTTCGACGCCAATGGCTATCTGGTCAACGGCGCGGGCTACTATCTCAAGGGCCAGAAGATCGACCCGGTGACGGGCCAGCTCATCGGCACCCAGCCGGAGGTCCTGCGGATCACCAAGGACCAGTTCCCGGCCAAGGCCACGACCTCCATCGAGTACAGCGCCAACATCCCCGCCTATCCGAAGACCAACACTGCCGACAGCACCGTTCCCGGCTCCGAACTGCTGAACCCGGCGAGCTTCCCCACGAGCAATCCGCTCGCCACACCGGCCGGCACCGGCCTCGTCGTCGGCAGCGAGATCACCAGCTTCCTCAGCCAGTCGATTCCCGGCGGCTCGGTCACGGTCTACGACTCGCTCGGCAAGGCGACCAATGTCGAGCTGCGCTGGGCCAAGACGACGAATGCCTCCGCCGGTCCGCCGGCCACGGTCGACACCTGGAACCTCTTCGTCGCTGAAAATACGGGCGCGACCGGCGGCGCCGTGGCCTATCGCAACGCCAATGTGAACGTGACCTTCGATGCGACCGGCAAGATGGCGCTGCCTGCCGGCGGCACCATTCCGCTGCCGAACATGACGATCGGGGGCAACGCGATCACCGGCATCCAGCTCACGACCGATGGCGGCACCGCCCTGACCCAAAACGGCGACGTCAGCGGCCAGATCGATGCCCGCAGCATCCGGCAGGATGGCTACACGGCCGGCACGCTCGACCGCGTCTCGGTCTCGGCCGAGGGCCAGGTCATCGGCACCTTCTCGAACGGCCAGGTCGTCGCGATGGCACAGATCGCGGTGTCGCGCTTCAACGCCGACAACGCACTCAAGCGCCTCGACGGCGGTGCCTATGAGGAGACGATCGAGTCGGGTCCGCCGATCGTCGGGCTGGGGACCTCGCAGCTCGTGGGCGGCAGCGTGGAGCAATCCAACACCGACATCGCCGACGAGTTCTCGAAGATGATCGTCACCCAGCAGGCCTATTCGGCCAACACCAAGGTCATCAGCACCGCGCAGGAGATGCTGACCGCGGTGTTCAACATCATCCGCTGACCGGCACGTCCGCGAAGGCGGTCCAGGAGGGCCGCCGATAACGACAGGAGTTGACGATGGGGCTGAGCACCTCCCTCAATACGGCGATCGGCGGGCTCAACGCCACCCAGGTCGGCATCGGCGTCGTCTCGCAGAACGTCGCCAATGCCGGGACGGCCGGCTATGTCCGCCGCGTCGTCTCGAACACCGACAGCCTGTCGGGGCTGACCATCGGCGTGCAGAGCACGCAGGTGCAGCGCTTGCTGGACACGATCGTCCAAAGCCAGCTCTGGCAGGAATCGGCGGGGTCCGGATACACCTCCACCCGCGCGGGCGCGCTCTCCAATCTCGACCAGCTCTATGGCGCGCCGGGCAGCTCGACGGCGCTCGATACGATTTACAACAACTTCACCAGCGCCCTGCAGGGCCTGCAGAACGATCCGTCGTCCTACAGCCTGCGCTCGCAGGTGCTCGACGCCGCCAACACGCTGGCGAAGCGGCTCAACGGGCTGTCCGATGGCGTGCAGGCCTTGCGCAGCCAGGCCGAGGCCGGCATCGGCGCCTCCGTGACCCGGGTCAACGACCTGCTCGGCGCGCTGACCAAGGTCAATGCCCGCGTCGTCGCCGCCCCGCACGACAACGCGACGGCAGCCCTCAAGGACCAGCGCGACCTGATCCTGTCCGAGCTGTCGCAATATGTCGACATCAAGACGACCGAGGATGCGCGCGGTTCGGTCAGCGTGGTCACCGGCTCGGGCACGCAGCTCTTCGACGGCCAGGCCGCGGTCACCTTCAGCTTCGACCAGCATTCCGATCTCCAGCCCGGCGATCAGTGGAGTTCCGATCCGACGAAGCGCGGCGTCGGCACGGTCACGATGAAGGACGCCTCCGGCAACATGTCGGACGCGATCGCCAACAACGTGTTCAGGTCGGGCTCGATCGCCGCCAATATCGAGCTGCGCGACAAGTCGCTGGTACAGGCCCAGGCCCAGCTCGACGAGATCGCCGCCCAGATGTCGAAGGCGCTCTCCGACCGCGAGATCGCGGGCACGCCCGCGACGGCGGGCGCTGCGAGCGGCTTCGACGTCGATATGACCGGTCTCCAGGCGGGCAACGCGATCACGCTCGACTACAAGGTCACGCCCGGCGGGCAGACCCAGCGTTTCACCTTCGTCAGGGTGGATTCCGCGGCTTCGCTGCCGCTGCCCGCCTCGGCGGGCGGCGACGCCAACAACCGCGTCGTCGGCATCGATTTCTCGGGCGGCCCGGCCTCCGTCGCGGCGCAGATCCAGGCGGCGGTCGGGCCCGGCTTCACCGTCTCCAACACCGGCTCGACCCTGCAGATCCTCGACGACGGCGCGGCCGGCACGCGCGACGTGGTCGGGCTGACGGCGCGGCCGACCAATACGGTGCTATCATCGGCGGGCGGCACGGCCGAGCTGCCGTTCTTCGTCGACGGCTCGGCCGCCAAGGCCTTCACCGGCTCCTATGACGGCGGCTCGCAGACGGTCGGCTACGCCTCACGCATCACGGTCAATCCCGGGCTGATCGCGGACCGCTCTCTGCTGACGGTCTACAGCACCAACCCGGCGACGGCGCAGGGCGACGCGACGCGCCCGCAGCTCATGCTCGAGCGCCTGACCAAGAGCCAGCGCGCCATCACCAACGCGACCGGCCTGGACGGCGGCACGTCGACGTCCAGCAGCACGGTCGGCAATCTCGTGCAGCGCGTCATCTCCACGCAGGGGCAGGCCGTCGAGAACGCGAAACGGCTCGACGAGGGCCAGCAGGTCGCGCTGGCCTCGATCCAGAGCCGCTTCCAGCAGACCGCGCAGGTCAATGTCGACCAGGAAATGTCGCAGCTCATCGAGCTCCAGAACGCCTATGCCGCCAATGCCCGCATCATCTCCACGGTCAAGGAGATGATGGACATGCTGATGAGAGTGTGAGGCTGCCATGACCATCAACGCCTACGGCACCGGCGCCTATCGCGCTGCCAGGACCACGGACTTCGTCTCGCAGCGCGCGCAGTTCGACGATCTGCAGCGCCAGCTCGCGACCAAGGAGCGCAGCACCAGCTATGGCGGGCTCGGCGCCGACCGCACCGTCAGCCTGGACCTCAACGCCAAGATCACCACGCTCGATTCCTGGCTGGACGGCATCCAGCTCTCCAATACCAATCTGAAGCTCATGTCGAACGCGGTCAGCAACTTCGCGACGATGACGAGCGAGAGCCGCAACGACATGCGCTCGAACACCTATCTGGCGAGCTCGACCGGCCAGACCGCGCCGCAGGTGCTCGCGCAGGAAAAGTTCAAGCAGACGCTCGACCTGCTCAACACCAACGTCAACGGCCGCTACCTGTTCTCGGGCAAGACGTCGGATGTCGAGCCGGTGGCGGGCTTCGACGAGATCATGAATGGCGACGGTGCCGGCAAGGCCGGGCTGAAGCAGCTTATCGACGAGCGGCGCCAGGCCGATCTGGGCTCCGGCCTCGGCCGGCTGACCGCGGGAGGCGCCGGGACGACCGCGACGATCTCCGAAGAGGCGACGGTCCACCCCTACGGGTTCAAGCTGGCGAGCGCGGCGACGAGCTCGGCCGGGATCACGACGACGCTGAACGCCGGCCCGCCCGCCGATCTCTCGATCAATGTCGCCGCTCAGCCGGCGGCCGGTGAGACCGTGACCATCGGCCTCAACCTGCCGGACGGCACGACCACCACGATCAAGCTGACAGCGCGCGCGACCGGCTCGCAGGGCTCGGACACGAACAGCTTCGAGATCGGCGCCGATACCAATGCCACGGCCGCCAATCTCAGGACAGCGATCTCGGCCGCGCTGGGGCAGGAGGCCAAGACCACGCTCTCGGCCGCCTCGTCTCAGGTCGCGGCTCAGGACTTCTTCGCCGGCAGCCCGAGCAATCCGCCCAAGCGCGTGCCGGGCCCGCCCTTCGACACGGCGACGGCGCCGCCGACCAATGCAGGCGCGGCCGCGACCACCGTGATCTGGTATCGCGGCGATGACGGCTCCGATCCGGCGCGCGGTACCTCGACCGTGCAGGTCGACCAGGGGCAGATCGTCGGCACCGGCGCCCGCGCGAACGAGCAGACGTTCCAGGTGGGGCTTGCCCAGTTCGCGATCATGGCGGCCGAGACCTTCCCGGCCGACGATCCCAATTCGCAGCCGCGCTACGAGGCGATGGCGGCGCGGGTCAGCGACAAGCTCGGCTTCGGCGGCACGACGCAGAAGCCGGCCGAGATCATCACCGAGCTCGGCTCGGCCCAGACGGCGCTAGACCGTGCCAAGGATCGCCATCAGAGCACCAAGGACTACCTGACCACGACCTTGTCCGGTGTCCAGAACGTCACCACCGAGGAGGTGGCGACGCAGATCCTCGCCCTGCAGACGCAGCTCCAGGCGAGCTATCAGGTGACCTCGATGCTCTCGAAGCTGACCTTGACGAATTATCTCTGAGCCGCGTCGGTCCTGCGCTGAGCCCTCGTCGCGCGACAAAACGAAACCGCCGCTTCCGGGGCCGGAAGCGGCGGTTTCGTCGGTTTTGAGGCCGGTCGTGGCCGTGGAGGCAGGCGCTCTCAGCGCCCGCGCAGTCCTGCGGCGATGTCGCGGTTGATGTTAACGAGAATGCCGAGGCCCTGCGGCTGCGGGTCGGCCGCGAGCTTGAAGGTCTGGTTGAAGATGAAATTCGCCAGGCCGAGGATGTTGGTCTTGATGCCGACCGGCAGCGGGTTGTCCTCGGCGATCACCGCCGAGACGAGCAGGGTCCAGAGCCGACGGTTATAGGTCAGCGCCTCGTCGAGGTCGTGCTCGCGGGCCTGCCAGTCGTCGGCGACGGCCTGCAGCCGGGTTGCGGCCTTGATCAGCAGTGAGGCTTCGAGTTCGCGGGGTGAAACGACGGATTGGGCCGTCTTGGCAGCGGCGGCGTAGGCGTTAAACCCGTTTTGCATGCTCGATCAGTTCCGCTTCGTAGGCGATCAGTTTCTTGGCGGCCTTGAGAGCTTTGTAGAGGTCGTCGCTTAAGATGCGGTTATTGATCTCGTGAATATGCGGCAGAGCGCTGGGCGCCGCCTGGACGAAATCGCGCACGAGCTGGAAGAACACCTCGTGCTGAAGCGTCGGATCCTGGGCGAGATACATCAACTGGATGGCAAAATAGATCTTCTTCGCCGGGCTGTCCGCGGTCGCGGCCGTGAGAATGTCCTTTTCGCGCAGGATCGGGGCGTCGCCCTCGATGAAGAAGCGCGTGCGCTGCTCGTCGTTGCGGATCACCACCTGACCGATGATGATGCGCTCGCGCGGCTTGAGCTCGACCTTGAGAGCCATGTCTGTCCTGCCTTCTGGCCGAGGGGAGAGGGACGAAGCGAACCCGGAGGCGTCAGCCGAACAGGCGCAGCACGCCCTGGTCGGCCTGGTTCGCCAGCGAGAGCGCGGTCTGCGAGAGCTGCTGACGGGTGTTGAGCGCCAGCAGGCTCGCGCCTTCCTCGTTCGGATCGGCCAGCACGAGGTTGCCCGCGCCGGTCGTGAGGACGTTGGTGAGCTCCTTGGTGAAGTCCTGACGGGTTTGCGCGACCGAGAGGTTGGAGCCCAGCGTCGAGGCCAGCGACTTTAGCGAGGTCAGGGCGCCGGTAAGCGACTGGGTGGCCTTGTCCAGATCGGCATCGTTCTGGAAGTTGAGGAAGCCGGTGAGCTGCGTGTTGACGGCTTTCGGAATGCCGAGATTGTCCGAGGTCAGGTTCGAGCCCTGGATGTCGAGCTTGGTCTGGTTCTTGCCGGTCTTCTCGTTGAACTGGATCGTCAGGCGGTCGCCGGCGAGCAGGTTGATGCCGTTGAAGCTCGAATCCTTGGCGAGATCGTCGATCTTGTCGCGCAGGTCGTTGAACTGATCGATCAGGTTCGAGCGCACCGCCGAGGTGATGCTCGAGCCGGTGATCGTGGTGCCGGCGGCGGAGTTGTCGGTGAGCGCGAAGCCGAAATCGGGGTTGTCGCTGGTGGCGCCCTGCGCCGTGGTCAGGGCTGTGGTTCCGGCGGCGGCGATTTCAGCCGAGGTCGGTGCGCCGGGTGCGGCGGGGGTGAAGGTCGCGGTGCCGATACCGAACTGGACCTTCTCGGAGCCGATGCCCTTGATGTTGAGCTGGCCTTTCTCGTCGACGAAGGCGGTGGCGATGCCCGATTTGTTGATTTCGTTGACGACGTCGCGGACGGTCGCGTTCGTGCTGAGGAAGCTGGCGGTGTAGGTCGTCGAGCCCGAGGTCAGCGTGATCGAGGTCGTCGCCTCGTCGCCCGCGGCGAGGACGGGGCCGCCGACATTGCCGGAATAGGTGGCCGTCGCTGTGTTGGCGGTGGCGCCGTTGTCGTCGACCACCCTCTTGTCGAGGGCGATGTCCTTGAGGCTCTTGCTCGTCACCGCCGCTTCCGTCGCGGTGGCGAGGGCCGTGCCGGCCTTGGTCGGACGGTTCTGGGCCGCGTCGGCTTGCGCCTGTTTCACCGTCGATTGTAGCGACTGGACGAGCTTGGTGATGCCGTCGATGCCCTTGGAGGCGGCCTGGATGGTCTGGATGCCGTTCGAGATGCCGTCGAGCAGGCCCGTGAGCTGGCTGGAGCGATCGTTCAGTGACAGCGCGGTGAAGTAGTTCACCGGGTTGTCGATCGCGGAGTTGACCTTCTTGCCAGTGGCGAGGCGGTTCTGGATGACGCTCTGCTGGGCCGTGGTCTGCTGCAGCGTCAACAGATTGTTGCGCACTCCGTTGGAAAGGATCGTGTTGGCCATCTTCGGTCCCCTGAACGCGCGACTCCGGCGCGATGCAACCTGATTTCAGGGGTGATCATCACTCGTTAGGGATAACAAAAGGTTAATCGCAGGGCCTATCCGGTTACCGGGCCGGAACGAAAAACGGCGGAGCCGAGGCTCCGCCGCTCTTTGACTTCGTCCCGCGTCCTGCGGGCGGATCCGCTTCTGCGGACCGAAGATCAGAACAGGCGCAGAACCGCCTGCTCGCTCTGGTTCGAGAGCGACAGAGCCGTCTGCGAGAGCTGCTGACGGGTCTGCAGCGCGAGCAGGTTGGCGGCTTCGGCGTTCGCGTCGACGTTCACCAGGTTGGCGGCGCCGGTGCTCAGCGTGTCCGCCAGATCCTTGGTGAAGTCCTGACGGGTCTGGGCGACCGAGAGGTTGGCGCCGAAGGTCGAGGACAGCGACTTCAGCGAGGTCAGGGCGCCGGTGAGGGCCTTGGTCGCGGAGTCGAGGTCCGAGTCGTTCTGGAAGTTGACCTGGCCGGTGAGCTGGGTGTTGCCAGCCTTGACGATGCCGAGGTTGTCGGACGTGACGTCCGAGCCCTGGATGTCGAGCTTGGTCTGGTTCTTGCCGGTCTTCTCGTTGAACTGGATCGAGAGACGGTCGCCCTTCAGCAGGTTGATGCCGTTGAAGCTCGAGTCCTTGGCGAGATCGTCGATCTTGTCGCGGATGTCGTTGTACTGGTCGATCAGGTTCGAACGCACCGCAGACGTGATGCCCGAAGAGGTGATCGAGGTACCGGCAGCGGAGTTGTCTGTCAGCGCAAAGCCGAAATCGGTGTTGTCGCTGGTGGCGCCGGTGGCGAGCGTCGTGGAGGCGGTGCCAGCCGTCGTGATTTCAGCAGAGGTCGGCGCGCCGGCAGCCGCAGGCGTGAAGGTCGTGGTGCCGATACCGAACTGAACCTTGTCGGAGCCGTTGCCCTTGACGTTAAGCTGGCCCTTCTCGTCGACGAAGGCGGTCGCAACGCCGGACTTGTTGATCTCATTGACGACGTCGCGGACGGTGCTGTTCGTGCTGAGGAAGCTGGCGGTGTAGGTCGTCGAGCCCGAAGTCAGCGAGATCGAGGTGACAGCCTCGTCGCCCGCCGCCAGGGTGGCGCCGCCGACGTTACCAGCATAGGTCGCCGTGGCGGTATTGGCAGTGGCGCCGTTGTCATCGACGATGCGCTTGTCGAGGGCGATGTCCTTCAGGCTCTTGCTGGTCAGAGCGGCTTCCGATGCAGTCGCGAGAGCCGTGCCGGCCTTGGTCGGGCGGTTCTGGGCCGCATCCGTCTGAGCCTGCTTCAGCGTCGACTGCAGCGAATTCACCAGCTTGGTGATGCCGTCGATGCCCTTGGAGGCGGCCTGAATGGTCTGGATGCCGTTCGAGATGCCGTCGAGCAAGCCCGTGAGCTGGCTGGAACGATCATTGAGCGAGGCGGCGGTGAAGTAGTTGACGGGGTTGTCGACCGCGCTGTTGACCTTCTTGCCGGTCGCGAGCTTGAGCTGGGAGGCGGCGGCCTGGGCGGCGGTCGACTGCAGCGACGAGAGAGCGGAACGAACGCCCGAGGAGAGAGAAACGGCCATCTGTTTTTACCTTCTGGTATGATGCCTTCTGGCGCCCGGGCCGTTCTGGCCAGGACAGGGCGACCTTGGTGCGCCAGCCCGTAACAATCGGTAAATTTCCCGCCGCGAATTGAATGCAAGGCGGGGCTCGTCGGGCGATGGTTAAGCATGCGCTAACCGCCGTCGATCTCCCGACCTGGCGATCATGTGCCTACGTAAAAAAGCCCGCGCGGGGCGCGGGCGTCATGCCGATGATGATTGGAACGGAAGGGCGGAGCCGTCAGGCCGTCCGCTCGATCCGGTGGCGGGCCTCTTCGGCCTCGCGCGCCCGCTCGCCGAGTTCGCGGGAATAGGCGCGGAGCTTCAGCAAGGTCTCGTCCGGGAGCTGCGAGATCGTCTCGCCGGTCTCGCGATCCTTCTTCTGCAGCACGACGGCGCGGGTCTTCGGATCGATGATGAGCTTGCGTTCGACGCCCTCGTCGATCGTCTTGTCGGCGAGGCGTCCGTTCTGCGCGTTGGCGAAGGCGCGCTGCTCGCCGGCTGCGCGACTGCGGGCGTCGCGCTGCTGCGCGCCGACATCGACATGGACGGCGTCGCCGGCGGGGGCGGACTGGACGGTCTTCTCGGGAGGGAGCTCGACGGCGACGCTGCCGGGCCGGGCGATGACGTCGGCGCGTGCGACGACAGGTGCGCCGGCTGGAGTAGCCACCCTCGGGGCATTGCCAAAGTCCATGTCGCACTCCTTCTGGAGCTTTCAACGGCACCGTCGCGCCGCCAGGCATCGTCGTCGCGGACTGGATGCACCAATCCGATCCTGACGATAATGCCGGAAATGATTGAATCCGGCGTTAGGAAATTAGGTAAATATTGACGGTTGCCGTGGCAGCGGCCCGCCGCCGCCGTTCCCTTGGTCGCCGCCTGGAACGGGGTGACCGGCCCATCCGGCCCTAGAGCCGCCGCGATACCACCAGCGGACCGGAATTGGGGCGCGCGAAGACGCCCGCGCCGACCGTGGCGGCCGGTCCGTAGCCATTGGCGCGCATCGGCTTGTTGGCGTCGGCGGCGAGATCGCGGATCACCGATTCCGAGACGGCGCGGGCCGTCGCCAGGACCAGCTGGTTGGTCTCGATGAGATTCTGGAAGGCGTGATGCGCTTCCTTCAGCCGCTTCACCTGATCGGGCGCGAAGCGGGCCAGCGCCACGGCGTTGAGCTTCACCTGCTCGACGCCGCGCATATAGGTGCCGGCGAGCTCGGCCTTGCGCGGCTCGCGTGTCATCGCCTCCGGCAGGCGGCCCACGCGCACGAGCTCGGTCTCCTCGCCGACGAGATGGGCGAGGGCGGACAGCGCATCGAGCACGTTCTCGATCAGCGCCCGGGCGTCGCCGGCGCCCGAGACGCGCGGCCGCTCGTCGAGAATGCGTTCAGCCACCGACATGTCAGGCTCCCTTCGAGGCCTGGGCCTGGAGGCTCAGCATCTCGCGCATGATCTGGTCGGAGACGCCGATGCCGCCGGATTTCTGGATCTGCTTGGCGTATTGCTGGGTGAGCTGCGAGCGCCAGACGTCGCCGCCCGTGCCGTTCTCGCCGAGCGGACCCTCCGCGCCCATGTTGGTGAACATGTGCTGGGTCATCTGCTCGAGGAACATCGTCTCGAAATCATCGGCCTGCTTCTTGGCCTTGGCCTTGGCCGGGTCCAGCGCGTTGGCAATGCCGTCGACGACCTTGCCGGCGACGCCGAGTGCCAGATTGGCGGCGGGGAGGGCGAGAGCGGCAGTCATCACATCACCTCGATTTCGGCCTGCAGCGCGCCCGCCGACTTGATGGCCTGGAGGATGGAAATCAGGTCGCGCGGGCCGATGCCCAGCGCATTGAGCCCGTCGACGAGCTCGGCCAGCGTCACGCTTTCCTTGACGAGGGCGAGCTTGTTGCCGCCTTCGGTGTCGACCTTGACGCTGGTGCGCGGCGTCACGACCGTCTGTCCGCGCGAGAAGGGCTCGGGCTGCGAAACCTGCGGCTGCTCGCTGATCGTGACGGTGAGGTTGCCCTGCGCCACCGCGACGGTGGAGACGCGCACGTCCTTGCCCATGACGATGATGCCGGAGCGCTCGTCGATGACGACGCGGGCGCCCTGGTCGGGCTCGACGCGCAGCTGCTCGATGTCGGTGAGCAGCTTGATCATGTTGCCCTTGAAGCGGGGCGGGATCTGCAGGGCGACGGTCGAGGGGTCGGTCGGCTCGGCGGAATCGCCGCCGATGAAATCGTTGATCGCGGCGGCGACGCGGCGCGCCGTGGTCAGGTCCGGATTGCGCAGCGAGAGGCGCAGCGTCTGGAGTTTGTTCAGCGCGAAGTCGATCTCGCGCTCGACCACGCCGCCATTGGCGATGCGCCCGACGGTGGGGACGCCGCGGGTGATCTTGCTGGCCTCGCCCTCGGCCGAGAAGCCGGAGATCGCGACCGGCCCCTGCGAGACGGCGTAGACCTCGCCATCGGCGCCGAGCAGCGGCGTCACCAGCAGGGTGCCGCCCTGAAGCGACTTGGAATCGCCCATGGCGGAGACGGTGACGTCAACGCGGGTGCCCTGGGTGGCGAAGGGCGGCAGATTGGCTGTCACCATCACGGCGGCGACGTTGGCGGTGCGCATGTTGGCGCCGCGGGTGTTGACGCCGAGCCGCTCCAGCATCGCCTGCAGCGACTGCTTGGTGAAGGGCGTGTTGTTGAGGGTGTCGCCGGTGCCGTTGAGGCCGACGACGATGCCGTAGCCGAGCAGCTGGTTGCTGCGGACGCCCTCGACCGAGGCGAGGTCCTTGATGCGGGAAAGCGCGAAGGCGGGCTGCGCCGGCAGGCTGAGGCCGAGCGCGAGCAGGCCGACCAGCGGCCGCATCAGCAATCTCAGGACAGGCAGGCGAAACATGCGGCTTCCGATGTTGGTGAGCGAATCTCGGTTTCGCCTTGCGAGCGCCGTGCCAGATCGCGAAAAATCGAAAAGCCTTGTTTGTCAGTCGTTTGGAGTTTCGATGCAGTCTGGCGCCGGGGAGACCGGGCGGCCGTTCCTGCCGGGGCGGCAGTTTCTGCCGGGTGATTTACCGGCTGTTAACCGTGCCGGGGCAAGCTTTCGTTAACTGTTGAGTTCACGCATCCGATCACCGGGAACCAGCTTCCCCATTCCGGTTCGATGCTCCAGCGAGGCCGCCATGATCAGGATCGACCAGCGCGCGCCCGTCTCCAACGCCGGCTCGGCCAGTTCCGCGAGGCGCACGGGCGGCGCGTCCTTCACGCTTCCGACCTCCGACAGCGAGGCGCCTGCCCGCAGCGCCGGCGTCGCCGCGGCCGGTCCGCTCGACATGCTGCTGGCGGTGCAGGCCGATGAAGACCAGCAGGAGCGCAAGCGCCGCCAGGCCCGGCGCGGCCATGACCTGCTCGACGGGCTCGACCGGTTAAAGGCCGCGCTGCTCGCGGGGCGCGTCCTGCCTTCGGAGCTGGAGCGGATCAGGAATGCGCTGGCGCTCAGGCGCGAGACGACCGACGACCCGCGCCTCGACGAGGTGCTCGCCCACATCGAATTGCGCGCGGCGGTGGAGCTGGCGAAGCTCGGGCGGTAAAGGCGTCATGCTCGGGCTTGACCCGAGCATCTCGGAAACCAGCGCCCTTTCGGTCATGAGATTCTCGGGTCAAGCCCGAGAATGACGCCGGTCAGTGGCTTAGATCCTACCGAATGAACTGGTCGACATACTCCGCGCCGAGGCCGTTCTGCGCATAATGCGCCCGGCATTTGTCGATGCGGGTGAAGACGTCGTCATAGCCCAGGCATTTGCCGTCCGGATCGACATAGATCATCGCGCCGTTGACCTGGAACATGGTGATCATCTCCTCGACGTCGGGATCGACCACCAGCGTATGCGTCTCGCCCGGCGCCTCGTAGACATAGGAGCCCTCGGTCGCGACCCAGTCATGCTCCAGATAGCGCCATTTGCCCTTCAGCACATAGCCATGCACCGGCAGCGGGTGGCGATGGCGCGAGAGCACGCCGGCGCGGCGGACCTTGAGCAGGTTCATCCAGTAGCCGCGCGAGACGCAGAGGAGCAGGGGGCGGAACCAGACATTGTCGTCGACCGGTACCCAGACGCGCTCATCCGTCGGGATGACGTTCGGGACGATCAGCTCCGGCGGCGATTCCTTGGGCTGAGGATGGCGATAGGGCGTCCAGCGCTCTTCCTGTGTGGCCGTGACCGGCATGGGACTCGTCGAGGTCATGGCGTGTCTCCCCTATTGAGTTCTTGATTCAATGGCCGCTCGACCTGATTCAATGTCGGCGCACAAGCGGCTGAAATATCTGGTTTTCTAGAGCGTCAGATAACCGCCGTCGACGGGCAGGATCGCGCCGGTGATGAACTGCGCCTCGTCCGAGACGAGAAACGCGATGGCGCCGCCGACATCGCCCGGCTTGCCCCAGCGGCCCATCGGCGTGCGGGCGAGGATCGGGGCCGAGCGGGCCTCGTCCTCGACCAGCGGCCGGGTCAGTTCGGTCTCGATCCAGCCCGGTGCCACGGCGTTGACCCGGATGCCTTCGGGCGCCCAGGCGGCGGCGAGCGACTTGGTGAGCTGGCCGACGCCGCCCTTCGAGGCTGCATAGCCCGGCGCGAAGGGCGAACCATGGAAGGTCAACATCGAGGCGGTGTTGACGATGGCGCCGCCGGGCTTGTCCGGCCCCGTCGCCGCGAGCTTCTCCTTTGCCGCCAGGCTCATCCGCATCGTGCCGGTGAGGTTGACCTCGATGGTCAAGCGGAAGGCGTCGATCTCGAACTCCTTGCCGCCGCGCTGGATCATGCCGGCGCAGTTCACCAGCGCGTCGATCCGTGGGC